>CAIKMY010000102.1 GCA_903828635.1 uncultured Acidobacteriota bacterium
GCCATGCGGTTCCAGTAATTGTAGCCCAGCGCATAGCCGGTGCGGATCACCGTTTTGTCAAAGATTTGCCAGGCAAGGCCAATCCGCGGTACGAAGTTGTTCTTGTCGAGGTCACGCAGCGCACGATCCGCAATCGATCCGCTCCTGGCGACGATGATCGATTTCGTGTTCGGATCGAAGTTGGCGAGGCGATTGTCGGCGTCATAAACCGGTGTTGCCAGCTCGTAGCGCACGCCGAGGTTAAGCGTCACCTTCTGCGAAACCTTGAAATCATCCTGGAGATACCAGTAGTGGAAGCGCTGGCGCATTTGTGCCTTGACCTGCGTCGCCAACTGGTAGTTGTTGCGTGCGCCAAAGTAAAAGTCGGCAAGATTATGCAGGTAGGTGGCAGCCACCGTCGAACTCGGGCGGCTGAAGCCTCCACCGTAATTGTCGATTCCGTAGAGGGGATTGGTGTCGTCAACCGTCTGGTTGAGGGCGACATATTCATAGCCGCTCTTCAGGCTGTGACGACCGGCAAGGAAGGTCATGTTGAGGCGCGAGTTGATCGTCGTCGGGAACTGCGACTGTGGATTGGTCGACTGGCGCCCGATGCGCGTGCCCAGTCCGCCGATATCCTGCGGAGTGACGCCTCCCTGGATGCGCGCTCCCTCCGGCAGACCGGTGATCCCGAAGAGCTCGCGCATGCTCGGTCCACCCACCAATGCCGGCAGACGATCCATTCCCAGCCGGGTCACCGAGAACCGATAATCGAGGATCGTGTTGCGATCGACTGTCCAGGTGATGCCGCCTACACCCTGTTGATTGTATGTGCCAAGATTTCCGATCGCGTTGCCGCCCGAGAAACCCGTCACCAGGCCCGGCTGCTGGATAGTCTGGCGTCGATGGCTGTAGCGCGCAAAGCCGTTCAGCTTCTCGTTAAAGTTATGGTCGAGCCGCAAATCACCCTTGTCCTCGAAGAGGCGATTGCGAACGAAGCCGCCAAAGTTGTTGGCTACCCCGAAGGCACCCCCTCCCGGGCGGTTTGGTGCCGGCAGATTGGCCAGCACCGTCCGTGCAAACCTCGTCATCGGTACCGGCTGTCCTGCCGCTATCACTGTCCCGGCGGCAATAGTTTTGCCAGTGTCATCAACAAAGTCATAGGGAACCCGGACATCAGTTGCCAGGATGCCGCGTCGCTGGTCGAGCGTCGGCAGCGAGGCAAGGCCGAAGGGGCTCTGAATCCAGCGTGACCCTTCGTAATCAATCATGAAAAATGTGCGATCCCTGATGATCGGCCCGCCAAAGACGAAGCCAAACTGGTTGCGGTTGACCTGCGGCTTGCGTCCGTCGATTGGCCTGAAGAAGCCCGCCGCGTTGAGCGCCGTATTCTGCAGGTAGTTCCAGGCGCGTCCATGAAATTGATTGGTTCCGCTGCGCGTCGAGACATTCATCACCGCGCCGGTCGTGCGACCGTACTCCGCACTGTAGGTGTTGACCGACATTCGGAATTCGGCAACGAAATCGGGCGAGGGCTGCACCGCCTGATTGGAGAAGCCCTGATTGGTCGTTCCGTAAAAATTGTTGTCGATTCCGTCGAGCAGGAAGTTATTGTAGACGCTGCGCTGACCGTTGACGTTGTAGGCCCCCTCGCGGCGGAAAGAGATATCACCCTGGTTGCCCGACTGTGACTGACGCACACCGGGTGCCAGCAGCGCCAGCGATGAGTAAGTGCGACCGAGAATCGGCAGGTTGATCATCTGTTTCTCGCCGATGATCTGCCCCTTCGAGCTGGAATCGGTCTCCAGCAGTGGCGCCTGGTCGGTGATCGTTACCACTTCACTTGTCGTTCCCACTTGCAGCGTGATGTCGACGCGCTGTCTGGCCTCAACTGTCACGTTCACCTGCTCGACCGCGCCGGTCGAGAAGCCCTGCAGCTCCGCCGTCACCCTGTAGATTCCGATCTTGACTGACGGAAAGAGATAGTCGCCGCCATTGTCGGTCATTGCCGTCGCCGTGATCCCGGTGGCGACGTTCTTCAGTGTCACCTTTGCCCCCGGCAGTACTGCCCCATTCGGGTCACGCACCGTCCCAAGCACCGTTGCCGTCTCGAACTGCGCCAGCGCCGGCATCGCGAAAAATGTCACTGCCGCCATCACCAGCCCGAGCCTCTGCAGTGTTCGAACCCAAAGATTTCCGATATTTACCATTATCTCCCTCCTCTGATCTGATATTGTCTGTTTTCTCTTGTCCAGCCATTCATTTGCCAGAACAATAGATTCGCGTTTGGTCGTTCGGTTAAATGATTATCATATGTCTTCGACATCAAAGCTCATTTATAGAAATGTAAAGTTAGCATTAAGCCTCATCTTCAGACAAATTGCGCATCGGGGAGGAGTGAGATAGTTGATGGCAGTAATTCGGGTCAACGCTGATTATGAAGAGGTGTTATTCGGGAGCGGGCCGGCGCCATCGCTCAACCGGGAGCTGGAGTTTATCGCTTTCTGGGTTCAGAGGGATCCGGTCTCCGTGGTTGGGGAATATCCGGATGGATACCTCGAAGAGATATCCCTGCGAACCGGTCATCGTCCGGCACTGACGAAGGAACCAGCGACGATCGACTGGTGGGGGAGTCTGGAGCTCCCGCTGATGGCGCGGCTCAACCATAAGGTCTATGCCTTTGCCTGGTGGGGTGAGCGCTACGGCTATGAGGGAGCAATTTGTCATACGCCAGCAGAGGCAGCGCGCCTCTTCCTGGAGCTGCAGCGGCCCTGTCTGCTCAAGTCGTCGAGTGGGATGTCGGGTCGGGGGCATCGTCTTGTTGAGTCGGTGAAAGATTGCCGGACACTGCCGCCGGCAATCTTTCCGCTGGTGATGGAACCGTTGCGCCAGCGAATCCGGGACATCAGCGCGCTCTGGCTGCCCGATGAGGAGCGCTTCATCGTTTATGAGAACCAGGTCAACCGTCGTTTACAGTGGATTGCGAGCCTCATTGGCGTTCGCGATGCTGATCACCCGGCGGGGTGGGTTGACGATCTCCACCGGTTTCGCGAGCAGCTTGTCGGCGAAGGGTATCACGGAGTCTTCAGCATCGATGCATTTTATTACCAGACTGACAAAGGGGAGGTTTTCCACCCGGCATCGGAGCTCAATGCCCGCCGGACGATGGGCTGGTGTGCCTTGCAGTTATCGCGACTCTTCGGGGCCGGTCATCTGATCAAGTATGGGAAAAAGAGGGTAATACCTCCGGGAGGTATCCGGCTTTCACCGCCGGGGAATTACTTTACGTGGTGGTGGGTGCCCGATTTACCGGAAAATACTTGAAATTCTGTCAAAAAAACATATCTTCATCGAATCGATCAGCAATCGAAGAACTGAGAACAATACAGGAGCACCTGACAGGAGCACAGAAGATGAAGTCAGCAAGACGGCAGCAGCGAGTACGGTGGCGGCTATTGTTAGTAGTGGTGGCAATTGGTTTGGCCTGGCTCGGCGATAGCCGGGGAGAGGCCCGGCTATGGATGAAGCCCGGGGTGACACCGGTCGCGGCAGGTTCCCTGAAGACGACGATCCGGTTTGCCTCGCCGTGGGAGCGTCGGGTGTCGCTGCGCGAGGGCGAGGCGGTTGAGATTTCGGTCGGGTTGCCGCAGCCGTCGCTGCTGCCGCCTCACGGCCGGATCGGGGTCAGCTGGATGCCGGTCTCGGAGCCGAAGTCGGCCGGGTTATCATCACTGCCGGGAGGGCGCAAAGCCGATGCCTTCGGCATCTACGCGCCACCGTCGGCCGGCTGGCGTAAAGTGCTCCACGCACTCGATCCCGATCTTTACCTGGTCTACCGTGCACCCTTTGCCGGCGACTACATTCTGCGGATTGCTCCGGTAACCGATGAGCCGACCATCTTTGAGGGGCCACGCTGGCGTGACGAGGGGATTGCTCCGGCGACGAATGTGTTTCCACGGCAGACTCCCTGGCCGGCAGGTACCTCACTGCCGCTGCGGATCGATCTCGCCCCGATCGACCTCAATGGATCTGAGGCTGCCGGCATGCAGATCGAGCAGGAGCCGAATGACACTCCCGAGACGGCTCAGTCGATTGTCCTGCCGGAAGGTGAAGGCATCCGGTCAGTGAGAATCTCCGGTGGCGCCGATGATATTGAATACTTCGATAATGGTGCGGTCGGCCGCTCTGGTGATGACTGGTTTCAGTTGATCTACAACGGTCGTGAGCCGAGACTGCTGACGGCCGACCTCGCGATCCCTGATCACACGTTGGCGGCACAATTGCGAGTCTATGCACTTGAGGGGGGCGCTGAGACACTCAAATCCCTCGCCGCTTCCGGCAATTCCTGGCCGCGCCGGCTGCTCCCGATTGCCGAATACACCGAAGGCCGCAACGAAAATGAGCGGGTTCACCAGCAGAACGAGGGACATCGCGCGGCAATCGTTCGCCTGATCAAGCCCGGTGGCGTCTATTTCCTGCGCGCCGAGGCCAATGCACCGGGCTACGAGATCGAGCTGCGAGTACTGCGGCCGGCACCATACGACGACCCGCGCCTCGCGATCCGACAGGGTATGTACGACCACATCGGCCAGGTTGATTCGTGGCTCTCCAACCGTCCGCGAGGTGCCAGCGTTGAGCGACGCATCCGTGATACCGGGAACCTCATGGGCACCCATTGCATGAGCTGCCACACACAGTCGGGAGTCTGGGGGCCGGTGGTGCCGATCGAGAACGGCTACCGCGTCGAGAATATTCAGCACTACCGTCGGATGATAAACATCATGTACGAGTCGCTGCGACCGACCAATTACCTCAGGGAGGCCGCCAATAACACCAGCCTTGCACCGCTCGACATTGGCGACGGGCCGGCGGGAACGCGAGTTGCCGGACATGCGGTGACGACGCTCGAGCGGATCATCGCGCCGCGCCGTCTCCACTCGATGCAGGCATTGCGCGCGGCCAATCATGTGCTGCAGACGGCCGATCCGAGTGGCATCAACGCCGCCGGCCCCGGTTCAAATGTCGGCCAATCGGTCGTTTACAACTACTCTGGTGAGATTTTGCGACGAGCCTGGGAGCGGACCGGCCACCCGCGCTATCTTGCAGCGATCGAGGAGAAGGCAGAGAAATTGCTTGGCGTCGTTCCGCGCTACAGTGATGATCTCTCCCACCGCATTGAGTTTTTCCGCCGCTTCTTCCCGTCCGACTACATCGAGCAGAGCCGCCGTGCGCGGGCAACGCAGCAGACTTTACCACCCGAGCCCCCGGCTCCACCCGCACCGAAGCCCAATCCTGACGGGACACCCGGGCCTCCACCCCCGGCACGTTTCCCCGACTATGTGTTGCTTGACGAAGTGGCCGCCCAACGCCTGCTGTCGCGCATTGCCGAGCAGTTACCAAAAGATGAAGCCCGACTCCGTGCGATTCAGAATCCGGATGGCTCCTGGGGATTCGATCCGGGCAAGCCGGCCGATGGTGGTGCTGCCTGGAAGACCGACGGGCAGTATGATCCGGCACCGACGGCCCTTGCCCTGATTGCACTTCAGGCAATGGGGCGCGGCGTCGATGATTCGGCAGTTGCTCGCGGCGTCAAGGCGCTTTTGCGGATGCAGGATCCGTACGGCCGCTGGAATAAGGCCGCCCAGACCGGGTTTGTGACGACATCGTATTCGCTGCACGCGCTCTCCCGCCTCTATCCTGCGGCTGATCGCCCGGTGATCCCTGTCGCTGCTGGCGGTCTTGTCGCTACCATTGCCCGAGCGAGGGCAATCTATCACGCCAGTGATCCGAAGATGATCAATGAGATGATTCGACTCTCGGGTCACGAGAGCCCGTGGGTGCGCACCTGGGCGGTGATGGGGCTTGGTGCGATTCACGAGGAGGCCGGAGTTGCACCATTGATCAGGGCGATGGGTGATCCGGTGAAGATGGTTCGTGACGCCGCCGCCTGGGCCACAGAGCAGACGCTCCTCGACGACAAGGGGGTTGACGCTGTGCTGCTTGCTGCGGAGCGTGGCAGCGATCTGACCCGCGAAACGGCAATGAAGGCCCTTGCGATTCGTGCTGATGCCGTCATGACCAGGCCGCGATTCTCTCACGAGCGGCTGACATCGGCCCTTGACCGTGGTCTCAATGATGATCATCATCCCGGAGTTCGCGCCTGGACGGCAAGGGCCGCCTGGCAATGGTGGGTCTGGAATCAGCCGATGCGCGCCGCCATTCAGTCCGCCTGGCTGCGCAAGTTGCTGGCCCCCGAGTCGAACGCCCTCGTCGAAAACTGCTTCCGCTACCAGTCACACGCACTCTTCATTGCCAACGGGCACAAGGCCAACGGCAGTGAAGAACACCAGTACAAGGAACTCGCCGATCTCTTCAGATCGATCGAGGCACGACTGGCTGATACCAAACTCGCCGCTGCCGTCAGGGATCGGCTTGCCCGCCGCCTCGTAACGATTGCCGCTACCTTCTACAACACCTCAGGTGGAGACGGCGGACCCGGTCAGATGGGCTACATCACCCCCGGCAGCGCCGGGATGATTGGCAAAGCCGCCCTTCACCTCTGGGGACAAACCGACTCTGCCAACCTCCCCGGGCTGCGCCTCGTCCTCGAAGGCTCCTCAGGAGTCGGTTATACTCCACTTCAGGATCGCATCATTGATTACTCAACCAACGGCCCGGAGTCGCTACGGACCATTGCCGCCGCCGCTGTCTCCGATCCGAGCACCGTCACTCTCCCGGCCACCGAGGAGAAGGTCGGCCCCCTTGTTGAGCAGATCATTCGCGGCGCTCAGGATTATGACCGTCGTCAAACCCTCGCCGCTCCGGTCATCCGCCTCCTTGCCCGTGCCAACTGGGCGGTCCCGAAGACTACCGAACAGCGCCAGATCCTCTATAACCTGCTCATCCCGAGGTTCGACCCAAAGCCCTCACCCGCCGAGGTCACACGCCATCTCGATGCCGCTGCTGAGTCGGTCAAGCCAATGGGTCAGCAGAATCCCGACTGGTATCTTGCCGATCGTATGGGGCCAACCATTGCCAGTAACCCCGACCTTCATACCGAGGTTCTGCTGCGCTACCTGCCCGGCACAATCGCCAATCCCCTGATTGGTCATTTCTGGCTTCCAAGCGTCCGCTGGGTCATGGAATTTGGCGATGGCGTCCCTGAAGTCGATAACCCTTCGACCGGCACACCCGATCCGGAGGTCGCCGCTGCACGGGCGCGTGCCATTGATCTTTATCTGCAGATGCTCCGCCCGGATGCACCCTACATGACTCGTTCTCTCGCTCTGCGCATGGCCAACCTCACTCCGCTCCGGCGCGAATCCCGGGTCCGTGAGGCTCTCAGCCGCCTTGCCGAGACAGAAAAAGATGGCGGTCTTGCACAGGCCGCACGCAATGTCGTCCTCACCACCAATCCCGATCGCTGGATTGCCGATCTTCGCGAGGCTGCCAGGCAGGAGCCATTGGCTGCTTCTCTGCGCGATGTCAATGGTGAGCCAAAACTCTCCCCTGAGTTCGTGGCCAGCTTCCGCTATTTCAGTGACTATCTGGCCCCCGAACTCAATCGCGCCCAGCGCATGGATGAGATGTCCTGCCTCCGCTGCCATGGTGTTCGCGGCCGTGTTCCTTCAATGGAACTCGAACCCGCCGACGGTAACGGCTTCTGGTCGATGAACAAGATGCTTCGCAACTACCTCGTTCTCCAGCAGCGCGTCAACTCCGCTGATATCGAGACCAGCAAGCTCCTCCGCAAGCCGCTCAATGTTCAGACAGGCAAGGAGGATGGTCACCAGGGAGGGCGTCGCTTCACCCCCGGCGAACGTGGCTACCAGATCATTCGTCGCTGGGTTCTTCATCAGCCAAAGGTGCTGTCAGCCCGGTAACTCTGGCACGATGTTCCTCGCCCCGGCAGTCGACTCTCACAAGGATCAACTGCCGGGGGGCAGATTATGTCGGTCGGACATCAATGAAAAAACCCGCCCCGGAGAGACCGACGGGCGGGCCTGATGGTTATTCAGTATTGGCGTGAAGTGGTCAGTTGCGCTCTCTCTCCTGCCTGATGACACGAGTCTCGATGTGGCGCTGCATATTGCCAGGCCCCTCGACTTTGTAGTCGGCTGGCACCTGGAAGAGGCCGGCATATGGCTCCTGGCGAACGACGTTGGTGAGCCGCCAGACATTGTCACCGAAGCGGGGATCGCTGTGCCTGGTGAGTACGGTCATCTGTAATTCCCCGGAGTACCAGCGCTCATTGATGATCTCGATGGGACGGTCATTGCCAATATCTCCCGCCGGGATGGTCTCGATGGTGCGAGTTCCCTCAGCAGTGACACCATCGATCGATTGTGTGCCAAGATTTTCCTGGCGAATGTTCTTCTTCTGCATCTCACCGTTGATGAGTGTCAGCACCTCCGGACGACCGCTTCCCGAGGCCTGGCGATTGAATCGCATGACATTGCCATTGCCCGGGGCAGCGGGGCCGAAGTTGGGCAATCCCTCGGGGATGGTGACTTTGTGCACAGTTTGCGAGGAAGGGTTGAGGGTATAAAGGGTGTTGCCGACCGGGTCGAAGATCTGGATCGACTTCCCCGGGTCAGGCCCGCCAGGGATCATTCCCACCACTGGCGGAGAGAACTCACGACGCGTGCGTCCTTCGCTGTCACGATGGAGCCCGGTGGCCGACTTGCGCTGGATTCGATTGCCATCAGGCAGCGACTGGGTAAACTCCGTCACCGACTCGGCACTGAAGGGGATACCCTTGACCACCTTGTTCTCAAAGGGCATAACCGCTGAGCTGACGGAGAAGAAGACATTGCCATTCTCCTGCGCGGCTACGGTCATCAATTGATTGATCGGGGTGGCTGGGACGGCAATATTGAAAGTTTCCGGAGGCGTGACATTGCCATTTCCCTCGACGATGATCGTCATCTCTCTCGCACCTTCGCGAGTGACGATGACCTCTCTCCTCTTCTCCTGAGTCCGCTCCTGGGCGGTGACGGTGTCCACTGTCATACTCATGACAGCGGTCAGTGCGATAAGTGTAACTGCGCTTGTCAACTTTGTTTTTGTTATTGTTATCTGCATTGCTCTTTTGCCTCTCTCTTTCCAAATATAATGGCCGCACGATACCACAGCGAGTCAGCTCATTCAATTCCTGGCTGACGTCTTGAAATCACCGCAGATGAATCTCACACGGGGCGGAGCGGGAGGGGGCACGATTCCAGCGCAAGTCTCAATTATTTGAGCTGCCATGGAAATTACTCTTTTAATCTTCGGGCTTAATGGAGTATTATTAGCTTTGTTGTCCCCGGCTCCCACCCCCTCGGGAGACCTCCCCCCGTGAATGTGTGTCTCTTCCGCTCATCGGATGATCGTGAGATATCCGGCCGGATATGTGCTTGATATATGCCGGATATATGACTGATTGGACGATGATGGTCAGTGATAGTGCCCTCAAGCTCTTCCCGTCGCTTAGCCAGTGGCGGGACCCGAGGAAAATCCATGTCTGCAACAGAAGAGTCCCGACGAGCCCTGATCGTCAATGGTCTGGCAAAGTTGAGAGAGAACCTGCTCGATCTTGGCAATCGTAATCGGCTGCTGAATTTCGATATTGACTCTGGCAGGATCGAGACATCCACCCAAACGCTGAGGTTTGTCGACGTCGCGCCGGATCTCGTTTTCCGAGACCTGCGGGATGAGAAGGTCTTTCATCCGGTGCCGGTTCCGATGCTGGCGGCCGCGCCAGTGACACCGCGAAGTGAGACGGTTGTTGAGAGTAGCGTAACGCGAAGAGGGGGATTACGGGTTGAATCCGGTGTGAGAGGAGAGGAGCGGGAGCGCGAGTCGGCGGGTGAGGGGGCTGATGCCGTCGAGCGACAGGCACGGATGATTGGCCTCGACATCTCGTCCGAGCTGCGAATGAGTTTGGCAGGGGTCGGGGAGAGCCTTCTTCAGTCTCCGAGTCGGCTGCAAGTCCTGAGGTTTTCCGAGTCGTTGAATCAAGCCTGTCGGGCAATCGAGAAACAGAACAGATCATCGATCGAGGAGACCGGGGTAAGCACACTCTACCTCGTCTTTGGGTTTCTTGAATGGTATGAGGATCGATCTTCGCAGGTAGCCCGTTATGCACCGCTGCTGCTGGCGCCGGTCAGCCTGACAAAGAGCGGGCGGGATGGAGTGAGTGGGGCGGTCGGCTACCAACTGGCCTCGACGGGTGACGAGGTGGAGGTCAATGTCACCCTGCGGGTCATGCTTCAGCGCAATTTCGGGATCAGCCTGCCGGATCTGGTGGTTGATGGTGATGTGGTTGATTACTTTGCCGCGGTTGGGCGAGTGATTGGCGGGATGCCGCGCTGGCGGATTCGCAATCAGATGATTCTGACCAATATCTCCTTTCACAAGCTGAGCATCTGGCAGGATCTCGATCCGGCAAGCTGGCCTGAGGCAGAGATCTCGGGGCATCAGCTGATTGGTGATCTGTTGCATGGGCGCGAGGGGGAGGATTTCTTTGGCATCGAGCACCCGATCGATGAGGTGGAGGCGGAGAGGGGGGCGGTGCCACTGATTGGCGACGCCGACAGTTCGCAGCATTCGGCACTGCTCGATGCGCTTGGCGGGGGAAGCCTGGTGATCGAGGGGCCGCCGGGAACGGGCAAGTCGCAGACGA
>CAIKMY010000103.1 GCA_903828635.1 uncultured Acidobacteriota bacterium
GGTGCTTTCCGCGAGGAAAAAAGACCGATTGCGTCAGGCTGCACAGCGCTTGCTCGACCACATGGCAGCGCATCCTGAGGAATTGCTGGTGGACATCGCCTATACGCTGCAGGTGGGTCGGGATGTAATGGCTGAACGAGTCGGCTTCCTGGTGGCGTCACGCGATGAGTTGATGCAACAACTTATGGATTTCCTCGATGGACGTGCGTCCGCCCAGTCATTGTGGATGCAGGGCACCGTTGGAAAAGGGACACAAGCGGTGCTCGACGTGCCCCGTGCAGATGAGGCGACGTTGCGTGCATGGCTGGGCGGAGCACGTCCTGACTGGTCGAAACTCTATTCCGATGAGTCCCGACCAGCGCGACTTTCCCTGCCGACGTACCCTTTTGCCCGCGAGCGCTATTGGGCCTGTAATCCTTTGCCGGGTGGAGAAGAGTTGGAGCAGAGAACGATGGACTGCTCAAACACCAACCTCAAACAGTCCGTACCTGATAGTGAAGAGTTGGAGAAAGATTGGGTGTTGCAGCCACTGTCGCCTGACGTGGATTGGCGCGCCCGATTTCTGGCCTCTGCCCGCGGCCCGCAGGTTGTCCTTCACCACAACGTGGCTGAGGCTGATGCCTTTGTTGGCTTATTGCAGCAAATGGCGGCTGCGGCAGGGCTCGAGGGATCCGTGAGCGTGCGATGCCTTCCGATTAAAGACGGCGAAGTCGTATCATTCGAGCAGGAACCTGCAACCATTTTTGTCCTTGGGGAGGCAACACCACGCCTGCCAATTCGCCACGCCAGGGTCTACCAGCTTTTGGCGCGACCGGTTGATGGCCCGGGTCTCTCGTCTCAGTCGTGGGTTTATGTTGTCTGTGAAGAAATGGGCGCTGGTGTGACGCCGCGACAGCGACTGTTCCAGGAATGGTTGGCAGACGATTCACTGAGCAAATCCGCCCGGCAGGTGCGCTACCTCGGGCAACAACGGTTCGTTCGCAGCTCAGCGAAACCACTGGCTGCTTCTGCCAGGCCCTGGCTTATAGACAAAAAGTGGGAATCTTCTCCGCTGAGTGTCAGAGTCTCAAGTGGTGAAGCGGATGATGTCGTCGTGCTGGCGAATGAAGAGAGCGCCGCGCTGGCCAGACTCCTTTTCCCTCGACTCTCACCGAACAACCTGTTGCGGATGGGGCAGCTCGCACCTGATGCCGCAGCATGCCAGTCCATAGGTGCGCGTTGTCAGGCTCGTACCCTGATAGATTTGAGTGATCTTTACGCCGCTCACCGTGAGTACGATACTGACCCGCTGCACAAAGCAGCATTTTATCAGGGGCTTATCGGCCAGGGGGCAGCGCTCAATCTGTTGTACGTCACCAGGGGGCTGCAGGCATTTCGCGCCTCGAAGATGAGCTTGTCCGGCGCCAAATTCGCCGGATTGGTAAAGATGTTGAGCGCTGAATACAGTCACGTCCGGGCAAGGTGTCTGGACATTGACGATCTTTTGTACAGCTCAGTTGAGCAACTGCGGGAGGTGTTACTCGGAGAGTTGCAAAGCAAGTTGCGCGAAACAGAAATCTGTTACCGGGATGGAGAGCGGTTCATTCCGCGGATCGAGGCGTTCAGCGCTGAGGAGAGGTATACACAGGGTATATCGTGCATTGCGGATCAGGGCGTGTATGTGGTGACAGGGGGAACCCGCGGGATCGGACTGGAGATTGCGAATGAACTGGTTGACCTCGGAGCTCGCAAGCTCGTCATCATGGGACGGCAGAGCCTCCCACCGATGGAGCAATGGCGCGCCAGACTGGAGGAACCTGATGTTGCCGCTGACATTGCCCCTGACTTGAGAGAGAAGCTGGCCGGTCTTCAGGCTCTGCGTGAACGTGTACAGGTTCTGGAGGTCTATACAGGGGCTTTAACGGATGGCGATGCGTTACGCAGTTTCTTTGATGGTGTGCGTGCCTTGCATGGAGAGCTGCGGGGCGTGGTCCATGCGGCTGGCGTCTATTCCGATCTGCGCAAGCCGGCCTTTGTGCAAAAAAATCTGGCGGAGATGCAACAGGTTTGGGAGCCGAAGGTGAATGGATTGGAGAAATTGGCAGAACTTTTTGCTGGCGATGACCTCGATTTCTTCATCGCCTTTTCCTCATTGACGGGATTGATTCCGTCGCTTGCCCGCGGCTCCAGCGATTACGCAATGGCCAACGCCTATATGGATTTTGTGGCGGCGTTTCAGTTCCATCAAAAGAAGCGCCAAGCCTGGCGGACAGTCACCTGGGTTGATTGGCATGACGCGGGGGTAACGGCCCGCTCGTCGCGTGCAGAGATTGAACGACTTGAGAAGAATCTGGCCGAGGTGGGCCTTTCAACTTTCGACAATCAACGAGGGCGATTCCTGTTCCGCGAGGCCCTTCACGGCCCGGCGCGTCCCTGGATCCTGCTTGGCGATGTCAACGAAGAGGTCTTTCGAGCGGCACAGCCGACCCTCCTGCACGGGCACAAGAGCGAGGGTGAATCATCCATGCCAGAGATGTCGCCCATACCAGAGATGTCGCACCTGGCTGCCCTCGACGCTCAGCTTGCCACGTGGGAAGCATGGAAACAGCAGGGTGTGGCTTGCTCCGTGGAGACCCTGACTTCCTATGTGTCACTTGACGAAATACGCGGGTTGGATGACGCGCGTATTGACCGTATCTATCGTTTGCTGGCGGACGAACCGACGCACGAACCGACGCACGAACCAGGCATTGGAGAGCAGCAAACAGCGAACGAGTCGCTCAGCGACAATCTTGCGTCCATCGTCCGCACCACGTTGTTGGGGTTGCTGAAATTGCCAGCCGTGGACGACGACGAGGCATTTCAGAATTATGGCCTGGATTCCATCTCGGCGGCGATCTTCTCGAACCGACTGGAAAAGGCACTGGGGCGACCTGTTCAGCCTCAGTGGTTACTTGAGTATCCTACAGTATTGGCTCTCTCGCGGCAGCTTGAAATGGTTCGGAGCTGACGGTTACTTCTGTGCGCTGGCCAATATACAGGGACCGGTCACAGCATTCTGGGAATAGTAGTGCCACAGAACATCCGTCAATTCCACGGCGCTCATCCTGCCATCGTAGAAATGCTGATGGGCAAGATTCACGATGTAAAGAAAGTGTGGACGCCAGATCTGATCGGAGGCATCCTGAACATCAACGTGATGAAAGCCTGCTTCCCGCAGTTGTTCCGCATACGCCTCGACGCTTTCAACGTGATTGATGGCGCTGGAGAACGGCGGAAACTGGGTGTGACGATGCGCTGAGGTAAAAAGTACGTCGGACAGGACAAGGTGTCCACCCTGCTGCAGGACGCGATAGGCCTCCGCGAAAAAATCACGGCGTGTTTCAAAGTGGCAGGCTGCTTCGATGCACAAGATGGCACTAAAGAAGTTATCCTCGAACCTCAAATCAACTGCATTCATGACCTGTGCGTGACAACCCGGAGCTTTTTCTCTGGTTGACTCGATTTGCTTTTCGGAGATATTGATGGCCCAGACCTGATCCGCCGGATAGTGTGCAAGGAGGCGTCGCGTGGAAGCCCCCATTCCACAGGCGACGTCGAGGATCCGCCCCGTTTTCACGGGAATCCTCGCCAGCAGTACATCCTGCAACTGTTCACCAGCCTGATGGATAGATGTTGTTTCTGCTGTCCAGTAGCCCAGATTGCGAAAATCGCTGTCGCCTACAAGGCGCAGTAACATCCCCGTGGGATCGAAGAATGCCTTATCGTAGAGGCGATTGACTGAAGCTGCCAGAGTATCCTTATCCCGGGTAATGATGCCTTCGTTGGCCTTGTTGCCTTCATGTTGGTGGAGATCCCGGTGACGCCAGGGCTTCACGTCGAGATTGGTGGAGCCAATGAGCGAGTCTATGTCATCGGGTACATAGCCAATCGTCTCAATATGTTTCGTGATATCGTCAAACAGGCGAGCTTTTAATTGCTCTTTTCGAAAGCTAGTGTCGTTTTGCATATGAATCCGGATTAGTTCGTGGGTGATTTCACCTGGTAGCTGGTTTTACCTGATGGTTACTGTGTAATAACCTGCGATAACTTGCGTGCCTGAGGCATCAGGAGAAGGGATAGCTGGTCCCCTGTCCCACCAATTCCTGGGAGTTTTGCATGATGTGATCAATTCGGAAGTTGGCGGCAAGAGGCTCCTGTTCATTAAAAAGAATAATATACAAATATTTATCTCAAGAAACCGGGGCCTTCTCAAAAGCCTTGCCGGGAAGGGAGAGTGTAAGAGAGAAAAGTCTGAATTTCAATCCTGAGGATCCTGACATGTGGCGTCACCGATGATTCCCACAGAGTAAAAATAATGCTATCATCAGGAAATTGATGACGGTTAAGCGGAGAGCCGCGAACAGCATCTTAATTTATGCAATATTTCCGAGTGCAGGCACAGGTCGCTCACAGTCGTTTGACGCGAGGATTCTTATCATAATGTTGCTTGAGTTGTTAGTGGTCTCCATCGGCGGCCTGGCCTCATTCACCAAAGCTTCACAAGCGAAGAGTCGCCAGCCAAAAGGCTTCCAATTTTCAAGTCTGCTGGAAGAAGTCCAAAGCGGGCACCGGCCCATTGAGCGCCAGCACAGAGCCCGGACCACAGATCTGATTACAAAACAGATCGCGGACCAGGTCAACAACAAGGTCAACAAATGGTTAGCGGAGGGGCCCGACAGCGAAGAGATCAAGTCCCTGGTTGCCTCCTCATACGCCGCGCTTGATTCGAGATATCAGACGTTCATGCGGCAGCGGTTCGATCCACTGTTTGGGCGTACACGCAGCCAGCAACTCAACGCACTTGTCTCGCGTGGCGAGGAGATGGTGCTCAGTCAGCATGAACAATCGCTCAATCGAAAAATTGCCTACACCACTGTATCATTGGTGGCCATCACGGCAGGCACGTTGCTCTATCCCCCCTCACTCATCATCAGTGTCCCTCTTTCTTTTTTACTCACGACACCGATTTACAAAAAAACCTTTGATACGCTCAGGAAAGAACGACGTGTGAATTTCCACGTCTTGAGTGCGGTCAACATCACCGGCATTTGGCTGGGAGGCTTTTTCATCCCGGCAACATTGGCCATGGTGTTCTATTATCTCGCTGAAAAGCTGTTAGTGATCACGCAGGAGCGCTCGCATCAGGGCCTGATCAGTATTTTCGGTCAGCAATCGCCTTACGTCTGGGTGTTGATTGATGAGGTTGAGGTTGAAATACCATTCGACCAGTTGCAGCCTGGTGATACGGTGGTGGTGGCGGCGGGCCAGATGCTTCCCGTTGATGGCACGATCACTGCAGGCATGGCCTCGATTGACCAGCACGTGCTGACGGGGGAGGCCCAACCGGCGGAAAAGATCTCCGGCGATTCGGTGTATGCCTCAACAGTTGTGCTGGCGGGCAGGATTTACGTGCGAGTCGAAAAAGCCGGCGAAGAGACCCTTGCCGGCCAGATCGGAAAGATTCTCAATCTTACAGCCGGTTACCAGGCAGATCTCCAATCCAAAGGGGCAGCCCTCGCCCACAAGTCGGCCCTGCCGATGCTGCTCCTGGGTAGTTTGGCCTGGATTACGATAGACCTTGAGCGCGGCCTGGCGATCCTCAACACCGCTTTTGGCGTCACCCTCCGCATTACTGCGCCGATCGCCATGTTGAACTTCCTCAATATTGCCTCTCGCAACGGCATCCTCGTCAAAGACGGGCGTTCTCTCGAACTGTTGAAGGACGTGGACACGGTTGTTTTTGACAAGACCGGCACCCTGACACTGGACCAGCCCACTGTCGCCGGGATTTACCTGTGCAACGGTCTCCCTGAAGACAGGTTGCTCACCTACGCTGCCGCCGCCGAGCACCGGCAGTCACACCCCATTGCCAAGGCTATTCGTCAGGCAGCGGAGGCCCGTCAGTTGTGCCTGCCCGACATCGATGATGCCACATATGAAGTTGGCTATGGCATCAAGGTAGGAGCGGAGGACAAGCTGATCCGCGTTGGCAGTGACCGTTTCATGACTGTAGAGGGTATTACTGTGCCGCCTGATGTGCGTGTCAGACAGGAAGCCTGCCATTCACAGGGGCAGTCGCTCGTCATGGTGGCAGTGGATGATGAGCTGGTCGGGGCCATTGAGTTACAGCCAACACTCCGTCCCGAGGTTCAGGGTGTCATCGAGGCATTGCGCAGACGCGGTCTTTCTCTGGTAATCATCTCGGGCGATCAGGAAGAGCCTACCCGCAAGCTTGCTCAATATCTGGGCATTGACCAACACTATGCCAATACTCTGCCCACACACAAGGCCGAGTTGGTTGAGGAATTGCAACGCCAGGGGCGTGTGGTCTGCTTTGTTGGCGATGGAATCAATGATTCAATTGCCCTCAAGAAAGCCAATGTCTCAGTCTCGTTACGTGGTGCCACGACGGTTGCAGTTGACACCGCGCAGGTCGTATTCACTGAAAAGACCCTGAGCCAGCTACCGCGCCTGTTTGACCTTGCCGACGAGTTTGATTCAACCCTCAATGCCGGCTTCGCTACCGCCATTGTCCCAAGCGTCATTAACATCAGTGGTGTTTTCTTATTCCATTGGGGCATCCTGACAGCACTGGCGATCTCTAACCTTGGTTTGTTGACAAGCCTCGGGATTGCCACTCTGCCACTACTCCGCCACAAGACTGATGAAAGATCATCTCTTCCCCCACAAGCCACGTGAGCGAGGCACTGAATGACGACTCCAGCAAGGCCTGTCCCAATGTTGAGTGTTATGATTGCGCCCAATAAAACTTTTACAGAATTTATGAACCTTGCTCGAAAATGAATTCAAATACTAAATCGAGGATCCAACGATTAAATCCCTGGCTGTATATCCCCAGGCCCGAGCCGGCTGCAAAGAAACGGCTGTTCATTTTTCACCATGCCGGTGCCAGTTCCGCGGCGTACTATTCCTGGGTTCCGAAATTTCCTGCTGCAGTCGAAGTAGTCTTAGCCGATCTGCCCGGCAGGGGCACCCGATTCCGGGAGGCATTGTTAACGGATACGGAGGAAGCTGTTGCAGGATTCCGAAGAGCGCTTGAAGATTGTATGGACAAGCCTTTTTCCTTCTTCGGCCATAGCCTGGGCGGTGTCATCGCCTACCTCCTCACCATCGAGCAGGAGCGATACGGGAAGTGCCTGCCCGAACAGTTATTCATATCCTCTGCCCAGCCCTGCTGGAGCGAACAGCGTACCGAGGGATCCGACCGTGTGGCCCTGATCAATTATTTGAGGAACATGGGTGGCACTCCTCAAATTGTTTTCGATACCGAAGAGTTTCTGAATCTGACCCTCAGGGTGGTGCAGCATGACCTGAAGCTGCTTGAACGCCCTGCGCCGGAGATGAGACCAGTCAATTGCCCGATTTATGCTTTTGTTGGAGACTCGGATTCGTCGGTTTCAGTCGAGAATGCAGAATACTGGCGCTACTGGACGACCAGGCTCTTCGAACTTCGGGTCTTTGCTGGAGGACATTTTTTCTTAAACCAGTACCAGGATGAGCTGATCCGTGACATTAGCAGGAAAATGTTCTGAAGTCCGGTTTCAGTAACGCCAAGATGGAGTCCTGTTGTTGAACTCAGTTGCGGAAGTTTGATGCGGATACTGTCTACGGAGAGAGAGTTGGCGGATGAGTTGACTATTGAGAATGCTGCGCCTCCCCTGGTCGAAGTGATGCGGGGTGAGATAGCAGAGTCATTCCATCGCGGGAGCATTGCGGTGGTTGACGGTGCCGGCGGACTGGTTGCACGACTGGGGAGCACCGGGTTTCGGACATACTACCGTTCGGCGGCAAAACCATTCCAGGCGCTGCCACTGATCACTTCGGGGGCATTCGAGGCCTTTGGACTGTCAGCACGTGAGCTGGCGACGATCGTTGGTTCGCATGGCGGTGAGGAGATCCACCTTGAGGCGGTGGCCTCGATTCTTGATCGAGTCGGCATCAGTGATGAGGCGTTGCAGTGTGGTGCGCACATGCCATTCGATGAGCGGGCTTCACGGGCACTGCGAGCGGCAGGTAAGGCGCCAACGGTGAGGCATAACAACTGTTCGGGGAAGCATGCCGGAATGCTCGCGCTGGCAAAATTTCGTGGAGAGCCGCTGGAGAGTTACCTTGATCCTGAGCACCCGGTACAGCGAGAGATTCGCGCCGTGGTCGGACTCTTTGCCGGGGTGGCACCGGCGGAGATTAGTGTGGCGATCGATGGATGCAGCGCTCCGGTCTTCGGGGTACCGCTGGAGGCAATGGCACGAAGCTATGCGCGACTGGTCAATCCCGCTGATCAGTCTGACCCTGTCAGGGCAGGGATGGCCGGGGCGACGCGGCGAGTGGTGGCGGCGATGACCGGGCACCCGGAGATGGTCGCCGGGACGCACGGGCGGCTCGATACCGACCTCATGCACGCCCTGCCAGGGCGAATCATCTCCAAGGTGGGCGCAGAGGGTGTCCAGCTTCTCGGAGTACTGCCCGGCAATCGTTATCCGTCAGGGCTGGGGATTGCCATCAAGATCGAAGATGGCGACATTCGTCGGGCACGTGACCCGGTAGTCATCGAGACACTCCGACAGTTGGGCCTGCTGGATGATGACCATCTCGCCCGGCTGGCCGGTTATGCCGGATCGAAGGTGCTCAACCATCGGCGCCTCGTGGTCGGCGAGGTTCGGCCCTGCTTTAGCCTGCAAATAGCTGAGTAATCTGACAGGCAGGAGTGACTGATGAATAAGGAGATTCGCGAACTCTTCCCGGTGACGCGGCAGTACACCTATCTCAATCACGCGGCAGTCGGGCCGATCTCGCGTCCCGTCTACGAGCGAATGAGCGAGTATACTGCCGACCTGCTTGGGCATGGACTGGTCCATTTTCGCGAGTGGGGGGAGGCGGTTGAGCGGGTTCGCGAGCTGGCAGCGCAGTTGGTCAATGCCGATCCTGCCGAGATTGCCTTTGCGCCAAATACCTCGGCAGGGCTGGGGATGATCGCCAATGGCATCACCTGGCTCGCCGGAGACAATATCGTCACTGCTGACTGCGAGTTCCCCTCGAACCTTCTTCCGTGGCAGCGCATCGGGGATCGATATGGCGTCGAGGTTCGTCTGGTGCCCGAAAGGGAGTGTCGCCTCGAGACGGAAGAGATTCTCGGAGCGATCGATGATCGCACCCGGGTCGTCAGCCTCAGTTTCGTCGAGTTTGGCAGCGGATTTCGGAATGATCTGCGAACCATTGGACGCTACTGTCGGGAGCGGGGGATCCTCTTTGTCGTTGATGCTATCCAGGGGCTTGGCGCGTTGAAGCTCGATGTCGAGGAGTGCTGCATCGACGCCTTTGCCGCTGATGCTCACAAATTTCTCCTCGGCCCTGACGGGATTGCCCTGCTTTATGTTCGTCGCGAAGCGCTGGAACATATTGCCCCGACGCTGGTCGGCTGGATGTCGGTCGAAAGACCGTTTGATTTTTCGGCAGACCAGCAGCCACTGGCGAGGGGGGCCCGCCGCTTTGAGCCTGGCGTGCTCAACACCGCCGGCGTCGTCGGTCTTGGAGCCGCGATCGAACTCTTTCTCCGGATTGGTCCCGAGGAGATCGAGCGCTACCTGATTGAACTTGGTGACTACCTTTGTACAAGACTCACCGAAGCCGGAATGATCGTCGTCAGCTCACGACGACCCGGCGAGAAATCGGTGGTCATCTGCTGTCGCCACCCACGCCTCTCTGCTGAGGATCTCTACCATCGCCTCGATCGCCAGCGCATTGTCACTACCCCACGACGCGGACGGCTGCGCATCTCGCCGCACTTTTACAATCTGCGCGAGGATATCGACCACTTGATTGACACTCTGAAATTGACTGCAATTGACTGAAAT
Organism: uncultured Acidobacteriota bacterium; assembly: GCA_903828635.1. Classification (GTDB taxonomy): domain Bacteria; phylum Acidobacteriota; class Blastocatellia; order RBC074; family RBC074; genus CAIOZW01. The sequence goes on from CAIKMY010000103.1 coordinate 9,894, forward strand.
TGATTGGTAGCAGAGAATCCGCGACAGTCTGAAATTGCCTGACAATCTGAGCTGACGGGATTATAATTTCACCGTCTCTTTTTTCACACGTTTCTGGCGTGGCGAATTTCTTGCAATCAGCTCGGCTGCAGAGAGGCCGCAGTAATGCGGCAGCGATGCAGAAGATTACCAGTATTTGGCACTCATCAACAGTGGGGAGGAGTCCTGCCGAGCCTGTGTGGGATCAGAAGCGCAGTTATCAAGTCCGGAACCTCCCGCCCGGTGATCTCCCGACTGGCGGCAACTGTACCATCATCGGGGTGACGAAGCGCCAACTGCAACAGGAGATTCGCGACGCAGGCAAGACGCCATACAGCGACAACCCCAGCATCAGCCGGAAGTATTCCCGGGCTGATCTTGTGAAGTCAGTCATTTCAAGCATTTCAAGAGAGGTGAGACAAGTATGAGTAAGACGACACGAAGAGAGTTTATGCGAACAACGACGGCCGCGACTGCCGGCCTTGCCGCTTCGCGCTTCAATGTCCTGACACCCGAGCGGGTCAGGGGGGCCAATGACCGGGTGAGGGTGGCAATTATCGGGGCGAGTGACCGTACCACCAGTTCGCTCCTTCCGGCTTTCCAGACCTATGCCAAAGAGATGAACTTCGAGCTGGTCGCCGTCTGCGACATCTGGAAGAAGCGTCGTGAGGAGGCTCCCGGACAGATTGCCAAACAGTATGGCATCAGCGTACCGGTCGGAGTGCGCAACACCGATGAGCTCTATGATCGCAAGGATATCGACGCGGTAATCGTTGGCACCGCCGATTTTCAGCATGCCTATCATGCCATCGAGGCCGTTCGCGCCGGTAAGGATGTCTACGCTGAGAAGCCATTTGCCAACGTCATGTCGGATGCCAATGAGGCATTGAAGGTGATTGGCAGTTCGAAGCAGGTATTCCAGGTGGGCACGCAGCGCCGCTCGACCGACAGTTACATGCGGGCCAAGGAGTATCTCGACTCGGGCAAGTTTGGCGATATCGTTATGGCCGAGATGACCTGGAATGTCAATCAGCCCGGCCGCTGGCGTCGCCCGAATGTTGTGCCCCAGCTTCGACAGGAGGATACCGACTGGAAGCGATACCTGATCAACCGCGATCCCAAGATTGCGTTTGATGCGCGGAAATACCTTGAATTCCGCCTCTTCTGGCCCTTCTCCTCAGGTATCCCCGATCAGTGGATGGTTCATCAGATCGACACCGTCCACTGGTTCACCGGCATCTCCCACCCACGCAGCGTCGTCGCCAATGGCGGCATCTATCTCTGGAAGGACGGTCGCCAGAACTGGGATACGATGACTGCCGTCTTCGATTACCATAATCCAAAGACCGACAAGGCTTTTCAGGTTCTCTACAGCTCGCGCATGACCAATGAGGCCGGAGGTACCAAGGAGATCTACTACTCCAATGCCGGCACCCTCAACCTCGACACCAACAAGGTGACTTCAGAGGGTGGTCTCAAGGAGAACTTTGCCAAACCGATGGGGATGAAGGCTAACCTGCTCGACAACTATACTCTCTCCGACGAGGGAGGTATCGAGACGGCGGCCAACACCGGCGTCGACAAGCAGACTCTGGCTCACATGAAAAACTGGATGGAATGCGTTCGTCGACGCAGCCAGAAGACGAATGCCGACATCCACGCCGCCTATAACCACTCTGTTGCGCTCTGCATGACCATTGCCGCGATTCAGACCGGCAAGCGCGTCACCTTTGACGACAAGAAGCAGGAAGTGGTCGTTGGCTGATTCAGATCCCCGGGGGGTGAGGAGGATGGCACCATTCTTCCTCCCCCCGGACTAATGGTAAGTGATTAAGCATAAATATTGATACCGAGGAATAAATTGATACCGAGGAATAAAATGAATAATTCAAAATCCCCGGTGCGGCTGCCGGCGCTGCTGATGTTGCTGATGCTGGTGGCTGGTGCCGTCTCCGCACAAAATGTGACGATTGTTGAACAGAAGGAGAAACAGCAGCTCGATGTCATGATCGACGGCCAGCCGTTCACTTCATACTGTTACTGGGATTCGCAGAAGAAACCGATTCTCTATCCGTTGCGCACGTCGAAGGGAACCGTGGTGACAAGGAGCTACCCGGTGGCCAATGTTGCCGGCGAGCGCACCGATCATCCGCATCACGTCTCCGTCTGGTTCAATTATGGCAATATCAACGGAGTCGATTTCTGGAATAACAGCGGTGGTCGCGGATCGGAGAAGATGGGCACGATTCACCACAAGGCTGTCAAAGCCGTCAAAAATGGCCGGGGCCGGGCGAGCCTCGATGTGACCATGGACTGGATCATGCCCGATGGCAGCAAGGTTCTGCAGCAGGACGAGACGATCATCTTTCGAGCTTCGGGGAGTGTACGAGCCATCGACCGGATCATCACCCTCACGGCTCAGGAAAAGAAGGTAGTCTTTGGCGACAGCAAGGAGGGAGCCCTTGGCATACGTGTTGCTCGCCAGCTTGAAGAGCCCTCAAAGGAGCCACTCATCTTTACTGATGCCAGTGGAAATCCGACGAGCGTTGCCGTACTCGACAATGCCGGCGTCGATGGCGTCTACCTCAGCAGTGAGGGCAATGTCAGCGAGAAGAATTCATGGGGGAAAAAGGCGAAATGGATGACTCTCAGCGGCAATGTCAAAGCGGAAGATGTCGTCCTTGCCATCTTCGATCATCCGAAGAATCCGCTCTACCCGACCTACTGGCATAATCGCGGATATGGCCTCTTTGCTGCCAATCCGTTCGGCGCAAAGGAGTTTACCAGAGGAGCAACCGTCCTCAACTATACTCTGGAGCCCGGGCAGAAGGCGACTTTCAGGTTCCGCATCATCGTCAATTCCGGGAAATTGACCAAAGAGCAGACCGAAGATCTCTATCAGCAGTTTCTCAGGGATATAAAATAGACAGAGGGCAGCCCGGGGCCGGTGAATCGGGAATTTTCCGGTTCCGGCTGTATCTTCGGCCGGCAGTATCTTCGAATGGAAATGGATGTCAGTGAGGACTGCGCCTGCCGGAGGTATCTCCGCAGATGTCCGCCGGCATACCAGGCCATTGTCATTCAACTGTTATTCAGGTCGGGAGCGGACGACGAACCCTTGTCGTCTTGCCGGTCTTCTTCAAACCCGCCAGCCAGAAATCAAGCCTCGTTTGCGGAGCCTGGACTGATTTTGTGTCTGCTTTCTTGTCAACTTTTCGCCCACACATCGGGCAGCATTGTGAGTAGGGGAAGAGCTGATAGCCGCACTTCTTACATTTCATCATAGGTGAACCTCTTCTTCAGCGAACCTGGTCGCATAGAGAGATCTTACATTTGTCGCGATCACATTCCGATCGCCAGACAGAAATAATGACAGCCAGTGTGGAGAGCGCGAGGATTTGGGTGGGCACTTACCAAAGAGACGAAGCTTGCCAGACTGATCTGATCAGACAGAAGTTGAGACTTGAAGACTATCGTGCAAAGTCCGGCTTGACTTGCTATCTGATCAGGCTGTCGATTAGTTGAGGAAGAGCGATAAGAATAAAAATAACAGAATATGAATTATATGAATGATCAGGCGATTGTCCAGCAAAATCGTCAGGATTTGGGAAAATTTTACATTATCGATGGGTAGAAACTTCCCAGGGATGAGCAAAATGGAGACAGGATTGATACAGGGCATAAGCCAATAAAGCATTAACAGGGCTTACGCATTCAAACCACTGCAGGCAGGGTGCCGTGCCTGCCATCCTGCTGTTGGAATAAGGAATCGACCTGCAGGCCGCTAAAATCTGCTATTATTTGCGACCCAGAATAGTCCCCCTACATTCTCCTCATCGATTAAGGATCAGGCTGCCGAGAAGCTGACGGGTAGCGGCCTGATAGAGATGGATTTCGTCTTCCGGGGCAACGATGATCAGGCAGAGGAGGGCCCCGCGTGGGGTGATGACCGTGTACGTGACATCGACCTCACGAGTACCGGTAACCGGCGACTGACCGGCGACCACCGAGACCAGTCCGGAGAGTCCGGCGATATTGGTTGGCTGTGGGGGATTGACAATGCTGAAATCGGGATTGGCCTCGACCATGCGTTGCAGGAAGAGGGAAGTAGCCTCCTGAACTGAAGCCCCACTTGTGTTGAGGAGGCTGATCAGCAGACCGTGCGTCAGGACGGCTGATTTATCGGGCATTGTGGCAAGAGCCCCTTCGGGGGCAAAGAGCCAGTTGTTATTATCGGGGCGCAGAGGGGACCAGTTGGCAGGGATGCGCAGCGAGAAGGAGCCGTCCTCGGCCTGGAAAGGGCTGGTGAGAGAATCGGGAGCGGCGGGGCGAGTGATTTGATTGAGACTGGTTGGATCTTTCGGGCCGACGCGGCGAAGTCTGTTGTTGCGGTCGATCGAGCCAGCCTCACCAGCGAGCCGGGATCTCATGGAAGTGAATTCCGGGGTTGACTTAACCGGGTTGGGTGAGACGGGCAGGTTGGGGATGGCGGCGGTGATATATTGCTGCCGGTTGCCGGGATTGGGATGATCACTGAGCATCTCCGGAAGTCGATGACTGCTGAGCGATTCGAGGGTAACGAAGAAGGCGGCCATGTCGCGTGGATCATAGCCCGCCTGAGCCATCATCCGTGCCCCTTCAAGATCGGCCTCCTTCTCGGCGGTGCGGCCAAATCTGAGGAAGAGCATGTTGGCACCGAGCCCGCCGATGGCGCCGATGGTCTGCTCAAGACTGCGGTTCTCGCTGGCACCCGCAAGAGATCCGAGGATGCCGAGCCCGAGCTGGGCGATCTGCTGCTTCGAGGCCTGGCTGGTTCCGTGGCGCAGTGCGGAGTGGGCAATCTCGTGAGCGACGACGCCGGCCAGTTCACCCTCGTTGCGGACGGCTTCAAGAAGGCCGGCGTTGACGAAGAGGAATCCTCCGGGCAGGGCAAAGGCGTTGATCTCGCGTGTCGCGACTACGCGGAACTGATAGTCGAACTTCTCTCCGCTGGCGTGAGCTGCCAGTTTCGAGCCGAGCTGTTCGAGGTACTCGGCGATTCGTGGATCGTCGAGCATCCGGGTCTGCCGCAAGATCCGTTCCGCCGATTCACGCCCCATCTCGATGTCTTCCGCCGGACTAAAGATATTGAAGCCGGGCTTCATCCGCTGGCTGGCAACGGTATTGCTTGCAGGACCGGGCTTATTGAGACAGCCGCTGCCACTCACCGCGGTGGCGAGGAGAAGAGCCAGCAGAGAGGATCGGCGATTGAGCATCATATGATTAATCTGCTCCTGTGCGTTCGGGTGATGAGGTTGGTTATCGCCTTGTCGAGAAGCGACGGTAGAGGCCGGCAGCCTTGCGGGTGATAAAGCTTCGTGGCACCAGCCTCTCCGAGAAGATCATCAGGCGGTTGGCAAGACCGGGGATGGCAAGGATGCGGCCGCGATCAAGGCAGTCGAGCGCGTAATCGACGACCTCCGCCGCCGTCTGCATGCGGCGATGAGGTTCGCCGGCACTGACGCCATCAGCCATCATTGAACCGGCAATGGCTGTCTCGTGAAACGCAGTGGCGGTCGAACCGGGGCAGAAGCCGAGCACCTTCACTCCGAAGGGAGCGCATTCGGCCGCAAGACCCTCGCTGAGGTTCATGATGAATGCCTTGGTGGCGGCATAGAGCGCAAGGTAGGGGACACCCTGAAATGAGGCCGTTGAGGCTACCTGGATCACCGCGCCACAGCGCCGTTCGAGCATTGCCGGCAGAAAGAGGCGCGTCAGGCAGGTCAGCGCCGTGACATTGACCTGTAACAATGCCATTTGTCTTTCAGGTGACTGGTCAGCAAAGTCTCCGACAATCCCGAAACCAGCGTTATTGATGAGGAGATCAACCTGCTGCCCGCTGGCAGCAACGGCGCGGTGGATTGCGAGCGGTGCCTCGGGATCGACCAGATCGGCACCGATCACCCTCACGGAGACGCCGTCGCTCCGCCGCAACTCTTCGGCAATCGCCTCCAGTCGATCGATCGACCGTGCTGTGAGGAAGAGGTCGGCGCCGCGTGACGCCAGTGCGCGTGCGAATGCCTCGCCAATTCCCGATGACGCCCCGGTGATCAGTGCTGTCCTGCCCGACCAGCCTCTCATGTCACTCTCCCCTGCCTCTCTGGTTGTTCCCGAATGGCTGTAAACTCGAACTCCATTGCCTGCCGGGCACGATTATATGACAAATCACTGAAAAAGTAAGTCGTCGTCCGGGCTGAGACAATCAGGCCGTTTCGTGCTATCTTCGCACCATTGAATGAATTAAATCATGAATCAGATTAAAGGTTCAGAACCAAGTTAAGGAGTCATTGATCGATATGCTGCTCGAAGGCAAGAAGGGGTTGATTGTCGGGGTTGCCAACAGGCACAGCATTGCCTGGGCGATCGCCGAGTCGGCGCTGCGCGAGGGAGCGCGCCTCGCATTCAACTATCAGAATGAGAGGCTGAAGGATAATGTCGCCGGTCTGGTGAAAGGTATCGAGGGGGCGAGCATCTTTCCCTGTGATGTTGGCAGTGATGAGGAGATTGCCGCGCTGATGAAGAGTGTCGAAGCGGAGATGGGTGGGCTCGATTTTCTGGTCCACTCGGTCGCCTTTGCGCCACGGGAAGAACTGGCCGGTGAGTTCATCGAGACGACGCGACAGGGATTTGCAACGGCGCTCGATGTCAGTGCCTACTCGCTGGTGGCGCTTGCCCGCGCCGCTCTGCCATTGATGAACGCCGGAGGTTCGATCATCACGCTCAGTTACCTCGGGGCAGAGCGCGTTGTGCCTCATTACAATGTCATGGGGGTCGCCAAGGCGGCGCTTGAGGCATCTGTCCGCTATCTGGCCAACGATCTCGGCCCGCGTGGTATCCGGGTCAATGCCATCTCCGCCGGACCGATCCGCACCCTCGCCGCGCGCGGAGTCTCCGGCATCACGAAGATGGTCGAGATGCATCGACAAGTGGCCCCGCTGCGCAAGGCGACTGAACAAGGTGATGTTGGTGATGCCGCCGTCTTCCTCCTCAGTTCGCTCAGTCGCGGGATCACCGGCGAGACTCTCTATGTCGACGACGGTTACCACATTCTCGGTTCGCTCGCGCCGCTTGGCTGACAATCCAAACGGCCGATATCGTGTGGAAGAGTCAGAGAGTGATGAGTTGCCTGAACCACTCGCGCAGATGATCGGGCGTCAGCAGCCCGCCATCAGCGAGGTGCCAGACCGTCTCCTCTTCCGGGCCTCGCCGGAGAACCAGTTCGACGATCGGGATCGGCCGGATCATGACATTCGGGCTGATCCCGACGCGGCCCCGCGCCAGTCCGAGACCCGGCACATAACCGTGCTCGGGGAGTCGCGGCCATCCGGCCTCGATGATCAGCGTCTGCATTCCATACCTGAAACCAAGGCGCTCGCCAATCATGGTCGAGCCGCCAGTCTCGAACTGCCAATCCTCACGCCCGGTGAGGATCGAGGCGCTCTCCGTTAACTCTTCGCAGCAGGTCAGCAGAGACTGGCGAAGCATGGCCATTCCCGACTCACGCCGCCGGTCGTTGGCCTCCCGCAGCGCGAGGTAAGCCCGGAGCGTGTCGTCCATGACTACACCTCGTGACGATTGGAGAGTGCCTTGAACATCGTCACCTCGTCGGCATACTCGATGTCGCTGCCGACCGGCAGTCCCATGGCTATTCTGGTCACGCGGAGCCCGAGTGGCTTGAGGAGGCGGGCAAGGTAGTTGGCCGTGGCTTCACCCTCGGTGTTGGGATTGGTGGCCAGGATGATTTCGCGTATCGGGATCTCACCCGAGTCGTCGGGTCGTAAGCGGGCGATGAGGTTGACGATGCGGAGCTCATCCGGTCCGATACCCCTGATTGGTGAGAGCGCGCCGTGCAAAACATGGTAAAGGCCGCGATATTCGCGCGTCTTCTCGATTGCCACAAGGTTGTAGGGCTCTTCGACGATGCAGATCAGTGAGCGATCGCGAGTCGGGCTGGTACAGAACCTGCAAGGATCGGTCTCGGTCAGGTTGTTGCAGGTCGAGCAGAAGACGATCTTCTCCTTGACGTCGCTGATTGCCGACATCAGGCGTTCCGCCTCCTCGCGACTCGACCTCAGCAGATGAAAGGCGACCCGCTGCGCTGATTTGTGGCCGATCCCCGGAAGACGCTTCAATTCATCGATCAGCTTCGTTACCGGTTCCGCGTAATCGAGCATGTCACCTACCCGATCCCGGATCAAATCCGGGAAGCTCAAGCCCCCCGAGCGCTCCGCTCATCCGGCTCTGAAGCGACTCGTCAACCTTGCGCCCACACTCGTTGAGCGCCGCGACGA
>CAIKMY010000104.1 GCA_903828635.1 uncultured Acidobacteriota bacterium
GGCGATCTCCTCGCCAATGGCTGCGATCAGTTCGCGCTCGATGAAAAAGAAGAGATCCTCGACTGATCCGTCGTAGTGGGCTGTGCGTATCTTCTCTCGGTCGAGTCCTTCGAGCCCCCTGAGGATGGTTCGCGCCTCTTTGGTGCTGATGATCTTTTGCTGGCGCAGCATCAGGGCATGTGCCGCGTGAAGATCCATCAGCAGGTCGAGAAAGTATCGCTGACTGTCGGCAAAGTTATGGGCGAGAACGGTCTCGGCATAGACCGGGGCAGGGAAAGTTGCTCGTGGTTTGTGTGATGGCATTCGGTTTCCGGGTGTTCAGGTGTTGATCAGCAAATTTGTCATTGGTCGATGGCGCCACTCATTTTAGTAAGAAGGTCAGATCATTGTAGAGATAATCACGACCGTAACTGGCGGCTCCGCCGGTGAGGATCAGCCGGTCACCGACGACGCCGGCAGCCCCCCAGCTGAGGGGGCGCGGGAGTTTCGGGCCGTTGCGCCAGGAGCGGGAGCGGGGAGAGTAGATCAGCGTCAGGTCTTCACCCGCCGTATCACGGCCGCCGAGCATCCAGATTTCTCCCCTCCAGGCAGCCATCTGGCATGAGCGCGGCTTGAAGGTTGAGTCGACCTGCCAGGATCTGGTGTTGGTGTCATAGATGGCGAGGCCCTGGTCGCGAACTGCGAGGTAGAGCCGGTCATCAAGTGTCGCGCCGGCGAGTGGGCCCATCCCCCGCGGACCGTCGGGCTCAGGGCGCCAGGCAGTCTCACCGGGGCCGATGCTCTCCATCCGGCCGGGCTGATCTTCATGACCGCGTTCATTGCCGATGACATAGAGGCGACCGGCAGCGCTCAGGGCCAGCGGCATGGGACGGGCAATGGTTCCCGGCACTCCCTCACTCAACCGGCCGGTTGCCGGATCGAAGATTTGCACCGCCGTTTGTGCCTGCCGCTTGCCGTCAGCAAGAATCGTATCACCGCCGACAATCCAGATCTTCTTCCCGAACTCGGCCGTTGCACAGTAGACGCGGTTACGGCCGAAGCGGGCAACCGCGCGCCATTTCCAGCTGCTGGTATCCAGCTCCCAAAGCTCATCGAAAGGATGCGATCGGGTTGGATAGCCCCATTCGGCCGTCAGGCCACCAGCAACATAGAGCCGCTTGCCAAGGACTGCCGCCGTCAGATCGTGATTGCTGGCGGGCATGCGTGCCACCGTCTGCCAGAGGGTTTGCGTGGCAACGCTTGTCGGTATGCGTTCCATCTGTACGACACCCTGATCAGGTTTGCGCGGATCGAAGCGATAGCTTCTGCCGGTCTTTGTCAGCCAGACGAAGCCGATCTCATCAGCCTCGATGGCACTCCATGGCCCGGGATCTGCACCCGAGATTGCAGGTTGTGGCTCGACCCACCCTGTGCGATCCTGCGCCGGCAGAACCAGCAGGCGACGAGTGCCGCCCCTGGCTGGTCCCAGTGTCCAGAGATTGGCGCAGGTGTCCCGCACGGCCTTCATTGATCCCAACGGCGGCGCCGGAGTTAGTGCGTCACCCTGGAACCGGGGAGCAGGGAAGAGTACCAATGCGGCGAGGATGAGAGAGAGTCGTGTCATCTTCAAGCCAGCCTCCGTGCCTTGCCGCGGGCGACCCAGCGGTAGGCGTCGAGTGAATTTCTCCAGAAAAATCTCTCGGCAGCAGCACGGCCACGCTCATCGATCCAGGCGGCAACCACTGCGTGCAGGTTGGCATAACTTCCAAAGAGATTGCTCACCGGCCAGTTGCTGCCAAAGATGAGTCGGTCACCACCAAAGATCTCCCAGAGCGCGTCAAGGCGCGCGCGGTATGGTTCGAGCCCGGTGATCGTTCTTCCGTCGACACGACGCACGACATGCGAGACCTTGACGCGAACATTTGGCAGTGCCGCCAGAGGTGACAGCCGCCGCTTCATCTCCGCTGGATTATCGTCCCAGACCGGGAAGGGCAGGTGGTCGATCACTACGCTCATCGCCGGTGCAAGGCGAGCAGCTTTCTCCACCGCCCCCAGCATCCCCGCGCTACCAACGACATCGAGGGTCAGCCCGCGTTCGCCAAGCATCTGCAAGTCCCGCTCGAACTGCGCGTTGCCAATCCCTTCAAGCATTGACTGCTCACCCAGCCTCAGCCCGCGGAAGATCGGATTGGCCGCAAACCTTTTCAACTGATTGCCAAACTCCGACTGCCCCGGCCGGAGGTTACCGATGAACCCGACAATCGAGTCGTTCCTTGCTGCAAGATCAAGTATCCACTGGTTGTCTTCGACCCACGGGCTCGCCTCGACGACGACGGTGCCGACCACCCCGTGATCCCTCGTCAGGCTGACGAAGTCTGCCGGGTAGTGCGGTTTGTAGAGGATAGTCTCCTTCGGTGATGGCCACGGCACTCCCTGACGTCGCCGTGGGTCATAGAAGTGGGTGTGGGTATCGATAGCCGGAATCGGTCGTTCCACGAGGGGCGGTGCTGGCAGGATTGCGGCCAGCGCGGCTGTGCGAAGAAAGCCGCGGCGGTCAGTGGTCATCGCTGGCTCCTTGTTGTCCGGCTCTGCGGCAGAGCAAAGGTCATAATTGCCGATTGTGAGGCAATGGCCACATACTGGCGCCCGCGCACGGCGTAGGCCATTGGCGAGGCGACAATGTTTGCGCCGGTATAGTAGTGCCAGAGATATTTCCCGCTGCGCCCGTCAAGAGCAATGAGGTTACCATCATTTGACGAGGCAATGACCACGCCGCCGGCCGTCGCCAGCACCCCGGTCGACGATGCACCGATCTGCAGAGGAAAATTCCACTTCACCTCACCAGTAAGCGCATCGAGAGCCCGCACAGCTCCCGGCGCTCCCCTGGCGTCGACCTCAACCCCGCCGCCGGTGTAGCCCTGCCCCGGAACCGGATTCTTTGTCACCCGCGTGTAGGTTGCGCACGTCTCGCGCACCGAGACGAGAAAATATCCCGTTGCCGGATCGTATGATGGCGATCCCCAGTTGGCTGCTCCGGCGGCGTCAGGGCAGACATAATTGCCCTCCGGCGTCGGCGCGGTATTCGGGAGAACGATGGGCCGACCACGCTCGTCGAGCCCCTTCGCCCACGTCTGCTTCGCAAATGCCCGCCCGGTCAGGAACTCTCCTGTCACCCGGTCGAGTACATAGTAAAAACCATTGCGCTGCGCCGTCACCAGCAGCTTTCGCTTTCGTCCGTCAACCACTCCGTCAATCAGCATCGGCGTCTGATTGCCATCCCAGTCGTGAACATCGTGCGGTGTGAACTGAAACCACCACTTCATCTTCCCGGTCTGTGCATCGAGAGCCACCACTGAGCAGGAGTAGAGATTGTCGCCACCACGCACCGTTCCATCATAATCGGGACCGGGATTGCCGGTTGTCCAGTAGATCGTTTGCGTCTCGCTGTCGTAAGTTCCCGTCATCCAGGTCGGTGCTCCACCATAGTCGGCTGCACTCTCCGGCTGCCACGTCCGCCGATTCGGATCTCCAGGCTGAGGAATGGTATGCGTGCGCCAGAGCCTCCTGCCGGTCGCCGCGTCGAAGGCGTCGACAAATCCGGTCAGCGCACATTCTCCGGCCGTCACCCCGACGATCACCTTGCCGTCGATTGCCAGCGGGGCATGGGTGTTTGAGATCCCTCGCCGGTAGTCGTCCTGCTCGACGTTCCAGATCACGCTGCCGCTTCGTGCATCGAGCGCAATCAGCCGCATATCGAGCGTCGCCAGGAAGAGCCGGTCACCAAGCACCGCCAGCCCGCGATTGGTCATCACCGTGCAGTGCCTCGCAACATCGGCCGGCAGACGATGCGTAAACTTCCAGAGTGTCTGACCTGTTTCGGCGTCGAGCGCTGTCACCGTGTTGAGCGGACCGGTGACGAACATCATCCCGTCAACCACCAGCGGTGTCGTCTCGACCGTGGTTCCCCCAAGCTGAGCCGTCCACGCTGAGGCCAGCCTCCCGGCATTGGCTGGTGTCACCTGTCTCAATCCTGAATAGTGTGTTCCACGCAGATCTCCCCAGTAACCAAGCCAGTTCCACGGCTCTGCCGCCGAATTTTTCAGGCGTGAGAAGCTGACGTTGAACTCTGCCGCCGGCTTCCACTCCGCCGGCGGGTCATATCGCTTTTCACTCCGCGTCAGAAAGGCCAGCAGATCATCACGCTCCGCTGCGCCCGGTTGCGGATGGGGCCCTTCATAGCGGCGCAGCCCGGCCTCCCCCTTCCTGAGAATGTGCCACCTGCCACGATCATCCATCAGTTGCAGGGTGAAGGTCTCCTCGCCCCTGACAACTCCGCGCAGCATTGACCCGTTGACGCTCTTCACCTCAGCCCATCGCAGCTTTCCGCCAAGCGCCGCCGCCAGCTGTGTTGCCTGTCGCCGGCCGCCAACCTCGGTCAGATCCGGCCCAAGGATGCCGCCTCGTCCGCCGTGCATGTGGCACTGCGCACAGCCCGCCTCCCCGAAGAAGAGCGCCCGTCCGCGCCCGATGTCGCCAGCAGCCCCGCTTACCGATGCTCCTCCTCCGGCTGATCTCCACCTCAGCCAGGCGATTACCCGGACCACCTCGTCATCAGTCAAACCAATTCCCGGCATCTGCGTTCCTGCGATCCCCTGCACGATGTTTCGTCGTAACTCTGCATCCGTTCCGCCATGCCTCCATTGCCCGCTCGTCAGATCCGGTGCCCGTCCACCCCGCCCCGTGTCACCGTGACAAGCCGAACAATTCCGCGCAAATATCCGCCCACCCTCCTCGATCCGTGTGTCCATTGGACCCTGTTGCCGGTGATCCTGATGTTGGGTCAGCACCGGAATCCAGACTGCTGCCATCGCCATCAATAGAAGAGAAAATCGCATGCAGACGCAAACCTCTCAAGACAGTTTAAATCAAGCCGATGTTGAGATGGAAAGGGTGAAAGAGTTCAGGAGATCACCTCAATGCTCACCTCA
>CAIKMY010000105.1 GCA_903828635.1 uncultured Acidobacteriota bacterium
ATCGACAATCAGCACATCGGGATCGACGTGTATCGCCGAGGCAAAGGCAAGCCTCATCAGCATCCCTGTCGAGTAGGTCTTCACGGCCTGATCGACGAAGGACTCCATCTCGGCAAAGCGAACGATGACGTCGAGTTTGCGCCTCATCTCCGCCTCGCTCAGGCCCATGATCTGCCCGCTCAGCAGGATATTCTCGCGCCCGGTATATTCCGGATTGAAGCCACTTCCAAGTTCGAGCAGCGCCGTCACCCGCCCATCGACATGCACCTCGCCAGTGGTCGGCTGCAATACCCCGGCAACGATCTGCAAGAGCGTCGTCTTCCCCGCCCCATTGCGGCCGATTACTCCCAGCACCTCGCCACTCCGAACCTCGATCGAGACATTATCGAGTGCAAGGAAATCCCGATGATATCGCCTGCCGCGCCAGAGCATCTCCTTCAGCCGGGCCGCCGGTGAATCGTAGATCTGATAGCGCTTGGAGATACTGGTCGCGGTGATCATAACATCAACTAATCATAGAGTTCGGCCGGGTAACGGACGAGATGGCGGCTGAGCTTGCGCCCAACGGCAAAGATGTTATCACCGCGCCCCTCACGCGGGACGGGCGTCTTTGCCAGACTGGCGAGCAGATCCTCGCGCGTCTCGTGCCAGACATCGCGGGTAAAGAGCCTGACCACTTGAAATCCGGCCGATTCCAGAACTATTCGCACATCGGTCGGCGTGTACTCTCGCGCATGGCGATCCGCTGGCTGCTTTCGGTTATAAAGGCCATAGATGTACGGCGTACAGCCATTGAGCAGCGCCTCGACACTCCGCGCGCTGGCAATATTCGGCGTCGTCAGGATCAACAATCCCCCCCACTTCAGGACCCGGTGGAGCTCAACCAGCATGTGCATCGGATCCCCGGTGAGGTGCTCGATCAGTTCACAACAGAGCGCAACGTCGATCGAGCCATCATCGAACGGCAGCCGGTCGTGCTCGACGTTGACATTGTGGATCAGGAAATCCTGCGTCTCTCCGGTCACCGGATTGCTCAATGATTGCTGCTTCTTTGCCGGTAACCCCTCCCACCAGCCGGTCAGCAGCACTTCACCATAGCTGGCATAACGCCGCAACAGCAGCGGCATGTGCAGATAACTGCTGAGATCAAGAATGCGCTGCCGCTGCTCACCCGTCGGTGTCAGTGACAATGTTTCCGCGATCCGCCGACCGTGGGTTTGCAGGTAGCCCAGCGCATCGGGATTGTCCGAGAAATGGTCATTGAGATAACCGAGCGCCTCTTCTGCCGGCAGCCTGAGCAACCGCTCCGGCGGGAAGTCGAGCCGATAATCCTTCTCGTATGGCCGTGCCTCGCCACGCCCGGCAATGAGCCGCTCGGCAAAGGCGAGGTATCGCGCCGCGACCCGCTCGATATTGCACTCACGATGTGCCCACTCCGACGCCGCCCGCCCAAGGTGATCCCGCAGGGCCGGCCGATAAGCCAAGGCCTGCAGGCGCGCCGCCAGATCACGCTCCTCATTCGGCCCCGGCTCAACCTTGAGACATATCGCGTCGGGCAGGTCGGCAAACTGGCCGAAATCGGTCACCACTATCGGCTTCCCCGCCCCAAGGCTGCGAATCAATGTTCCCGAGGTCTCACCCGCTGTCGGATAACGCAGATTGACGACGGCGTCGACCGCCTTCAAATAGCGAAAGAAATCACGCTCCGTCACGTAACCGGTGATCCGCACCGAATAGCCCAGCCCCATGCGCTCGATCAGCGGCGCCACCTTC
>CAIKMY010000106.1 GCA_903828635.1 uncultured Acidobacteriota bacterium
CATATAGTCCATAGTCCATAGTCCATACGGTCCATAGTCCTTACGATCCATAGTCCCCCCCCTGCCACTTATCCATTGACAACCGATCATACCACGCTAATATATTTAATTTTAACAGCTCGCTTTCTGCCTGCATTTCGTGTGGCAGAGAAAGACGCCCCAACTCGGAGAACCATCTATGAAAGCGCGGATCCACGTCGCGACCAAATCGATGCGCATCGGTCTGATTCTGAGTCTGGTTATCTCGTCAATCATTCCCGTGATCCCCGCCAAAGCAAACGGGGCAGTACGCCTTGACGATCCCGGCTTCGATACGATTACCGGAACATTGGCCGGCAGAGTCATCGATGCTGCCGGAGCACCGGTGCCGGCAGTAAGGGTTCGTGCAATTAACCAGGAGACCGGGAATCAGCGAGCGACGCTGACCAATGCTGAAGGTCGCTACCAGATTGCCTTTTTGCCGCTGGGGCGTTACAGCATCCAGGCGACGAAGGATGGGCTTGAGATCAGCCAGCCGACGAAGGAGCCGATCAAGATACAGCTCAACAAGCTCTTTGAGACGGTGCCGGATATCATTATGAAGCCCGTCCTCCCCCCGGTGATTGGGTTGCCGACTCCGCCGACTCCGCCAACACCGACCACGCCGCCGGTGGTACCCCGTGATGATGCGGCGGGACGGCTGACGGATCTGAACGATGCGACGCGGCGATCAAATGCGGATGAATCGCAGGTGTCGCTGCTGCCGCTCTCAGGAATTCGCAGCTTTGATGATCTGGCATTGCTGGCAGCGGGTGTCGCGCCACCACCCGAGGTCAAGGGCGTTGCCGGTCCGGGGATCGGCTCAGGCATTGGCACCGCGGGACAGTTTGCGGTCAACGGGCAGCGGGCGCGCTCGAACAATTTTACAGTCGATGGGTCGGACAATAATGATGAGGATATCGGCGTGCGGCGACAGGGGTTTGTCACTCTCGTGCCGCAGAGCATCGAGAGTGTCCGGGAGATCCAGATCGTCAGCCACCTCTGGGATGCAGAGCAGGGGCGAAGCATCGGATCGCAGGTCAATGCCGTCTCGAGGTCGGGAACCAATCAGATTCACGGCTCAATCTACGATTTCTTCAACCACGAATCGCTTAATGCCCGTAATTTCTTCGACTATAATTCGGACAAATCATCGAGCTATGCGCTGAGCGCGCTGGCGATCGATCGTTTCAACAACGGAGTGCCGGTCAATCCGCGGTCGTTGCCGGTCGTCGTTCGTTCGGGCAGCCAGGCGCCGGCAGCACAACTGGTACAACCCAATCCGTCACTGGGCAAGGATCAGTACCAGCGGAATCAGGGCGGAGCGGCGATCGGTTTCCCGCTGCGTCGTGACCGGACATTCTTCTTCGGCTCGTTCGAGCGCCAGCAGATCAAGGCGCGCCAGGAGAGCCATTTTTCAGTACCGACAGTGGCGCAGCGAGGGTTCCTCAACTTCGGGGCGACCGGCTTTTCAATTGGCGGTCAGGGCCAGCCGATCAGCTTCGCCCCGACATTTGTCGCTGGCGATTCGATCTTTTCACTCTTTCCGTTTCCGAACAACCCGATCGGGCCGTATGGTGAGAATACCTACACGCAGGTGCTGCCG
This sequence comes from uncultured Acidobacteriota bacterium, assembly GCA_903828635.1. Classification (GTDB taxonomy): domain Bacteria; phylum Acidobacteriota; class Blastocatellia; order RBC074; family RBC074; genus CAIOZW01. Next base: position 1,625 of record CAIKMY010000106.1, read on the forward strand.
GCTGACGCTGAGGCGACGATCTTCTCGCTGAAGCTCGATCACGAGTTGCGTATTCTCCGGCAGATCTTTGGCAACGAGGGGACTCACAACTTTACGGCGCGTTATAATTTCACCAACGATTCGCGACAGGTGCCGTCGGTGGGCGGAGGGATCTTCGCCGGAGTCGAGCCGCGAGTGCGGACGCAGAATCTCTCTCTTTTCCTGACAAGCCAGATCTCGCCGACGCTCGCCAACCAGTTGCGTGCCAGTTACGGACGGACGCGGTTGCGTTTTGCGGAGTTGCGCGATCCAAGGCTGACCCCGTCACGCCTTGCACCGCAGGATGGTTTCCTGCTCAACACGCGACGGCTGGCCAATCTCACCACTCCCGAGTTTCCGCTGCCCTACGTCGATTACCGGACGAGCAGTGCCGCTTTCGACACCGAGGGCAACCTTGGCCCGGTGGGCCAGGTGACGATCTCACCATTCAGTCCGGTGGGGCTTGATGTCTACCTCTTCCCGCAGTCACGAGCCAACAACACGATCCAGCTGGCCGATACCCTGACATCGTTTCGTGGCCAGCAGACGCTGAAGCTGGGAGCGGATCTGCGGCGGACACAACTCAACAGTCTGCTCAATCGCAACTACCGGCCACAGTTCTTTTTTGCTGGTTCGCCGGATCTGACCTGCCAGATTCAACAGGCTCCAATCAAGGAGATCACGAGGTTCGGGCCGACCCCCAGTCCGACTCCGGGAACCTGCGCTCAGCCGGGCTATTTCAACGGCAGCGACCTTGCCGCCCTCGGGATTCCGACGGGTATCTTCCAGTCGCTGGCGCTCGGCAACGCCGACTCAACGATCGGCCTGCGCTTCTGGCAGATCAACCTCTTCGCCAATGATAACTGGCGGGCAGGGAAGGGGCTGACCCTTGATTTTGGCATGCGCTATGAACTGAACACGGTGCCGGGCGAAGTCAACCGGCGCATCGAGGATACTTTCGGACTCGGCAGAATCCCGACGCCGGATGATGCCTTTCGGATTTCCGCCCCCTTCTCGCGCGGGCAGATAGTCTTCAACAACAGCGCGCTGATCAGCTCGCTCAATCAGACTCTCGGAGCCTTGCGCAATGTCCTCGACGGACGGAGTGGAATCTATGATACCGACGCCAACAATGTTGGCGGCCATTTCAGCTTTGCCTGGGATCCCTGGGCATCCGGCTCGAAGCAGGCGGGGAAGAGCTCGATTCGCGGCGGCATTGGCGCCTACTATGATTTGACGCTCGGCAGCGTGGTTAGCCAGTCACGCAATGTCTTCCCGACATTCATTCCATTCAATGTCGATGTCAACACCTTTTCGTATGCGCGGGACGCCTTCTTCCAGCCGGGGCTGACGGGGATCTTTGCGGTCTTCAACCCGCGTTTCGTGCCCTTTGACATCGTCAATAACGGGCAGGTGACGCGCTTCCCGCTGATCAGAGAAAGGACGCTCAACACCCTCGGGATTCCGAACGGAGCAGTACCGGCGGCGCTCGGGCTGCTCTTCAACCCGGCGGCGGCCGGTCAGACGGCCTCGGGTGGCGGATTGGCCTTCACGTTGCCTGACAGAAGGCTGCGTGCGCCGATCGCCCTCCAGTACAATCTCCAGTTTGAGCGCGAACTCCCGGCGGATCTCCTGATGACTATTGGTTATGTCGGAAGCCGTGGTGTGAGGCTGACGAGGTTCCGTACACCGAACGGAGGTCCCAACTCGATCACCCTGCCGGTCGATCCGCTCGGGCTGACCAACAACCCGATCTTTGCCCTCTCGTTTGCACCATTGAGCATTGGCACCGGGCGCAGCGGGCGCCCTAACCCCGGCCTCGGCTCCTACACGATCTTCGATTCCTCCTCTTCCTCGACCTATCATTCGCTGCAGGCGAGCCTGACGCGCCGGATGTCGCGCGGCTACCAGGTTGGTGTCAGCTATACGTGGTCGCATGCCATCGACGATGTCTCGGATGTCTTCGATGTGGCCGGAGCCTCGTCGCTTCCGCAGGATGACCGCAATCTGCGCCTCGAACGGGGCAGCGCCGGCTTTGACGTTCGCCATCGACTGACATTGAGCCTCATCGGCAATCTGCCGTTGCTTTCACGCTTCAACGACAGCAGCGGGCCTGCCGGGCTGCTGCTTGGCGGCTGGCAATGGGCCTCGATCGTCACCGCACAGTCGGGACAGCCCTTCACCATCAATTCGAGCTACGATGTCAATCTTGACGGCAATCTGACCGATCGGCTCGACACCACCGCCGGCATCACCGAGGTCAACAACGGGCGCAATATTCTCAGCCTCAATGTCTCGCCGCTCTCGCTGCTGGCCGGGCTTGGCCAGAATGGGCGCATTGGCCGCAACACCTTCCGCGCTCCGGGCGTTTTCAGGACAGATGCCAGCCTCAACAAGACCTTCCGCATACGCGAAGGCCAGTCGATCCTCTTCAAGGTCGAGGCCTTCAATCTCTGGAATCGAACCCATTTCGCCATTCCGGTGCGCCTGCTGGAGGCTCCCGGTTTTGGCAGGTCGGTCGATACTCTCGTCGCCCCGCGCCAGATACAGGTTGCTCTGAAGTACGTGTTTTGAAGAATATATTTTAACGATTTTGAGAGCGTTCTTTTATGATACGATTCCGGCAGCGAGCGATGGCTTGACCATTCGCCGCGACGGCAATCGCTAATGACATAATTTCCAAATATAAGGGAGAAGCAAGTTTATGAGTATGATAGATGAGGTCATTGCCCGGGAGATCCTTGATTCACGCGGGAATCCGACAGTCGAGGCCGAGGTCGTACTGGAGAGTGGCGCGACCGGCCGGGCAGCTGTGCCCTCGGGCGCCTCAACGGGTGAGAACGAAGCGGTCGAGCTCCGTGATGGTGACAAGGTTCGCTACCTTGGCAAGGGAGTTCGGCGGGCGGTTGAGAATGTCAACAAGACGATTGCCAATGCGCTGGTCGGGCTCGAGGCCTTCAACCAGGTCGAGATCGATCAGGTGATGCTCGATCTCGATGACACGCCGAACAAGTCAAAACTCGGGGCCAATGCCATTCTCGCCGTCTCGCTCGCCAACGCGCGGGCCGCAGCCACCGAGCTTGAGATTCCACTCTATCGTTACATCGGCGGCACCAATGCGCGTGTCCTGCCGGTTCCCCTGATGAATATCATCAATGGTGGGGCCCATGCCGACAACAACGTCGATTTTCAGGAGTTCATGATCGTGCCCGCCGGTGCGCCATCCTTCGCCGAGGCGCTGCGCTGGGGAACCGAGGTCTTCCATACACTCAAGGGAGTGCTCAGGAAGCGTGGCTACTCGACGGCAGTCGGTGATGAGGGCGGCTTTGCGCCAAGCCTCAAGTCGAATGACGAGGCGATCGAGGCGATTCTTGAGGCGATCAACGGCGCGGGCTACGTGCCTGGCGAGCAGATTGCCATCGCGCTCGATCCGGCCAGCTCCGAGTTCTATCAGGATGGAAGCTATGTCTTCAAGAAATCGGATGGTCGCCGTCTCAGCTCTGAAAAGATGGTCGATTACTGGGTTGACTGGGCGCGCCAGTATCCGATAATTTCCATCGAAGATGGCCTCGCCGAGAACGACTGGGCCGGCTGGGCCGCACTGACCGAGGTTCTTGGCAACACGGTGCAGCTTGTCGGTGATGATCTCTTCGTGACCAATACGCGCTACCTCGAAAGGGGAATCAGCGAGTTTGTCGCCAATGCCATCCTCGTCAAGGTCAACCAGATCGGGACGCTGACCGAGACTCTCGAAGCGATCGAAATGGCGCGAACCAACAACTATACCGCGATCATCTCACACCGCTCCGGAGAGACCGAGGATCCGTTCATTGCCGATCTCGCCGTCGCGACCAATGCGGGACAGATCAAGACGGGATCGACATCGAGAACCGATCGAATTGCCAAGTACAATCAGTTGCTGCGCATCGAGCAGGAGCTGGGCGGGGCTGCCCGCTACAATGGCTACAACTCTTTCTACCAGCTCGAGCTGGAAAACCTCAACTTCAAAGTGCCGGCGAGGACCAGCCGCTAAGCCGGCACCACTTGATATCACCCGGGGGACTGTTTCTGATTTCCCTTGGTACGGTCTCCCGGGCGACCTCTCGCAAAGATCACCAGTTCAGGGTCCGCGACAACCAGAGACGACAGGCACATAAAAGAGTGCAGGATAGTGACATAATCGGGAAGGAGAATCGTCGTGTCGATACGTAATGTGGTGATTCCGGTGGCCGGGCTTGGCACGCGCCTCTTGCCAGCGACAAAATCGCAGCCGAAGGAGATGCTTCCGGTCGGCAAGAAGCCGATCGTGCAGTACATTGTCGAGGAACTCAATCTTTGTGGAATGGATCGTTTTCTTTTTGTCACAGGGCGTGGGAAGAGTTCGATCGAGGATCATTTCGACATCGACGCGGATCTGATTCGCACCCTGCGCGAGGGTGGCAAGGAGGATCTGCTGTCGGAACTTGAGTTTGAGCGTCTTGGTGTCAATTATTTCTATACTCGCCAGGCAGAGCAGCGCGGGCTGGGAGACGCGATTCTCTGTGCTGAGCATTTTGCCGGCAGTGAGCCGTTTGTCGTCGCCCTCGGAGACTCGATCATTGGTCGCCATCACCGTTCGATGGTTGTCGAGCGGTTGATCAGGGCCTTCGAGAGCGAGGGGGCCGACTGTGCGATTGCCGTCGAAGAGGTGCCACGTGAACAGGTCTCGCTTTATGGCATCGTCGATCCTCGCGGTGATGGGGATCTCTTTGAAATAGCGGATCTTGTTGAGAAGCCCTCACTAGATGCCGCACCGAGCAACTGGGCGATTGCCGGGCGCTACGTCTTTTCTCCATTGATCTTTGACGCCATTCGCAGAACAGGATACGATCATCGCGGCGAGGTGCAACTCACTGATGCCATTCGTCTCCTGCTGACAGACGGAAAAAAGGTGGTTGGGATCCGACTGCCGCGTCATGAAAAACGCTACGATATCGGCAATTTTGAGAGCTACTTCGAGACCTTTGTCGAATTTGCTCTGACCGACCCCGTCTATGGAGAAAAGCTGAGAATTCTTGCCAGGGAGTTATCAGGTGAGAATCCATAAAACCAAAGCCTTTGCCAGAGCCGGCCTGATCGGTAACCCTTCTGATGGTTACTTTGGAAAGACGATCAGCCTGATAGTCAGGAACTTCGCGGCGAGTGTCGTCATCTACGAATGGCCGCAACTGGAGATTATCCCCACGAGGCAGGACCACTGCTGTTTCGACTCGCTCGATCAGTTCCTGCAAGACACGAAGCTCAATGGCTACTACGGCGGCTTGCGCCTGGTCAAGGCGACAATCAAGCGCTTTGCCGAGTACTGTGACTCACAGGGGATCATTCTTCCGAAACAGAATTTTTCGCTGCGTTACGATTCAAACATTCCGCGCCAGGTCGGCCTGGCAGGATCGAGTGCGATCGTCACGGCGACAATGAGGGCACTGCTTGCCTTCTACGATGTGAAGATCCCGCGGGAGATCCTCCCCGGGCTGATACTCTCGGTCGAGGTCAATGAATTAAAGATCAGCGCCGGGCTTCAGGATCGGGTGGCACAGGTTTATGAGGGGCTGGTCTACATGGATTTTGACCGCCAGATTATGAGTGAGCGCGGGTATGGCGTCTATGAGCCGCTCGAACCGCAGCTGCTGCCGCCGCTCTATATCGCCTACCAGACAGATCTCGCAGAGGCCTCGGATGTCTTTCACAACGATATCAGACGGCGGTACGACAGTGGCGAGAAAAAGGTGATTGAGGCGATGACCCTGATCGCCGGCCTTGCCGGTCAGGCGCGAAATGCGCTGCTGGCCGGTGACCACGATGAGTTGGCGAGGCTGATGAATCTCAATTTTGATATGCGCAGAACGATCTATAACCTCGATCCGAATCATATCCGGATGATTGAGCTGGCGCGTTCGCTCGGGGCCTCGGCAAAGTTTGCCGGCTCGGGAGGCTCGATCATCGGAACCTATCGTGATGAGGCCATGTTTGAGAGGCTGAGGCAGGCTTTTGAGGCGGAAAGGTGCGCTGTGATCAAGCCGCTGATCTCGTAATTTCAACTCCGACTACAGGTCAGCACTGACCTTCGACTCACGTCAGGTTTATCTCAAGCGGAGTGGGAAAGAAGAGTGGGAAAGAAGAGGGCAGGCTTGTTACGCCTTGGTGAGAGATAAATCGATGAGGGATGAATCGATGAAGTGTTATACCGTGACAACACTCATGGCGGTCTTGTTAACGATCATCCTGGGTGTCAGTCCACTCGCGACCGGGGTGGGTCAGGCAACGGCTCCAGGATCGGCAGATCTCGTGCTGCTTGACGGGCGGATTTGGACCGGCGGGCTGAAGGCCGATTTTGCGTCGGCGCTGGCAGTTCAGGGCGGAAAGATCACCGAGGTTGGCAGCAACGAGGAGATCAGGCGGCTGGTCGGGGCGGAGACGCGGGTGATCGATCTTGGCAAGCGGCTGGTTCTGCCCGGTTTCAACGACTCGCACATCCATTTTCTCGGTGGGTCGATGGGATTGACAGAGGTTGATCTGACCGGGGCTTCGACGGTAAAAGTGATGCTCGAGCGGATTGTTGCCTACGCGAAGCAGCATCCGGACGCGGAGTGGATCACCGGTCGAGGCTGGGAGTACGCGAGGTTTCCCGGAGGGCTGCCGACGAAGAGTTATCTCGATGCGGTCATCAGGGACCGTCCGGTCTTCCTCAGCGCCTATGATGGCCACAGCGCCTGGGTAAACTCGAAGGCGCTCAGCCTTGCCGGCATTGATCGTGAGTCGAAGTTTGAGGGATTTGGCGAGGTTGTTCGGAATGGGGCTGGTGAGCCGACCGGGGCGCTCAAGGAGGGAGCGCAGCGGCTGGTACGGCGGCTGATACCGCAGCCGACGCGGGAGCGCCAGCTGGAGGCCTTGCGCCAGGGGCTTGGTCTGGCAGCCTCACTGGGGATCACCGGCATGCTCAACGCGAGTGGTTCGCCGGAGGAGTTGAGTCTTTACGAGGAGCTCGACCGCCGGGGTGAGCTCAATCTTCGCTTTGCCATGGCCTTTTCGGTTGGCGAGCGGACAAGTGGCGCGGCGATCGAGGAGATGGATCGGCTGCGGCGAAAGTACGCCGAGCATCCGCGTCTGCGTGCCTCATCGGTCAAGTTTGTTCTCGACGGGGTGATCGAGTCGCATACTGCGGCGATGATCGATCGATACAGTGATCTGCCGCCTGACGCCCCCCTCCCCTATGGTGAACTGGCAATGACGCCCCAGGGGTACCGCGAGATGGTGGCGAAGCTTGACCAGCTCGGATTTCAGATCTGTACCCATGCCATTGGCGACCGTGCAGTGCGCGAAGCGCTCAAAGCCTATCAACTGGCGACGGGAGACCGTCACCGCTCCGGTACACGCCATCGCATCGAGCATATTGAAACTATTTCGCCGGATGATCTCGCCCGCTTTGCCGAGATCGGGGTGGTGGCCTCAATGCAGCCGATTCATGCCGATCCGGGCACGGTCGATGTCTGGTCAAGGGCGGTCGGGCCGGAGCGCCTGCCGCTGGCCTTTGCCTGGGATTCGATACGCCGCCGCCGCGGGATCCTCGCTTTCGGCAGTGATTGGCCGGCCTGCATCAGCCTCGATCCGATTCGCGGCATTCATAATGCCGTCAATCGACAGACCACCGCCGGTTTGCCGCGCGATGGCTGGATACCCGGGCAGCGTGTCAGCCTTGCCGAGACGCTGCTTGCCTATACTGAGGCCGGCGCCTATGCTTCTTTTGACGAATCACGTCGCGGCCGAATCGCACCGGGGATGCTGGCTGACCTCGTGGTTCTTTCACAGGATCTTTTCCGGATCAGATCTTCGAAGATTCATCAGACTGCTGTCGCCATGACTATTTTTGACGGGAAGGTGATTTACCGCAGGTAACTCAAGGGGGCAGGGCGGTCAGCCGTGATTGAAATGATCTGAAGCGGATGTTTCTGTCTGTTGTTATTCAGTTGGCGGGATTGATGAGTGCAATGCTGTTGCTTCATGCCTTCCAGCCAGCGTTTTTTCTCCAGTTTGTCCCATTACTGTAACTTCAAAAGGAGCGCGACAATGAGCAGTATTGAACGCCGGGATTTCATGAAGACAGGGGCGTTGGCCGCGGGCGCGGCCATGACGCTTCGTCACAACGTACAAGCACGGATACTTGGCGCGAACGACCGGATCAACGTTGGGGTGATCGGCGTTGGCGGACGTGGCACGAGCGTCATGAAGTGGGCGATGGAGGTAGGCAGCACGACGCGACCGGCGCAGATCGTTGCCGTCTGCGACGTCTACCGCAAGCGCGTCAATAATGCCCAGTCGATCAGCAAGGCGGAGATGGCGACGCTCGATTATCGGGAGTTGCTTGCCCGCAAGGATATCGATGCGGTGGTGATTGCGACTCCCGATCACTGGCATGCGCCAATCGCCATTGACGCCATGCGTGCCGGCAAGGATGTCTACCTCGAGAAACCGATGACACGAACGGTTGAGGAGGCGAAGAAGGTCTATGAGGTGGTCAAAGCGACCAGTCGCGTCTTACAGGTCGGCTCGCAGACGACTTCGAGTGATCAGTGGTGGAAGGCACGCAAGGCGATTCAGGACGGAATGATCGGCCAGCTCCTCATGAGCCAGGGGTCGTATCATCGCAACTCGATCGAGGGTGAGTGGAACTGGCCGATTGACAAGAACGCCGGTCCGGAAGCAAAGGGTGAGGACTTCATCGACTGGAAGATGTGGCTTGGCTCAGCGCCAAAGCGAGCCTTTGACGCCGACCGCTTCTTCCGTTTCCGCAAATACTGGGACTATTCGGGTGGTATTGCGACCGACCTCTTTTACCACGTCGTTGCTCCGCTCAACATCTGCTGGGGCGAGCCGCAGTTTCCGCACAAGGTCATGGCCTCCGGCGGGATCTATGTCTTCAAGGATGGCCGTGAGGTGCCGGACACTTTCCATCTGATCGCCGAATTTCCGAAGGGCCACTCGCTGGTACTCAGCTCGTCGATGGCCAACGGCCAGCACATCCCCGGGCTGATTCGCGGTCACGAGGGAACGATCATGATGGTGCCGGATGGCCGCTTCGAGGGTAAAGTCAACTCGATCACCGTCACGCCCGAGCGGATTGCCCGCAAGTCCTTCGCCGAGAAGTGGGGCAGGGATGAGGTGCAACTGGCTACTGAGACGCGCGAAAATCACATGGAAAACTGGCTGCGCTGCGTCAGAACACGCGAGACCCCGGTGCTCGACGCACTGACGGCCTACAAGGCGATGACGACCATCGCCATGTCGGTACAGTCATACCGCGAGGGGCGTGCCCTCTACTTCAATGAAGCGACCCAGCGTGTCACTGACAAGCCGGTCGATCTGGCGACCGTCAAGGCCTGAGGCCGGCTCAGGCATTTTCAGTAAATACTGCAAGCGGGGACAGCAGGGGGCATCATCCTGCTGTCCCCTGATTTATGTCTAAATCGGAACAGGAAAAATTGGGACACTGCACGTTGGAATCACCGCGAATCAGGGACGTGTTCCAGTGTTGCCTGTTCCGATGTCGGCTGTTTCTATTTAGTCATCGATGATGATCATTGGGAGTGGTTTGGATGGATGGAAACGCAATAGTCTACTGTGAGGGGGCCTTCGGCACACCGAATGGCAAGACAGCCAACGGCCTTGTGCGCTACACCGCGCGCTACCAGGTGTGCGGCGTGATCGATTCCACCTGTGCCGGCGAGGATGCGGGTGAGAGGCTTGAGGGAAGGGCCAACGGGATCCCGATCTATGCCAGCCTGCGCGAGGCACTCGGGAGGTCGCCGTTGTTGCAACACAGAGACGGCCAATATCGGAACACGTCTCTTCCAGGTTACTTTGTCATTGGTCTGGCCCCGGATGGGGGACAGCTGCCTGCCTCGGCCCGGGCAACGGTGCGCGAGGCGATCGAGGCCGGACTCAATGTCGATTCCGGGCTCCATCAGTTTCTCGGCGAGGATCCCGAATTTGCCTCACTGGCGACTCGCCACGGCGTGACCATCCGTGATGTGCGCCGTCCGCCGGATCGCTCACAGCTTCATTTCTTCACCGGAAGGATCGACCAGGTGACCGCACCGCGGATCGCCGTGCTTGGTACCGACTCGGCGATCGGCAAGCGAACCACCACTGTCAGGCTCAATCAGGCACTCAATGATGCCGGCATTCGCAGCGAAATGATTGGCACCGGGCAGACCTCCTGGCTCCAGGGTGTCCGCTATGGCATCCTGCTCGATTCGCTGATCAACGACTTTGTCACCGGTGAAATAGAGAATGCCATCTGTCAGGCCTTCGACAATGAGCATCCCGAGGTGATCCTCCTCGAAGGGCAGGGAAGCCTTGCTCATCCTGCCTACCCGGGGGGCTTTGAGCTGATCGCCGCCGGCCGCGTCGATGGTATCATCCTTCAGATTGCCCCCGCACGCACCTGCTATGACGGCTTCGAGAACTATCCGATGGGATCACTCGATCGCGAAATTCAATTGCTTGAACTGCTCGCGCAGCGTCCGGTGATCGCGCTGACCATCAATCACGAGCGGATGACTCCCGCCGAGGTGCAACGCACCATCGAAGAGCTTGAGGCCCGCTACGCACGGCCGGTTACTGATGTTCTGCTCAATGGATGTGGAAAGCTGGTCGAGGCTGTCGGGCGCATGCTTGGCAGGTAGGTTGTCCCGCCGCCATCCGACTGTTCCGAAACAGACGGATGGCGGCAGGAGTTGAAAGCCTTTATGGCTGCTTCTCTTTCTCTTTTTTGACAAACTTGTCGGCCGTCATCTTCGCGTTAAGCTTGATTTTCGCGAATGTCCACTCCTCAGTCGGTGTGCCTGCCTCGATCTTGGTCAGCCGATGTGGCAGGTTGAAGCCGCCAACACCCTTGTAATCCTCAAAGACCCACCGATAATCGACTTCGGGCGACTTCTCAAAGGCCTCCATCGCCTCCCTCGTTCGCCGTTCACGCTCCTCGGGAGTCATCTGCGGACGCTGACCCTGCTGACCCGGCTGGCCAGCCTGCCCCTGCTGGCCTGCTGGCGGAGGACCACCCTGACCCGGCTGCCCGCCACCCTGACCCGGCTGACCCTGGGGCCGACCGCCACCGCCGCCACCGCCGCCACCGCCAAATCCGCGTCGTGCCTGCTTCGCCTTATAGCTGAGCCCGAGCAGCCGATGCTCATCCTGGGTGAAGTAGAGGCGAATGGCCAGCCCGTCAGCCGACTTGCCATCGATGACATCAAGCCTGGTGCCCTCGGGCCCCGGCGCCTCACCAACGAAGGCAAACTGCATCTGGCTCGATGGCGGAGGCGTGAGGAACCATCCAAGCAGTACCTGCAACAGCTCACGCTTCTGCTGTAACTGCATGTAGCTCGCCATCGGTGAGGCTGCCCCACCGGGCCCTCCACCGCCCATCATGACCCGCATCCCGCCGCCCATGCCTCCACCCATCCCCACCGCCGGAACAAAATCGTTCCACATCTGGTCACCATTGAGCACGCTGGTGATCGTCGCAAATGACGAGATGGTGTTCTTCCTGATCTTGTCGGGCGCCATGATCTCGATCTCCAGCTCACTCTCCATCTGGCGCTCGCCGAAGGTCTGGCGCACGGTTCCGTTGGCCTGCAGCCCGACTAATGATTTAAACTTCGACTCGTCGGCAATCACCGCACGAGCCTGCTTCAGAATCTTCTCCGCCTTCGCATCGGTTCCCTGAGCCCGGGCCGTGCCGAAGACTGCGAGAACCACCACCAGGGTGAAAATGGCTCTTCTCATCATTCGATCTCTCCTTTGATCTCTCCCCTGACCTCTGCTTTGATCTCTGCTTCAGATCCCGCCACCAGATCGTGTCGCGACATCGGCCGGAGACACAACATTGTTCTCAATACCTGATTCTCAACACCTGTCATCGACCCGGTGCTTCCGGGCAGGGCGGAATCTTCCGGCATTCAGGTCGCTGCCTGAATCCGGCTTCGCTGTCGATTATAGATACGTGCGGATCGAGCGTCCAGTTACCAGCGATATAGGACAGAGTCCCGACCGGATCGATAATGGTTACCCCGCATTGTCATCCGGACGCATGCCCTGATCCTTACTCAGCCCGTCCGATTCGTATACCCCTTTCATCCGCCTGCTGAAAGAATTACAATGTATCTTTTTTGCGGTGGAGTACGCAGAGCACAGGCACAACAGAGGTCCCACAACAGAGGTCCCACAACAGAGGTCGCACAACAGAGGTCGCACAACAGAGGCCATGGATAACGAATCACAAACATCGACAGGTGGGGCAATCGCGCCACTGGTAGCAATTATCGGGCGGCCAAACGTTGGCAAGTCAACTCTTTTCAACCGGCTGGTCGGGTCGCGTCGTTCGATCGTCGGGGATCTGCCCGGAATCACGCGCGACCGGATCTATGGTGAGACGGAGTGGATGGGAAGGCATTTCCGTCTGGTCGATACCGGCGGAATCGTGCCTGACGACGAGGCCCTGATACCGGCGAGCATCTTTGCCCAGGCGAAGGCGGCGATCGGGGAGGCGAGCCTCCTTCTCTTTGTCGTCGATGTTCGCCAGGGTGTCACTCCGCTCGATGAAGATCTCGCGCGGCATCTCCGGGCTACCGGCAAACCGGTGCTGGTCATTGCCAACAAGGCCGACACCGGTAAGGTGGCTGCCGAGTCGGGTGAGTTTCACCTCTTCGGTTTTCCCGACGTCATCCCGGTCTCAGCCGAGCACGGCAGCGGCATCGGCGACCTCCTCGATGGTGTCATCTCGCTGGTTCCGGAGACGGTCGATCTCCCGGCACCGGCAGAGCGCGTGATCAACGTCGCGATCATCGGTCGCCCCAATGTCGGCAAATCGTCGCTGATCAATCGACTGCTCGGCGAGGATCGCGTCATCGTCTCGCCCATTCCCGGGACGACCCGGGACGCCGTCGACAGTCTGCTGCTCACCAATGATGATGACGGCAACGCACTGCGGCTGCGGCTGATTGACACCGCCGGCATCCGCCGCAAGGGCAAAACCGAGGAGATGGCCGAGAAGCTCTCCGTTGTCATGGC
>CAIKMY010000107.1 GCA_903828635.1 uncultured Acidobacteriota bacterium
CGCACCAGCGGGAGCTCCGTTGTCCCGGGATTGGCAAAGCAGACCTCGATCCCAGCCTCAATCGCCGCCTGAATCAGGCTTTCAGCGCCATTCATTGCCACCTCCGTATTTGATAACCCCGCCCGATGAACACGACTGGTAATCCCGATGGTCAGGCCGCCCCGGGGCGCTTATGATGGTGGCATACGCAGTGCACCGTCGAGCCGTATGACCTCACCGTTGAGCATCTCATTGCGCAGAATGTGGAGGGCAAGGGAGGCAAACTCGGCTGGATCCCCAAGACGGGACGGAAACGGCACTCTTGCACCGAGAACCGTTCGCACTTCTTCCGGCAGTCCCTGCAGAAGTGGTGTATCAAAGAGGCCCGGAGCAATAGTCATGACGCGGATGCCGCTGCGTGCCAGATCCCGGGCAATCGGCAGCGTCATCCCGACAATCCCCGCCTTGGAGGCGGCATAGGCTGCCTGGCCAATCTGACCGTCGAAGGCGGCAATCGACGCCGTGCAGATAATCACGCCACGCTCACCGCTCGCCATGGGCTCCTGCGTCGCCATACGCGCCGCCGCCAGCCGGATGACATTGAAGGTGCCGATAAGGTTGATCTCAATGACGCGTCGAAAGGCCGGCAGCGAGTGCGGACCGTTCTTTCCCACCGTCTTCTCGGCCAGCCCGATGCCGGCACAACCAACGACGCCGTGCAACCCACCGTGTAACCTGACCGCCTCGGCAATGGCTGCTGCCACGCTTTCCTCATCGGTAACATCGGTCCTGACAAAAGAGGCACGACCATCTTCGGCAACAATCTGCGCAGCAAGCGCCTCCCCGCGCGCACCGTCAATGTCGGCCAGCACCACTGCGGCCCCCTCGGCCACCAGGGCTCTCCCCGTTGCCGCCCCCAGCCCCGAAGCCCCACCGGTTACCAGTATCACCCGCTCGCTCAGATCCACAACTCCACCTCCGGGATTACCGCCACCTGTCCGCCGGTCTCCTCAGGCTGTCAGCTACTTTTCGTTTTCCGGCCGCGCGGGTTCCGGTCGCGCAGGCCACTCCCGCCCGGCAAAGCGCCGCACATCCTGCGACCTGTCGAGCCCGGCGACGAGCAGCACGTCATCGGTATCGACCACCACCAGTCCCTCGACGCCAAGCAATGCCACGCGCCGACCACTCTGCGAATAGACGAGATTGTCACGCGACTCCTCGGCGAGGGCATTGGCAGGCAGCAGATTCCCCGCAGCATCACACTCCGACCGCTTCAGCTCGTGGAGCGCCTGCCAGCTGCCGACATCACTCCAGCCAAAGTCAGCACGAAAGACCAGCAGCGAGCGCGAGGTCTTCTCGATGATCCCGTAATCGATCGAGACTGATGGCAGTTGACCGTAAACACGTTCGAGCACCTCTTCGTAGGCCTCACCGTCAATCGCTCGGTCGATCTCCGCCAATCCCTGTGCCAATTCCGGCAGGTGAGCGTCGATCTCCGCCAGGATCGCCTCCGCCGTGAAAAGGAAGATTCCGCTGTTCCAGAGGAACCGCCTGCTCTTCAAATAGCCGAGCGCCGTCTCGTAATCCGGCTTCTCGACAAAGCGCTCAACCCTGAGGCAGGAGGCTTCGCCAGAACCCGTGGCAACTTCGATGTATCCATAACCTGTCTCCGGCCTCGTCGGTGCAATCCCAAGGGTGACGATCGCACCGCCGCGAGCCTCTTCCGCCGCCTGGCGTAACGTCCCGACAAAGGCCTCCTGGTTGGCAATGTAGTGATCTGCTGGCAACACGATCATCAGTGCCCCGGGCTCGAGTCTTCGCAGATGCAGCGCTGCCAGCCCGATGCAGGCGGCGGTGTTGCGTCCGACCGGCTCGACCAGCACCCCTGCTGACGTCCCTGCAACCAGCCTTCTCGTCACCTCCGCGTGTCGCCGCCCGACAACAACACGAACACGATCCCCGGATACTAATTGACCAAGCCGGCCAATCGTCTCCTCAAGCATCGTCTGCTCACCCGTGATCCGCAGAAATTGCTTTGGTAAATACTCGCGACTGGCCGGCCAGAATCTTGTCCCCGATCCACCCGCCATGATAATTGCATACATGTTCATGCCTGCCCGAGAACCATCACTGAGATGTTCCGATCCCGACTGTCGTCGAGCTCAATGAAAAATATGCTCTGCCACTGCCCAAGATGCAGCCGGCCATCGACAATGTTGACGCAGACCGACGCCGGCAGAAAGAGCGCCTTGCAGTGCGAATGGCCATTGGCCGGCTCGTCGGGCGGAATATCAACCCTCCGGCTGAAATCGTTGTGCTGGTACTCGCCGTCACGCGGGGCCATCCGCTCCAGCAGGGCCCGAAGGTCATCCAGCAGCAACTGCTCATTTTCATTGATGATCAGCGCCGTCGTCGTGTGCCGTGTCTGCACATTGACCCAGCCATTCCGCACCCCGGATCGCGCCACCACCCCGGCCACCTCTTTCGTCAGATCCACAAACTGCAGGCAGGCTGATGTCTGCAACCGAATCATGCTGTGGCAGGTTTTCAAGACCGTCGCTTCAACCTCTTCCAGCACGGCTGTATGAAGCATAGTTACCCTTTCCAGTAAACCTGTTGAACTCAATCGACCGGGAAGGCCCGGCTGCTTTACTGCTTTCGATGATCGCCGGCAGATGCCAATATTCCGGCTTATTTCAGTCGCGATGCCCGGATCAATGCCTCCATGTGATCCAGATATCGCTCAAACGCGACTCGCCCCTCAACCGTCAGCCGGTACTCGGTGCGCGGAATCCGCCCCTCGAAAAACTTCGTGCAGGCAACATAACCCGCCTCCTCAAGACGTCGCGCGTGCACGCTGATATTGCCATCCGTCGTCTTCAGCAGATCCTTCAGCTCACTGAAGGTCAATGCATCGTTGGCCGCCAGTGCACTGACTATCCCCAACCGCATCTTTTCATGAATCAGATTGTCAAGCTGCGGCGCCTTCCCTGCGGCCCGCAGCACCTCGATGGAACGGCGTGCCCCAGGCTCATCAACCTCCGCGATAACCCTCTGAACTCCTTGTCTAGCCACCATGCCTCCTCGCTATGATCAGCCCGAAGAGAATATGAATGCCGCCAAAACCGATCGCCATCAGCAAATTCCCCCACTCAACCGGTAATAGCAGCGTCAACAGTCCAACCCCCATGAAGCTAATGCCCATCACCGGAACCACCCTCACCGAGAATGCCCCGCCTGTCACCACCCCGGTCCCGTAAAGCAACAACCAGACTCCCGGCAGCACCCCGTGTGATCCCGCTCTCACGAGGGCCATCGAAAGCGCTGCCCCGGCCACCAGCGGTGGCGCAAGGCTGAGGGTGAACTTTCGCCCGGGTCCCGAAAGCAGCTTCAAACTCACCGCCCGCGCTTTTCGCTTCATCGCCAACCCGCCAATCGCCAGCGCCAGCGGTAATTCCCACCACCAGATGACCATCCACCGGTGACCCGTGACTCTCAGTCCGCCACTTCCCCCAACCCACGCTGCCAGCCAGGCGGCCGCCATCGCTGTCATCCCAATTGCCACCCCTCCCCATCCCGGCACCGCAGTGAACGACGAAGCCCGCTCCATCGTCTCCCGAATGTAGCGAAGATTGTCCATCGCCTGCCCATGCAGCGTCTGTACTCCTCTCCCGGGCGCTCCTTCCCCTTTCCACCTCTCATCAGGCTCGGACAACTCTCTCCCTCCCCTTCCCGTTACCATGATCCGGCCTTCTTCCCTGCCCAATATTTGATCGCCATCAATTCTTATAACTCTTTCAGGCTTGTAACTCTTTCAGGCCTCTACAATTTCAGGACTGTAGTCTTTCAGGACTGTAACTCTTTCAGGACTGTACTTTTTTCGCGTCAGCTTCCTGCCCTTTACCGATGGCGATGATACATCTCTCAACATATAACTGACAAGGACTTTTTGCTATAAAGTACACTACAGCTCAAATTAACAGACAATCAGCCGCGCTGCGGATGGAGGGATCAGCGGGAGCGGCCGCGAGGACGCGGCTTCTGAGTCTGGTTGAGGAGGGTACGGTAATCAGTTCCATTGAGAGAAATGATCTGGCACATTTCGTAAAGGCGAGAGCGGAGGCGGACACCGACCCGGTCGGTGAGGGTCTCCTCCTGGGGATTATCGGTTTTATCGGGATAATTGGTGGTAAAGATGGTAGCTTTGCGGTCATTGTAGCGGGTATTGATGATCTGGGTCATGGTATCGCGGGCCCAGTCGGTGGGTTTTGAGGCACCGAGTTCATCGAGAACGAGGACATCGGCCTGGTAGACGGGTTCGAGGACGCGCAGTTCCGTCATTTGGGAGACAGAGTTATAGCTCTCCTGAATCTCCTTGAGGAGATCGCGAAAATCATAGAAGAGGCAGCTGATGCCCTTATCGATGAGGGCCTTGATGGTGGCGACGGCGAGGTGGGTCTTGCCGACGCCGCAGGGGCCCACGAAGAGGAGTCCGAGGTCGAGGAGAGGGTATTCACGAACGAGCATCTGGGCGTGATTGGGGGCGTGGGATTGCGAACGAAAGACATCGTCGGCGGTAAAATTATTTCCCTGGGGATGGTAATTATCGAAGGAGCATTTCTCATAGCGCCTGGGAATGTGTGCATTGGCACGGAGCCTCTCGATCCGCAGGTTTTGCTGGCAGCGACAGGGTCGGGCTCCTTTGCCCGGGAAGATCTCCCATCCGGTTCCGAAGCAGTAGGCGCAGTCCATCAATAGATTCCTTCAACAGATTCCTTCAAGAGATTCCTTCAACAGAGGCCTTCAACAGATGCCTTTAACAGATGCCTTTAACAGATGCCTTTAACAGATTTCTGCAATGAGTTCCATTGGCCAAAGCTGCCAATGGAGAGCGATGATCAGAGGGTACCCGGTGAGGAGTCTCTGGAAAAAGCCCACAAAAGATTCCCTGTGAACAGGTCGACAGCCAATCGAATCGATAGAGGAATATAAGACCAAAGTCGGGAAGAATTCAAGAAGGGGATGATGGTGGTTGAGGATCAGCAGGGATGAGATGGGAGGATTCTCTGGCATTAGTGGGGGGTAGAAAGTTAGAATTGGAATCTTTTGAGGAAACCGGGGCGAGGAAACGCGGGGGAGATGAATCGACATGGGCAGGAAGAACCGGGAGATCAGGCAGGCAGAGGAGCCGTCAGGGGGGATTGTGGGGGCACTGCTGCTGCTGGCCCCATTGCTGGCGCTGACGCCAAACATCTATGTTGTGCCGGCGCTGGCCGTGCCGGGGCTGGCAACACAGGAGCTGGTGCTGACAGTCTTTGCGGTGCTGCTGGTAGCAGCCGGCATCTGGCAGCTGCTGGCTGGCGGGGTTAAGCAGTTACGGCTTGAACGAGAGGATGCGTGGCTGGCAGCCTCGCTGGCAGGTTTTATCATCTGGCAGGTGATCACGCTGCGATGGTCTCCGGATGCTGGTGAGGGGTTACGAGTTATTGGCATCTGGTTTCTCTTTGCGGTAGTGCTGATTGCCGGGCTGGCCGGGAGTACGACGAAAGTTGCGCAGCGGCTGTTGGTGATGCTGGCGGTGGCAGTGACAATACTCGCGCTGACGATACTTTATGAGCGAGCGCTCTATGGGATCGACATGCTTGGCTTCTTTTTCAACCATGGTCTGGCGGCCGAGGTGCTGGCGACGCTGCTGCC
>CAIKMY010000108.1 GCA_903828635.1 uncultured Acidobacteriota bacterium
CGCGCTCCAGGACTACCTTACGCCGGTCATTGCCAAATGGGATCGTGACCTTGCCACGCACCACCTCACCGGCATTGCCGCCAACGACTGCCATCATAACCAGGTCTACACGATCAAAATGACCGCCCCCGACGCGATGAGCATCGAGATCCTCGGCGATCCCCCGCGCATCGTCACCACGGCCGGCAACCCGCGCATCGCCCCACTGCTCGAAGGTCGCAGGATCGGCGAGACGATCGCACGCATCGACCTCGATCCCTACGAGAGCAGCCTGCAATTCGTCACCACTCACCTGCTGATGCCACGACTCGATGAGCCTTCTGCGCGCGAGGCATTGCGTCGCGGCCGCGCCTATGTTGCTCACGACTGGCTCTGCAATCCCGACGGCTTCGCCTTCATTGTGGAAAGCGGGGCCGAACGCCACGGCCGGCGCCTCGCCATCAGCGGCGACCAGCTTCAATTCAGGCGAGACCTCAGACTGCGGCTTGAAGCACCGGTCGAGGGCATCATCCGACTCTACCGTGATGGCTCGAAGATTGCCGAATCACAAGGCCGCAAGGCCGATTGGTTGGCGGATGCTCCCGGGGTCTACCGCGCCGAGGTCTGGCTGGAGATCGATGGTGAGGAACGACCGTGGATCTATGCCAATCCGATCCGCATCAGCGCCGCGAAAAGATAACGGGTGCGTGGGCCTCCGGCCCGCTTCTCTCCTGTGTTGGACTGGATCTGTCCCGGTGTTTGCTGGTCGTGTTTGGAGCAGGTCATGTTCGTCGACGTTCGGCTCTGACTTTCAATTCGTTATCGAAGAATGCGGGCCGGAGGCCCGCGCACCCGGGACACCCTCACCGGACGCCGAATCGCCGGCAGGAGACAGCCTCCGGCCGGCGATGCAGGTTGATCAATCTGGCAGCGTTTATTTTGTGCCAGGCTGATTGGCAGTGATCCGGGCCGGCTGCCCCTTCTCCATCGATTTGAGCAGACGGTTGGGCAGCAGGCCGAGATAGAAGGTGCCGATGATCGTCAGGATGATTGCCAGCGCGGTCGCCTTCTGCATCCGTGGACGGACAAAGCCGGGTGCCAGCGGACGGAAGAAGATGACGACAATCGGATAAAGGTAGTAATAAATCGAGATGATGCTGTTGATCACGGCGGCGACGACGAGGTAACGCAGTGATGGTGTCGTCACCCAGGCCGATTTGAAGACGTAGAACTTGCCGATGAAGCCGGCGGTTGACGGGATACCAGCGAGACTCAAGAGGAAGATTGCCAGTGGAAAGGTGAGTGCGGGAGCCTCGAAGCCGATGCCGGCATAGTCATCGATCATCGTCTTCTGGTCACCAGCGCGGGCAAGGAGCTGGATTACCCCGAAAGCACCGACACTGACAATCGAATAGGCCAGCAGGTAAAAGGCCACGGGAGCGAAGTCGCCGGTAACGAAGCCGACCAGCGCGTAGCCGGCGTGGGCAATCGACGAATAGGCAAGCAATCTCTTGATATTCTTCTGCGAGATAGCAACGATGTTACCGACCGTCATGGTGATCACCGAAATGACCGCCACAGCGTGGATCCAGCCATTGTGCAATTGAAGACCGACCCCGGCAATCGGCACATCGAAGCCGCCAATGAAGACGCGGATGAAGGCGGCAAAGACGGCAACCTTCGGGCCGGTCCCCATGAAACCAGTGACCAGCGTTGGCGCCCCCTCATAGACATCGGGTGTCCAGAGATGGAACGGAGCGCTGGCAATCTTGAAGCCGAAGCCGACCAGCATCATTGCCGCACCGAGCAGCAGAAGTGCCGGAAAATTGATCGACTCGCTGGCGATTGCCTGACGGATGCCCTCAATGTTGGTCGTACCGGTGGCACCGTAGGTCAGCGCCATGCCATAGAGCATGAAGGCCGTCGAGAACGAGCCGAGCAGAAAATACTTGAGCGACGATTCGTTGGCGCGGACATCATACCGCCGATAGCCGGCAAGAATGTAAGTCGTGATCGAGGCAATCTCCAGCCCGAGGAAGACGGTGACCAGATCACCAGCAGCGGTGAGCAGCAGCATCCCCGAGGTGGCAAAGAGGAGTAGTGAAAAGAACTCTCCCGGTGGCAGGCCCTCATCGCCAAGAAACTGTCCGGCCAGCAGTACGGCAAGGATCGCAACGATCAAAATGATCGCGGCAAAGAAGAGGCGCGTCGGGTCGATGACCACCATTCCGCCGAAATAGCCGCCGGCTGCCAGACCACCAAGCCTGACCACGGCAACGAAGGCGGCTATCAGCCCGATGAGTGCAACGAAAGCGTTGGCCTGACGACCACCCTTCCGCGAAAAGGCATCCATCAGCATCAGCACCACCGCCACCAGCGAAACGATCAGCTCCGGCGCTATCGCCCAGTAATTAAGATTGAGTGTATCGAGTTGCATATCTGTGTCGCCCGGTCGATTGGCTTCATGGCCGCCCGACTATTTCACTATCCGACTGATGACGTTGGTTTGAACCGCTTCGCGAATGCTGTTGACCGATTTCTCGGTGCCACGGAGGAAGAGCATCGGCCCGACACCCATGACGATCGCCATCACTACCAGTGGAATGAGGGCCGCTCGCTCGCGCCAGTCCATCTCGGTCAGCTCGGCGTTCTCCTTCTTCGTAATCTCTCCGAAGAGGACCCGCTGGAGCATCCATAAGAGGTAGACCGCCGACAGGATGACGCCAGTCGCTCCGAGCACCGCGAAGAGCTTCGCATGCGGCAGATCGGCACTGTAGGTTCCGAGCAGGATCAGGAACTCGCCGACGAAACCGTTGAGCAGCGGCAGCCCGAGACTTGAGAGTGAGACGATAAGGAACATCGTCGAATACTGGGGCATCGGCGTCGCGAGCCCTCCGTATTCGGCAATCAGCCTCGTGTGGCGTCGCTCATAGATCATCCCGACGCAAAGGAAGAGTGCCCCTGTCGAGATCCCGTGATTGAGCATCTGGTAGAGTGCCCCCTGCATCCCCAGCTCAGTGAAGGAGAAGATGCCGAGAACGACGAATCCAAGGTGGCTGACTTAGGAATAGGCTACCAGTTTCTTCATATCGGGCTGCACCATTGCCACCAGTGCGCCATAGATGATGCCGATCACCGCGAGGGTCATGACCCACGGCGCCGCCTGACGGGAGATGTCGGGGAAGAATGGCAGATTGAACCGCATCAGACCGTAGGTGCCCATCTTCAGCAGCACACCGGCAAGAATGATCGAGCCGGCGGTTGGCGCCTCAACGTGGGCGTCCGGCAGCCACGTGTGCAGCGGAAATAGTGGAACCTTGATGAAGAAGGCCAGCGCGAAGGCACCCCACAGCCAGAATCTGACGCCCCCCGGGATCACCGTCTTGCCACTGGCAATGTTGCTGGTGATCTCGATGATGTCAAAGGTCGTCGAGCCGTTGTAGGCATAAACCGCAAGAATCGCCACCAACATCAGCAGACTGCCGACCACGGTGTAGATAAAGAACTTGACAGCGGCATAGATGCGGCGCTCACCACCCCAGACACCGATCAGGAAGTACATCGGGATCAGCGTCACCTCAAAGAAGAGGTAGAAGAGGAACATGTCGAACGAGACAAAGACGCCGAGCATGCCAGTCTCAAGGATCAGCATGAAGAGCATGTACTCGCGGACACGCTTGGTGACGTGCCAGCTTGCCAGCACCGATATTGGCATGAGGAAGGTCGTCAGCAGTACCAGCCAGATGGTGATGCCGTCAATGCCAACGTGGTAACTCACCCCCAGCCAGTCGATCCAGGCAACCTTCGTCACCATCTGCGCTCCTGCCTGTGACGAATCATAGCCCGCCAGAATCAGCAGCGAAACGAGAAAGTTGACAATGGTGAAGAAGAGCGTGATCAGCCGGTACTGACCGTCAAGCTTCTCACCCGAGGTTCCACGCGCGCCCCAGAAGAGGCCGTGCAGGACAAGCGCGACCGCGCCAAGCAACGGCAGAAAGGTGGTAATCGTGATCAGGTTCATATGCTTTCCGTGTTAGCGCGTCGCCAGAAATCCGAAATATCCGATGATGATGATCGCCCCGATGAGGATGACGGCCGCATAGTTACGGGCAAAGCCCGTCTGCGTCTGGCGCAGGAGGCTGGCAGCCCCGGAGAAGGTCCGGGCAACCCCGTTGACGAGGCCATCGATGATGCGCACATCGACCACCTTCCAGAGAAGGTCACGCGATGAATGCTCCAGTGGCTTGATCACCGACTCTTCATAGATCTCATCGACGTAGTACTTGTTCTCCAGCGTCTTTGGCATCTGTTTCAGCGGATTCCTGAGGAAGACCGCAGCGCCGATGCCGATACCGAGGAAGCCGAGCAGCACCGAGATCACCGTGAAGAGTCGCTCGGTCGAGACATCGTGATGAGCTTCGGCGGCTTCAGCGTGAGGAGCAGCAACTCCACCGTGGACTGTGGCTGGTGCCGGAGGAAGCACGCCGTGGTCACCAGCGTGCTCACCAGCGTGCTCACCAGCGGGACCGGCGTGTGCGATTACCGGCTCAAGGAAATGCTCAAAATGATTCGATCCGCCGAGAGCCGCCGGTACTCCGACGAACCCACCGACAATCGAGAGAACCGCGAGCACCGCCAGCGGCACCCACATCACCGCCGGTGACTCGTGCGGTTTTCCGTGATGGCCGCCATGGCCGTGGTCGTCAGCGTGATGCCCCCCGTGAGCGTCATGCCCGGCGTGACTGCCGAAGCGCTCGCTGCCAAAAAAGGTCATGACCATCATTCGCGTCATGTAAATCGCCGTCATCAGCGCCGTCAGCGCAGCAACAACCCACAATGCCCTGCCCCAGCCGTGGGGTAGCACCTCGGTCGACCAGGTCTTCCAGAGGATCTCGTCCTTACTGAAGAAGCCGGAGAGGAGCGGGAAGCCGCTGATGGCCAGCCACCCCGCCATCATCGTTCCGAAGGTGATCGGCATGTATTTCTTCAGGCCGCCCATGCGGCGGATATCCTGCTCCTCGTGCATCCCGTGAATCACCGATCCCGATCCAAGGAAGAGCAGCGCCTTGAAGAAGGCATGCGTCACAACGTGGAAGACACCGGCGGTGAAGGCCCCGACGCCGCAGGCAAGGAACATGTATCCGAGCTGCGAGACGGTCGAGTAGGCGAGCACCTTCTTGATATCGTTCTGCGCCAGACCGATCGTCGCCGCGAAGAGTGCTGTTGCCGCCCCAATCAGCGCCATGACAAACATCGCGGTCGGTGACTTGACGACCACGGCCGAGCAGCGTGCTGTCAGGTAGACACCCGCCGTGACCATTGTCGCCGCGTGAATCAGCGCCGAGACAGGTGTCGGACCGGCCATCGCGTCCGGAAGCCAGACATAGAGCGGGATCTGCGCCGATTTCCCCGTCGCTCCGACAAAAAGGAGCAGGGCCACGGCCGTCATCACTCCAGCCGTACCGAAGACCTCAATCGGTCGCGCCGCCGCTTGCTCAAGGAAGCCTGGCACCCCGCCCTTCGCCACGAAACTGATCGTTCCGAAGGTGACGAAGACCGTGAACATCCCAATCATGTAGCCAAAGTCGCCGATACGATTGGTAATGAACGCTTTCTTCGCCGCATCACCAGCCTCCTGACGGCGGATGTAGTAGCCGATCAGCAGGTAGGAACAGAGCCCGACACCTTCCCAGCCAACGAAAAGCACCAGCAAATTGTCCGCCAGCACCAGCGTCAGCATCATGAACATGAAGAGGTTGAGGTAGGTGAAGAA
>CAIKMY010000109.1 GCA_903828635.1 uncultured Acidobacteriota bacterium
AATTCTCAATTCTCAATTCTCAATTCTCAATTCTTAATCCTCCCTCCATCAGACAGTTCATTTGGCGGATGAAGGATCATCCTTTCGCCGGGTGAGAGACCCTCAAGAACCTCAGCGTCGAGATCACTGCGCTGACCGATGCGCAGGCGGCGAAGGCGTGCCGTGCCATCATTGGCAGCGACGAAGAGTGCCCAGTCATTGCCAAGGTGGAAGAGAGCAGCGAGTGGTACAAGGAGGGCCTTATCGCTTTCGTAGATGACGATGCGTGTTTCGACGCGATAGCCATCGCCGAGGGATGGCGGTCGATCAACGAGGTCAGCGACGACGATGACGCGCTGTTCCTCGACGCCGAGGGCGGAGAGACGAGTGAAGGCAGAGGGCTCGATGGTGCGGACAGTTGCGTGCAGGGGTGAGTCACCGCCCCAGCGCTCGACGATGACGCGGGCACCGGGGTTAATGCGCACGGCATCTGATGAGAGTGCTTCGATGGCGAGTTCGAGGTTAGAGGGATTACTGACTTCGAGGAGGGGAGTGCCGGCGGCGACGACGCGCTCACTCTCCTCGTAAAGTTTGAGCACTGGTCCGTTGACGGGGGAGCGGACATCGATGCTTTCGGCGCGAGTCGTGCCGGTGCGGGCAGGGAGGAGGGCCGCGCGGGCAGCCTCAGCCTCGGCGGCGGCGATATCGGCACGGGATCTGCTGGCAGCGAGTTGCTTCTCGGCAGATTTCTCGCCGGTGACGATCTTTTCGAACTCCTGGCGAGAGATGTCGCCGGATTCGATGAGTCGTTCGGCGCGGAGGCGGTCACGCTGGATCTGAGCGAGGTTGCCGCGATCTCTTTCGATGATGGCGGCAATTTCGGCCTGAGTAGCGAGGGCGGCGCGCAGGCGTGCCTCGGCGGAGGCGCTCTGACGCGGGTCGAGCGGATCGAGAGGCAGTGGCTCGATGCGAGCAATGATTTCACCGGCGGTGATTCGATCTCCGCGATGGTGTTCGATGCGCATCAGCCGGCCGGTAATTGGCGCGGCGATGATGAAGCGGTCGTGAACACGGGTTTTGCCTTCGGCGGCAATCGTCACCAGCAGTGGCCCTTCACGTGCCGGAACGACCTCGACCTCGATTGCTGCCGGTCGTCGTGCGATCATCACCAGCAGCATCATCACTACTCCCGCCACTGCCCAGGCGATCGCTCTCCGCCACCGCTGCCATTGCTGCCGAATATTCATCAGTTCCTGCTTTCCAATTTTACTCTCTCGTCTTGAGAACCTCGACAAGGTCAAGCCGTTTCAGCCGGCGGTTGACCAGCAGACCCGAGAGGCTGGCGGCGATCATCACGATTCCTGCCGAGCCGACGAAGGTTCGCGCCGAGAGCACCAGCGGGAGGCGTACCAGTTCGGTGTCGATAACAAAGACGATCAGCCGACAGAGTCCATAGCCGATCAGGTAGCCCGGCAGTACTGCAAACAGCGTCAGAATCGCCTGCTCACCGAGGAGCATGGTGGCAATTTCGCGCCTGGTAAACCCGAGAACCCGCAGCGAGGCCAGCTCACGGCCACGTTCGGAGAGGGCGATTCGCGCTCCATTGTAGACCAGGCCGAAGGCGAGGATACAGGCGAGCAGGATGGTGATTGTCGTCGAGGTCCCGATTGTTCGTGCCATTGTCTGATTGAAGTTTTCGAGCACGGCAGCGGGAATGGTCATGCCGACGATCTGCGGGCTGGCACGAAGGCGTTGGAATGCCGGCTCCCGCTGGTGATCGTCGAGGAGCAAATGGGCACCGCTGATCGCGCCGGCATCACCGATCAAGCGATCAAGCGCCTCGGCATCCATGTAGGCTGAGAGTCCGAGCAGGTCGTCGATCGTTTCGGCGACGAAGCTGACCCTCGTGTCGCGCCGTCCTTCGAGCAGTTCGATGGTTACCTGATCACCGGGGCGCAGGTCGAGCCGCTCGGCGAGGCTGGTAGTCAGCAGCAGCCCTGCCGGAGGCATCGGGTGAGTGCGCATGCGGGTATCGACCGCGCGCCGCAGGTCGGCGTTGCGCTCCATCCCGATGATCGCCAGCCGTTTCGACCGGTGGCCGTGGCGCAAACGTACCGCGACTCCGCGGAAGGGCTCGACGCGCAGAACTCCCGGTATCCGGCTCAGTTCAAAGCCGGCCGCGCGCGGTCGCGGTTCTCTGAAGATGACCGTCACGTCCTCGAGCAGCACTCGCCGAAACTGGACGTGGATCAGATGATCGATGGCATCGAAGAAGTAGAAGCCGACGAAGAGCAGGGCGATCGAGAGCGAAATGCCGAGTGTCGTCAACGCCGATTTGACCAGTGTTCGCTCGAGGTTGCGGAGGATGATCCTTGTTGACAGGGGGAGTACTTGCTGCAACCCGAGCCGCTCCAGCAGCCCGGCTTGAAATCGTGCCGGCGGCTCCGGTCGCATCGACTCTGCCGGAGGGATCGCCACTGCACGTGACACCGCCCCGAGTGCACCAAGCAGCGCCGCACCGGTGCTGATCAGCGTTGTCACCACGATGACCTGCGGGTCAAGCCGGTAGAGCAGGCGCGGGAAGTGAAAGAACTCAGCGTAGAGACGGGCCAGTGACCGTCCCCAGAGGTTACCGGCGATGACACCTGCTGCGACACCACCCGCCACGGCGATCAGCGAGAGACGCAGATAGTGCGAGCCGATCGCGCTGTTGCCAAAGCCGAATGCCTTGAGCGTGCCGATCTGATCGCGCTGCGTCGCCACCAGCCGCGAAAGCGCCAGATGGAGCAGGAAGGCCGTCACCGCGAGAAAGATCCCAGGTATCCAGGTTCCGAAGACGCGTAGTTCGTCAAGTTCATTCGAGATGAAGCGGTGTGACTGCTGCTCTTCGCGCCTGATGGCTCCCAGTCCGCCATAGCCATCCAGCAGTCGATCAACTTCGTCGATGACCGAGTCTGCGCTTGCTCCGGGAGCGAGGACGAGGCTGAGATCATTGAAGGCCCCGTCGAGGTCGAATGCCGGAGCAATCGACTCCCGGCTCATCCAGATCACCCCGAACCTGCGCGGGTCGGGAAAGATCTCGCCCGGCCGAATTTCATAAATGTATTCCGGTGAGAGCCCGACGCCAACGATCTGCAGTTGACGCCACTTGCCATTGAAGATGGCAGCGATCCGGTCACCGGGGACAATCCGGTTGGCTGTCGAGAAGGCCCCGCTGATAACGGCCTCGTCGCGACGGTTCGGGTCAGGATAGCGTCCCTGCAGCAGATGCAGATCATTGAGCATTGCGCGCCGCTCGCGCGGGATAGAGATCAGCCTCCCCGTCGCCGGCTCGTTCAGGCCGGGGATGTCGAGAGTGATGTCGGCGACAACCCGCATCTCGATTGCTGCCACCCCGGGCAACAGCCGGATCCGCTCCCCGAGCGACTCCGGTGCCCGCTTGAGTGTCGCAAAGATGTCAGCAAAGCGGTATTCGGCATAGTAACTCTCGCGTGATTCAAGCAGTGCCATCCACGTTGCCCGCATCGCGACGTATGACATTGCACCGCTGGCCACGACGATCATGATCGCGATCACCTGCCCGCGCAGGTGCAGCAGATCCCGTAGCAGTTTGCGATCGAGCAGTGTGGTCATGTGTCAGTCGCCGCACTCAGCTGTCAAAGGCTACCATTCAAGTTGATCCGGACTCATGCGGTTTGGATTGTGGAGGATCTCGACGATCTCACCGCTGCGGATGCGAATGACGCGATCGGCCATGGCGGCGATGGCGGCATTGTGGGTAATGACCACGGTCGTCGTCCCCAGATCACGATTGATGCGTGCCAGCAGGTCAAGGACGATCTTGCCGGTCGCGTAATCGAGCGCACCGGTCGGCTCATCGCAGAGTAACACATCAGGGCGTTTGACGATCGCACGGGCAATCGCCACCCGCTGCTGCTCACCACCCGAGAGCTGCGCCGGAAAGTGATCAAGCCGGTCATCGAGGCCGACCAGGTGCAGTGCCTCCTCCGCCGCCATCGGACTGCTGGCAATCTCGGTGACCAGCGCGACATTCTCACGCGCCGTCAGGCTCGGAATCAGATTATAAAACTGGAAGACGAAGCCGACATGCTCGCGCCTGAATCGCGTCAACTCGGTCTCATCGGCACCGGTCAGCTTGTGGTCGCGGAAGATGACCTCACCACTCGTCGGCACGTCGAGCCCGCCCAGAATGTTGAGCAGCGTCGATTTGCCGCCACCCGACGGGCCGAGGATGACAACAAACTCTCCGGCAAAAAGGTCGAGGTCGATCCGCCGCAGCGCATGAACCTCGACCTCGCCCATACGATACGTCTTCGTCAGCCCGCGAGCACGAAATACCGGCTCTGCTGCTGATGGTGTCACCTCTGTTCCGGCCGCTTCAAGGGGCACCCTCTCCTCCCGGCGATCGCTTGCAATCACGCGATCGCCCCATACGATAAAGCTGCATCAGGGCTCAGCCGGAGTCTCTGTCACTTCACTGTGTGCTGACTCCGTCAGCATTCTGACATAGGCCGCATGCGGTCCCTGTTCGCCGGGCTCCTCGGCAAACCTGACACGCATCCCGACTTTCAGGCTGTCAAAGTCACCATTGCGCAGACTGTTGCGGTGGAAGTATATCTCACGTCCATCGATGGTTTCGATGAATCCGAAGCCGGGTTCGGGAAAGATTCGCACGATCTGACCCTCCGGGGTCTCGACGTGAAGTTTTGTTTCGTCGCGCAGGCGTGCGACGTAATCCTGCAATTGACGGCGCACGGTTCGAAAGGCATCGTGGAGCGCGACATAGAAATCCTTGTGCGGCCCGTCGAGTTCCTGCCATTTGAAGTTCTTCGTCTCGCCAATGGCAACGGCATGCCGGTGAAGCGTCGGCTGATGATTAACGACGATTTCACTGCCCGGCACCTCGATCGCGATTCTGATCTGAAAGGAGTTGCCACGCCCGCGATGCTGATGGGGGATCTCGACGACCACACGGCAACTGGTGATCTGGTCAAAGAATTCATCAAGCTTGGCCGCCTCGGCGCGAATCTGCGCGTCGATGGCCTCCGACTGTTTCATGTTGCGATAGGTAATCTGCATCGGAATTATCATCCCATTCTCCTCTCGTCATTTGGTTCGTCTTTGTACGATGTCGCCGATCTCATCCCTTGACGACAATCATTGGTTCGACACGGGCGACGATGCGCGAGATCCCGGCGCGATCGGCGGCCTCGACCACCTCCGAGACATCCTTGTAGGCCCCAGGCGCCTCCTCGGCAACACCACGCATCGAGGGGCTGCGAACGGTGATGCCGCGGGCGTCAAGGTAATCGACCACTTCGCGCCCCTTCCATTGATGGATTGCCTGTTTGCGGCTCATGTTGCGTCCGGCGCCATGGCACGATGAGCTGAATGAGAGCTCCTCGCCATCCTTCGTCCCGACAAGGATGTATGATGCCGTTCCCATCGTTCCGCCGATGAGCACCGGCTGTCCGATCGTGCGAAACTCGGCCGGCAGATCGGGATGGCCCGGCCCGAAGGCCCGCGTTGCACCCTTGCGATGGATGTAGAGTCGCCGACGGGTTCCGTCGACAACGTGATCCTCAACCTTGCAGGTATTGTGAGAGACATCGTAAAGCAGCCTGAGATTGGCCTGTGGCAGGATTTCGGCGAAGGCTTCGCGCGTGAGGTGAGTCAGAATCTGCCGGTTGGCCAGCGCACAGTTGATCGCCGCGCGCATGGCACCAAGGTATGACCTGCCAAGGTCAGAGTTGATCGGAGCACAGGCCAGTTCCCGATCCGGCAGGCGAATGGCATGGCGTGATGCCTCGATTGCCATCTGCCGCACAAACTCCGTGGCGATCTGATGTCCGAGACCACGTGATCCGCAGTGAATACTGATCAACAGGTCGCCGACGCCAATGCCAAAGGCGGCCGCGACCTCCGGAAGAACGACGCTCGTTACCCGTTGCAGTTCAAGGTAATGATTACCCGAGCCAAGCGTCCCCATCTCGTCACGCTGTCGCTTGCGTGCCTGTGCCGAGACCTGCTCCGGGTCTGCCCCCTCCATTCGCCCGCGCTCCTCGATCCGTGCCAGATCTTCGGGTGAGCCGTAGCCACGCCCAACAGCCCAGCTTGCGCCGCCGGCAAGCATCGCATCCATCTCCGGTTCCGAGAGCCTGATCCTGCCCGTGCTGCCAACGCCGGCGGGGATTCTTTTGAAGAGCAGATCCGCAAGCTCTCTCCTGATCGGCTCGATCTCGCTGGCGTCAAGCCCGGTCAGCAGCGTGCGCACTCCGCAGGAGACATCGTAGCCGACGCCGCCCGCCGAGATCACGCCACCCTCCGCCGGGTCGAACGCTGCCACTCCGCCAATCGGGAAGCCGTAGCCCCAGTGGGCATCGGGCATTGCATAAGATCCCCTGACGATACCCGGCAGCGAGGCGACATTGACCACCTGCTCATAGACCTTGTGATCCATCTCCCCGATCAGCTTCTCCGTCGCAAGGATGACCCCGGGAACACGCATCGCTCCGTGAGGCCTGATGTGCCACTCGTGATCGCTTACCTTGCGCAGCAGTGACTTCTCCATCATTCACCCTCTTTCTTCTCCGTAAACAGATTTCAGACATCGACGACGCACTGGGCCAGCCAGAGTCCGGAGCCAATCTGCCTGACCGCAAGCTCGTTATAGGTGGCGCCTTTGACCTCGACGGTTGGCTGATGGCGCTCGCGATCGACGCTTTCGCCCTCGGCAATTGCTGTCAGGTGGTGGTTGCTGAGCTCAACGGCGAAGCGGCCGAAGAGGGCATGCCGGGTCGCCATTTCGTAGACCAGCCGGTTGAGCCAGTCAACGAGCAGCAATTCGTCATCGGGTGCCTCGCATTCGATCCTGATCGAGAAGCGTGGGGCGACCTCCTCCGGCTCGACGATCACCGAGGTCATTGCCAGTGCAGCCTGCTCGAAGGCGCTCGACTTCGTCGGCCCGATACCGCGTACCCCGATGTCGGCTTCGTGGTCGAATGTTTCATAGACAGGATTGCTCATCGCCTCGTCCTTTCATTATTGATTATCAGCTGATTATTGTTTCTCATCATCGCTTCTGACTGTCAGACTGTGATGTGACCAGCCAGTCGACAATGGCGTCAATGGTTTTGAAGCGCGCGCTGTCGGTCTCGCTGATTCTGACACCGAGTGATTTCTCGATCGCGATCAGAAAGTTGAGATAATCGATCGAATCGAGATCGACCTGTGTGCGCAGATTCTCACCCGGATCGAGTGCCCTCGGATCGACTTCGGGAGCGATGCCGGTCAGCAGCCTCAATATGCTCTCGCGCATCTCTTCATGAGTCATAATTCCTCCGGTCGCTGGAGCAGGGAATCGATTCCGGCAAGAAAGAGCGCGCCGCGATGGCCATCAGTCACCCGATGGTCAGCCGAGAGTGTTGCTGTCACCACCTGCCGAACTCTCACTTCTCCACCGATGGCCCACGGGCGCTCGACGATCCGGCCAAAACCGACCAGTGCCACCTGTGGTGGATGAATGATCCCGAAGACTGTCTCGACCCCCTGATCGCCAAGGCTGGTGATGGTCACGGTCGCCTCGCTTAACTCGCTGGCGCGCAGCGACCCGGCACGAGTCCGCGCCACCAGGTCGCGCAACTCTTCCATGATTTCGTCGAGCGACTTGCGGTTGGCCTCCATCAGTGCCGGGGCGACAAGGCCGCCCTCGCGCAGCGAGATGGCGATCCCCGGATTGATTGCCGCCTTGTGCACCAGGCGGTCAGTCTCCCACCAGCCGTTGAGATCGCCAGCTTTCTCAAGGGCTCGTGCCGTTGCTTTGATCAAGAGGACACCCGGCAGCAGACGGTTCGTCAGCTGACGACCAGCATTGATCATTGAGAGCCAGTCGATCGCCGGTTGCAGGTCGATCGTCGTTGCAAGGTAGTAATGGGGAATCTCCCGCTTCGAGCGACTCATTGCTGCGCCAATTGCCGCACGCCTCCGCGATCGATCGGCTTCGCGCACCACCGTCATGGTGACTGGCGCAGGAGCCGGCACTCCGGCGGCACGCTCGATATCCTCGCGGGTGATCCTCCCATCGGGGCCGGTGCCGGCGACTTTCGCCGGATCGATACCAAGTTCTGCCGCCATCCTCTTTGCCAGCGGCGATATTCGCTGTCGTGTTGCTTCAGGTGCAGGCTTCTCATCGGTGAGGATGATGGCCAGAGTGGTGCCGACTGGCACTTTGTGCCCGGGCTCGACCACCAGGCTTTCGACGACCCCGGCAGTGTAGCACTCGACCTCGATGATGCCCTTATCGGTATCAACCTCGGCGATCACTTCACCCCGCTCGATACGTTCCCCCGGCTTTTTGAGCCAGGCGATCAGGGTTCCCGCCTCCATGTCGGCTCCGAGCGATGGCATCCTGAATTCGAACCTCATCGCAGAACCTCCCTTGCTGTGGCAACGATCCCGGCAACGCTCGGGAGTGCGGCCTCTTCGAGGTGTTTGGCGTAGGGGATTGGTGATTCGATGCTGCATACCCGCCGAACCGGTGCGTCGAGCTCATCGAATGCCGACTCCATGATCCTTGCGCTGATCTCCCCGGCAAGGCTCCCGCTGCGCCATCCCTCGTCGACGATTACTGCTCGATGCGTCCGGCAGACCGATCCGATGATCGTCTCCTCATCCAACGGTCGCAGGCTGCGCAGGTCGATCGTCTCGATCGCAATCCCCTCGGATGCGAGGATCTCGGCCGCCTCCAGAGACTTGCCGAGTGATCCACCATAGGTGATCAGGCTGAGATCACTCCCTTCGCGGCGCACTGCTGCCCGCTCGATGCCTGGCGCCGCCGGCCTCTCGCCGATCTCGCCCTCCAGCGGGTAGAGCGCGGCATGCTCAAAGATCATCACCGGATCCGGATCTTCCAGCGCTCTTCCCAGCATCCAGCGCGCATCCGCTACCGTCGCCGGCGCCAGCACCCTGATTCCGGGGATGTGCGCATACCATCCCTCCAGACTGTGCGAATGCTGTGCCGCCAGTTGTCGTCCCGCGCCCGTCGCCATCCTGATCACCAGTGGAATTCGCAACTGCCCCCCGGACATGTGTCTCAACGTTGCCGCATTGTTGACTATCTGGTCGAGCGCCAGCAGGCTGAAGTTGATCGTCATCACTTCGACTATCGGTCTCATCCCCGCGATCGCCGCCCCGATCCCTGCCCCAACGAAAGCCGACTCCGAGAGCGGTGTGTCGCGTACCCGCTCCTCACCAAACTCTTCCAGCAGTCCGCGGCTGCAACCGTAGGCACCGCCGTACCGCCCCACATCCTCACCCATCAGAAAGACCCGTGCATCGCCAGCCAATGCCTCTCTCAACCCCGCCCTGACCGCCTCACGATACGTACTCATAGCCATGGTCGACCTCCGTTCCCCCCCGGGCAATAGCCAATTCCGACCATTTTCAACAATGTTCAACTTTCAACAATGTTCAACTTTCAACAATGTTCAACTTTCAACAATGTTCAGCAATGCAATTGATGTACCTCAGAGCATCTTGAGGATTGCAGAATCTCCCGCCCGGGCTTACCCTTCTCTCTTCGACTGTGCCGGGCGACTGTGCCGGGCAGGGCATTGACCCTCTAACTGGCAATGAACTGGTGAAGAGGCTGGAGAGGCAGGATGACGCGACCATTCAATTCGATCTATTCACACCGATTCATCCGGGCAGCGGTCTGTACGCCATTTTTGCGGGTAGCCGATCCCGATTACAATCTTGATCGCACGCTGGGCCTTGCGCGTCGCGCGTCGGCCGGGAAGGCGGCGGTTGCCATCTTTCCCGAGTTGGGGATCAGCGCCTACACCAATGAGGATCTCTTCCATCAGGAGGCACTGCTCGGGGCAACCGAGAGGGCACTAGCGCGTCTCATCGACGAGAGTCGTGAGCTTGGACCGGTAATTGTCGTCGGCGCGCCACTGCGCTTCGAGGGGAAGCTCTTCAATTGCGCGGTCGTCATTCATCGTGGTCAGGTGCTGGGGCTGGTGCCAAAGACAT
>CAIKMY010000110.1 GCA_903828635.1 uncultured Acidobacteriota bacterium
CGCATTGGCTGGCAGGGGCTGACGGAAGTGATGACGATGTCATTCCAGCCGTCATTGTCGAAATCATCCATGATCGAGCCACCGGCAGTGCTGACCGGATCGATCCCGAGCGGTGAAGCAACATCGACGAAACGCCCAATGCCGGGCGGCGAGGCAAAAGTGCTGGCCGGTATCAGTTGCTCACGCGGCACAGCCTGGGGATATTGGCCAAGCGCCATCGCTGCCACGTTGAGCAACCATCGCGCTTCGAGGTTATCGGGGCTCGACAGCAGGTGCCTCCTGAAATATTCGAGCGCCCTCTCAGCTCCCTCACGCCGCCCATGCCGCGCCGCCTGACTTAGCGGAAAGATGCAGGTCTCGGCGTGATGATGGTGCAGGCAGTTCTCCAGTTCACCACGTCGCAGCCAGGTGACCCCAAGGATCTCGTCGAGGTAGACCTTGTCGCGGCGAAACTCGGGATGACGGGCAAGATTGGCTCCGAGCAACGTCGATCCCGCCTCGAAATGTTCGATTGCCTTCGCCATATCTCCACGGTAGGCGGCAATCTGCGCGACCTCATTGCGCAACTGAACCGTCTGCAGTGCGAAGCCACGATTTTCACCGGCATCGAGCAGCGATGCAAGGTAGCCCTCAGCCGAGGATCGCGCCCGCGCTACCGCCTCCTCGCGCAGTCGGCATGGCTCGCGAAGGTCGAGCGTTGCCGGAGGGCGGAGATAGCGTGCGACCTCGACACGCCCGGAGACCTCGACGACCAACTGGTAGTCACCGACACCGGCAACTCTCCGGTTCCAGCCCTGCGCCTCTGGTGTGCGTAACTGGCCGGCAACGATGCCAATGGCAATAAGCATCACCGGCAGCGCAATCACCAGTCGCCGCCATTCAAGGTTCAAGCGTGAAGCTCGTCGCACGGCTCACTCTCCCCCTGCTGTCACTGACGCTGATGCGCAGCTCGTAATCCCCCGGCACCAGACTCTCCAGCGGCAGAGCACTGGCAAACTGGATCCGCCCCGTCTCATCTGGCGCCGAGAGTTTGAGAGGGACCTTCACCAGCGATTTTGGCCCCTGCATCACCTCCAGCGTCAACACCGGAGTCTCGCCGCGTGCCGGATAGACGCTGAAATAGAAGCCCATCTGCTTGCCGGCCAACTTGCGAATCGGCTCGCCAAGGTTGGGATAGAGCATCAGATCGCCAAGACGAAACGGGCTCTCAACCTTGTCCCTGATCTGTTCGACCCGCTGAATTATCGAGACACTGCTCAGCCGCAATCCCTCCTCGCGCATCTCCGGGATCTCCAGAACGCGACGAACCACTGCTGACTTGTTATTGAGCGCATCATAGGCTACCGCCTCAATATCGTAGCGCCCCGGCGGCAGGTCGGTCTCGCGGTAGAAGAGGATCTTTCCCTTCTTCGCGGCATTGATCGAATTGATCGGGCCGAGCAACACATAATGGTAGCTCAGCTTATCGACCACTTGCCTCTCGCGATCCCTTATCAGGACGACGATGCTGAAGTCGGTACTGTAAACTTTGCGCTCGTTATCGGCAGCAAAGGTGAAGGCCTCCGCTGGAGCCTCGACCTCAACGGCCGTCATCCCCAGTTTCCCGGATGCCGGAAAGTTGAGACTCCCGGCAAGCAGTGGAAAGTCGCGCGTCGGTTGCGGTCGATTGAGTACGGCCAGCGGCAACGCCTCGTAATAAAAGAGCGGCGAGGATCCCGTCGGCGCAACGGCAAAGTATCCCTTACGCGCCAGCAGATCAACCCCGGAGCGCTTTGTCTTCACCGTGATCGACCGGTACCTGCCATCGTAACTCTCATTGGTTGGCAGGTAAGTCAGCAGGTAGTAGGTATGCAGATCCTCATCGATCTCCAGCAGCCGCGGGCCAATGCGGTTGACGTCACCAATGAAGGTTCCGCCAGTCTCCAGTGCCAGCTGCATCAACCCATTTTGCGGGTTGAGATTGAGCAGATCCTCGTTGCGCTCAAGCCCCTTTGTCAGTGGCCCCGAGGTATCGCGAAAAGCCTTGTCAAGATTATCCATCCGGCGTCGTGCGCGGGCATTGATCTCCTCACGGGTATTCTGCAACAGGCTCTCGGCACGCAACCCGGCCGCGTCGACGGTATAGAGGCTGACATTGGCCCGATTGGCCGCATTGATCACCGAGCGGAAATGCTGGGCAACATTCGGAGGGATCGAGACCCCCTCAGAGAAGAAGATCAGCGCCTTGCGCCCCGGCAGACGCCGCATGGAATTGATGATCGCCATCAACCCGTTGGTCGTCGCATACCCCTGCTGATCACGCTGCAGCGAGTCAAAGGTCTCTCGTGTCCGCTCTTGCATGGCGGTAAACTGCGCGTCAACCGACATCGCCCCGATCGCACTACCCGCCGAGGCTGCGGCAGTCGCATTGCCCCCGGCCCCGGCCGCCTGCGCTGTGCCGGCTGCCTGCGCGATCCCTGCTGCTTGCTGGGCCTCGGCATTGGCCGTCGCCGTCGTCCCAATACTCCCCTCGAAAGCCGCCGAGGCCAGTACTCCTGCCTTCTCGATCCCACGCTTCACCAGATCATAGTCGGTCGTATAGTTCTGCACCGGCGTCAGTGAAAGGTTGACCGCGAAGACCCCGACGAAGTTGGTCATCTCGCGGTTGGCTGCAAGATATTCAAGTGACGAGTCAAGCGCCCGCTTGCGACCATCCTGTGAGAGCCTGTCATAGACCAGCGCCACGACACTCACCCCGATCTCCGGATCAGGCCGCCGCTCAACCGGCGTCAGCAGCGGCTTCGGCTCACCAGCTCTCGCTTCACTCCCAATACCGACCCTCCCTGCCCGCCTCACCAGCCTGAACGACTCCACCGGTTGTCGCACGCCATCCTCATACACCTCCAGATCATCCGGCTGCATGTCAACTACCGGTCTCCCCTTCTTATCCCGGGCCACCACGTCCAGCAGAACCTCGTTTGACGCAATCCGAATGCGTTCCTGACCACTACCTCTCCGCTCCTGACCGTCCTGCCCGTACAGACACATTTGCGGCATGAGAGTCAGAATAAATACCAATGTATGTCGCAGCAGATGTCTCATTCGGCCCCCTTCAAAGTCGTCTGCATTATCTGAATCTCCTGAATCATCGAAATCCCGCGCAATCAGGCCCCGTAACAACTGACCGCAGTCACCACTGGTGCCATTCTGCACACTGCCAGAACCACAGTCCATAGCCAGCGCGTCAAGTTCAGCAGGCGATAGTCGGTGTCAAGTCAGAGTAGCGGCTCCAACACCAACTATCGCCGAAATAGAAACAGCTGAAACAGACACAGCCAACATCGGAACACGCAACAATGAAATACATCCCGAGTTCGTGACGATTCCAGCAGGTCGTGTTCCAATATTGCGTGTTCCGACTTATAGTATCGATCTTATAGTATCGATCTTATAGTATCGATCTTATAGTATCGATCTTATAGTATCGATCTTATAGTATCGACGATACGGATGCTCCGTGGTTACCGATTATCTGCACCATTGCCATCCTGCTTCCGTGGGGGGCGAGGAATGGCCGGAGCGGTGATCTTGTTGGTCACCTTTGATGCTCCGCAGCTCTGGCCGATGCGGGTGGCTGCCCCCTTGCTGCCGGCATTCCTTGCCGCCCCGGTAAAGGTTGCCTCGCTATTGCTGACAGTCACGGCAAACTCCTGAACACGCAGCTTCTCGGAATTTGCCAGCTTCCCCTGAATACATTTCAGGATCTCGTCATCGCCTCTCGTCGGCTTCGCGCTGGTTCGGATCATCCCGGGATTCGAGGTGACGGCGGTCGCCGCCGACGCCGGATCCTGGGCCATCCCCAGCGACGCCAACAAAATCATGCCACTGACTGCCATGACGGTTCTCTTCACATTCACAAACATGTATTCTTTCCTCCTCAAGGGATTCAAAATGGATTCGACAGGTTGATATGCGGGTCACATTTGAATATGGCTGACCCAGGTGTGGGATGGCTGAGATCATCATAGTCAAATAATAATTTTGCGCAAGAGGAATTTTTCAGTACCAACCAGGAGAGGTCATCATGGGATTTCATCGTATCGCGGCGGCAAGTGAGATACCGTCACAAGGTGGCTTGAAGGTAAGACTGGGACGTGACGAAATCGCCATCTTCAGAGATGGCGGAGAGTATCGGGCAATCAACGACCTCTGCCCGCATCGCGGGGCTCCGCTGAGTGAGGGCTTCCTTGAGCAGGGGAGAGTCTTCTGCCCCTGGCACTGCTTCGATTTTTCACTCTGTACCGGAGAATCATCGATCGCACCACACCTGCGTGTGGCGACCTATGTGGTCGAGGTTCGTGACAACCAGATCTACCTTGACTATCCTGATGAACTTGTCTGTGATAACTCTGCCGAGGAGGCAATCGATGAGCTATGACCGGGTAGTCTTTACCTTTGCCGCCGCCTGGAATCTGGTAGTGGCCGCGATGCTCCTCACGCGCCCCTCAAAAATGCTCGCACGAATGGGCATCACCGATCCGGCTGCCTGCCTGCTGGCACGATCCTTTGTCTCCAGTGTTGCCACGTGGGGGCTGGCCTATGCCATGATTGCCATTGACCCAACCCGATTCCGCGATTTTGCCTGGCTTGGCGCCATCTCGAAATCGCTCTATTTCACCATCAATACGCCTCCGTTTATACGCGGCAGACTCTCGCGGCAGGCATTCCTTCCTGCCATACTCGACCTGCTGCTGGCAGCTCTCTTTCTCGAATTTCTCTGGCGTACTCACTGAAGCCTTGACGATGATACCCCCACCGCCAGGGTGACCAGGTCTGTGGACTCAGTCACCCTGGCAGTGCATCACACTGAGGACGCATCCGGGGTTGCGGTATCCCCTACACTCAGGATAAGTCCTGAGTCGTTGGCTGTAGTTCCAACCTTACAACCTCGCATGTCGCAAAACATTTCAATATTTTTTTAGTCAGTTCCCTGCCTGTAAATCAGAACAAACAATTACTCCTGTTCACTTCCCCTTGAGACAGTGTCATGCATATAATCGCTGTGGGTATATCACGATATTCAATTTCAGAGACCAGTCTGCGAAGAGCATTCTGCGCATTTTTCGGGGCTGCACGCACGTTGCGCGTGTCCCTTCGCATTTACCGGGAGAAGAATGGCCATTCAGGCCGTTTCACCGAAAGGAAGTCCGCTGTCGATATGAGTACACCAGAAGATGAGATCAAATTTCAGAGTTTCCTCGACTGGATTGAACCTGATCGCAATATTCAGGCTGAGGCATACATTCGTCTCCATAGCCACCTCATAGTCCACTTTGCCTCAAAAGGTTGTCACATCCCTGAAGACCTTGCTGACCAGACAATCGTCAGAGTAACCGGGCAGATGCCCGGATTGCCTGAAAGGTATGTCGGAGAGGCCCCCGGAAAATATATCTATAAAGTCGGCAAAAACCTCATCAGGGACTACTTCTCGAACGGCCCCGTACCAATGCCGCCAAATGCCCATTTTACTGATCATCAACTGCTCGATGTGCTCGACCATTGCCTCAATCTGCTTCCACCGGACAAACGAAATCTCGTCCTCAAATATCACTCAAAGCGTGGGAAGGCGGGCATCAGGATGCGCCAGCAAATGGCCGATAAGCAAGGGATCACCATCAATGCGCTGCGTATCAGGTTCAATCGAATCTCTGCTTCATTGAAAAAGTGCATCAACGCCAGACGCAATAAAGACGATTAATATGCACCAACCTGACGACATATTCCGACTGGTATCTGGTTATGAAGTTGGAGCAGCGGTGATCCTTCTTCACGCACGCCGATCCGGAAACAAAGCCATTGAGACGATGAAGGGAAGACGGTAACAATTATGGATAAGAATCTGAACAGCACCGAATCCTCAGCCGCAGATAGTAATCTGGCCAGGCGTTACCTGCTGGGACAATTGTCTGAAGAGGAGGCAGAGTCAACCAATGAGCGAATAATGTGCGACAGTAAATTCGGGGACCTGGTACTTGAAATCGAGGAGCAACTTTATCAGGAGAAGTTGGACAATCGATTACCAACTGCCGATATAGAGCCTTTTGAACAATTTTTCCTTGCTTCCGCCCAACGCAGGCAGCATCTCCAGATAATCACTGCCCTCGCTAAACGTTCACATCTGTCTTATAAATTAACAAATTGGATAAAAAAGAAATCAGGGCTGCTTTCAGCGTACTTCAGCGCTTTGACGCCGGTTGGGCAATGGTCATTGGCCGGGTGGGTGCTGCTGGCATTTATAATTGGTGGAACTGTTGGTTATCGCCTGTATAAGCAATATGCAGCGAGAGAAGCCATTGAGCGCACGATAGAATATTCGCTGGAAGCATTAAATGGCGCCTATAAATCAGGCCGCTCGCTGAAACCAAGAGTCAGCAGGCTTGAATATTCGGTCTACGTGGGAG
This sequence comes from uncultured Acidobacteriota bacterium, assembly GCA_903828635.1. Taxonomy (GTDB): domain Bacteria; phylum Acidobacteriota; class Blastocatellia; order RBC074; family RBC074; genus CAIOZW01. The sequence continues at coordinate 6,441 of CAIKMY010000110.1, forward strand.
ATCAGAATTCAAATCAGACAATGGGAACGGATGAAAAACAGTCAAGTCGGTTCTCTGAACTGAGCAGTGAATCACGCAATCTCCAAAAGGCAGAAGAGGAGATCCGCTCTGCAATTGAGGTAATCGATGATAATCAGGGTAGTCAGCTATTAAAAGCAAGACTGCTGCATTCACTCGGACGACTCAGGCTGACAAAGGGAGAAATTGAAACACAAAATGGAGAAATTCAACGCCTGGGAGCAAGAGATTTATTGTTGCAAGCACTTGATATCAAGGGCTTGTCAAATGAGCAACAGGCCGAAATCGAAAGCGACCTGGGGGCGGCATTTTTTCATAATGATGCCGACATGATCGAAAGCAGAAAACATCTGGACAAAGCCGTAGTGCTGAATCCACTTTTACCCCAGGCACGATTCAATTTAGGGTTGTGGCATCGTAAGAACCAAAATACCGGCGAGGAGATAAAGGCCTGGAGGGAGTACCTGAAACTCGACTCGACCTCGGGATGGTCAAACGAGGCACGACAATATCTCCAGGAAGCTGAGAAACGTGATAGTAATCCACGGAAAGATGGAGCGCTGCTCAGAGAGTTTCGTCAGGCACGAGAGAGTCAGAACGATGTAGCTGCCTGGAAACTGACACGCACGGCGGGTGAGTGGGTAACGGGAGATGTTGTCTGGTGGCAACTGACGGAGAATCTTCTCAGCGGAACAGATCCACCTGAAAAAATAGTCGATGAATTAAGTTATCTGTCAAATCTCTCCAAAAGTAATAATGCATTGGGTGATGAGTTTATCGACGATCTTCGCAAGTTTTACCAAAATGCCAGGCCATTGCAATTGGTATTGACACGAGAAGCACATATTCAGATGAACCTCGCAAGAGAGGCAATGATTCTGATACCGGCTGAATGTCGGAGATCAGGCAGTAATTCATTACCTCTGACATCGGCTGAATGTCAGAAATCTGACGGCAAACCATTACCAACAACAGCAGATTACTACAATAATGCACAAAAAATATATCAACAGGCCGGGAATCAGGTGGAAGCGATGCTCGCTGGTTTCTGGTATTACCATGAGACTAATAATTATGCCGCTTTGAAGCGACTTGCAAATGAATTCAATCGTCTGGAATACAGATGGTTACTCAGTCTGACCTATGGCAAGCTTGCGAGCATTGAAATTAACTCCGAATCTTATGAAAGGGCAAACAACTCTGTCAGTAAGGCAATCGAGGTATCTGAGAAGATCGATGATCACTACGGTATCGTCAGGAATCATACTCAGCGGGCGCATCAAATGATTGCCATTGGAGATCTGAATGAGGCGGAGAGAGAGATTATTCTGAGCCTGAAAGAAGCAGGGAGTGATTACACAAGTCCACGGCTGAATTGGCGAATTCTGACAACGAGAGCTGAACTTCTGGAGAAGCTGGGAAACAGCAATATATCATCAACGCAATATTACAAGCTAGCGGCAGAACTCCTTGAAGAAGCGATTCGGGTGAATGAAGGAACCGGGGAATGTTATGATCTTGATCAGTCCTACTATTCCCACATGAGTCTTGGCACAACATACGCAAAGCTGGCGGATAACAGTTCAGACAAGAACGAGAGTGTCAGCGATAACATCTGTAACCCACTATGTCATTTGGAAAAAGGCTACAACATTCAGACCGGCCGTTGTCCGAGGAAGAACGACATGCTGGCGCGGGCCGCGCTGGAACTCGGCAATTACCACCTCAGCCGGAAACAATATAGCAAGGCAGAGAAATATTATAACGATGTTGTCAACAACTCCAACACCAGCGATCTGGCATATTTCGATTATTCAGCACACAAAGGACTCTACTTCTGCTCGGTGCAGGAAAATCCGAGTAACAGCATAAACGATCTGAATAAACTGATTAAGACATTGGAGACGAAGCGCCTTGAGTTTGAGAAGGATCGCCTTGATTTGGACGATACAGCAACAGCTGGTTCATATTTTGCCCTTGAGCACAACATTTTTGAGAGTGCGATCGATAATATTCTGAAGAGTGGACCAGAGAATGCTGCAGAAGATGCATTTCGATATGCAGAGTGTTCACGGGCACGTCAGTTCTTTCAGGCGATCAACACAAAGAGGGTGCTCAGTTGTGTGACTGAACAGATGATACCGGAGGAGATGCTGGCGCAGGTCAGAGAGATGATACCGAGTGATGTAACCGTCATTGAGTACTCGGTGCTTCCTGACAAGCTGATCACCTGGGTAATCAATCGGGAGAGATTTGAAATGATCCGGCGGGAACTGCAACCGGCTGATAAGTTCAATCAACTGGTGAGTGAATTTCGCAACAGGATCAGTAAGCAGGAAGCTGTCCCTGACAATAACAATGCGATTGATCAGGTTGCCAGGAAGCTATATACATTACTGCTCTCTCCACTTGAGGATAAAGGCTACATCAGGAATGGCCAGGCCATCTTTATAATTCCTGACGGCACACTCAGCGGCCTGTCATTTGCGGCACTAAAATCTCCTGAACAAGGCGGGCAGTACGCAATCGAGAAGTATGCAATAGGGATCAGCCCAAGCGCCAATATCTTTGTTGAGCTGACCAGGCGTGCGAAGGAGAGGAACAGCAGACCCGGGAACTTCCTGCTGGTTTCAGATCCGGCATTTAACGACAGACACCCCAACCTCGAGCGCACTCCGGCTGAGTGGAAAGAGACGCTGAAATTGTATGAGAAGAGGGTCAATCTCAGTGAAGCTGCTGCGACATACGATAAAGTCTTCAGCCAGATTGATGAATTCGACATCGTTCAGTTTTTCGGCCACCAGGTCGTCAACAATGAGAATCCGGATTTCTCGGCACTGGTGCTTGCAGACAAGGATCTGAGAGCAAGGGACCTGAAAGATAGCAGGAAGAATGGCTCTTTCAGAATGAGCAGGAACAAGCTGGTAATCCTTGCTGCCTGCAACAGTGGAGTCGAAAAATCCTACCAGGGTGAAGGGATGATCGGGATGTCAAGAGGGTTTCTTGAGGCAGGCGCTCCATTGGTCATCGGGAGTCTCTGGAAAGTACCAGTCAATGAAACACACCAACTGATGTCCACCTTTCACAATAATTTATCCTCAAATGGTCAATCGACAATCAGGTGTCAGCGATACTCCTAAAATCCCTGTTTCGATCGCTTAATTTTCCCTACCCCTCCTGAAAAGGAGGAAATTGTTGAAAGAGCAGAAAATAGTGACATCATCTCCTCAGTCCCAACGGGGACCGAGGAGGATTCATTGGTCAAACAAAATCTGTGGTACCAAATACGCGCTCGTTTTGAAAATGGGATGAAAAAGACGGCAATCGCCC
>CAIKMY010000111.1 GCA_903828635.1 uncultured Acidobacteriota bacterium
AGAATTGAGAATTGAGAATGGAGAATGGAGAATGGAGAATGGAGAATGGAGAATGGAGAATGGAGAATGGAGAATGGAGAATGAACAAATGAACAGGGATGTCCAATAAATTACTCCATTTTCAATTCCCCATTACCCATTCTCAATTCTCCATTTTCAATTTTCAATTTTCAATTCTCCATTCTCAATTCTCCATTAATCAGGCGAAGGGCCTTGTCGCCAGCGGTGTAGTCCTCATATGAGGGCGTTCGACCCATTTGATCAATTTGAGATCGAGGACAGCGATGGCATAGAGCGCGGGGACAAGCAGCTTGGTGACATAGTTTGCCAGCAGCAGGCCACCGATCTGAGCGTAGCAGAGGGCCTCCCAGAGGGGACCGCCATGCATTGCCAGCGGGACCAGTCCGAAGACGGTGGCGCCGACGGTGATCATTACGGGGCGGAGCCGGGCGATGCCGGCATCGAGCAGGGCTTCACGAAGAGGCTCGCCCTCGACGCGCTTCTCCTCGACGAAATCAAAGAGGACGATGACGTGCGAGACGATAACACCGATGAGGCTGGCGATACCGAGAAAGGCGATAAAGCCAAATGGAGCTTGCATAACCGCGAGGGCAACGAAAGCACCGACCATGCCGAAGGGGATTGCCGAGAAGACGAGCAGCGGCTTGATGGCGTGGCGAAACTGGACGACGAGTGCGAGGAAGATGGCAACAATCGAGACGACCATGACCAGCGCGAGGTCACGGAATCCCTTGAGGCGCTGCTCTCTTTCGCCACCGACGCCAAACCTGTAGCCGGCGGGAAGCTGCTTTTCAATGGCATCGAGTCGCTCGCGAGCGGCATTGTAGACCTGGGAGGGCAGGACACCGCTGACCGGAAAGCAGGAGACGGTAATCGTCCGAAACTGGTTGCGGCGGCGGATCTTCTCGTCACGCAGACCATAGTCGAGTTGCGAAATCTGGCGGAGCGGTGCCCGTGCCGGGCTCTGCAATGAGTAGACATAGAGGTTGCGCAGATCAGAGATCCCGGTGCGCTCCTCCGGACGCAGGCGAAAGAGGACGGGGATCTGGCGATTGCCCTCGCGTAACTGAGTGATCGGATAGCCGCTGATGCCGACGGCCGATGATGCCGCGACATCGAGGTTGGTGATGCCGGCGAGATTGGCGCGATCAGGATCGATGTCGAGGCTGGCGACGAAGCTTTCGGCACCCCAATCATCACGAACGCGCGCCGTCAGCGGGATCGCGCGGAAGACTCCCTTGACCTCCTCGGCGATCTCACGCAGCCTGACAATATCCTGCCCCGAGATCCGCACCTCGACTGGCGCATCGATGGCGCGACTCGTCTCCAGCTGGCGAACATCGATCCGTGCGCCCGGTACTTTTGCCGAGAGTGCATCCTGCAGCAAAGGAACCATCGCATTGGTATCATGCTTGTCGCGCACCTCAAGCAGAACCTGGGCATAGTTGAGTTGGCGATGCTCGGGTGCAACCGAGAACCAGAATCGCGGTCCGCCGCCGCCAACAAAGCTGGTCAGCGAGCGGAGCACCTCACGCGGCCGCCCATCCTCGTCGGGATGCTGCCGGCCATACTCGGTCGCCACTTCGCGCACGACATCCTCCGCCCGTCGTGCCGCCTCACCCGTCGCCGAGAGCGCCGCATCCTCTGGCAACCAGACATTCAGATACGAGAGGTAGGAGAGATCTTTCGGAAAGAATTCGGTGCGCAGAGTGCGGGCGACAAGCCCGCCGGCAACAAGGAAGAGAAGCGAAATAACCAGCGTCTTCCAGCGATTGTCGAGTGCCCAGAGTCCGACGCGATAGTAGAGGCCACTGAACCCCTGCTGACGCATCTCCTCGATCGTGCGCTCGGGGCGCTTCGATGGGCGCAACAAGTAGACGGCGAGAAACGGGATGAAGGTCATCGAGACGATGCGTGAGGCGACCAGTGAGCAGCCGATGACGACCGGCAGGCTCCAAATGAAGACTCCGGTACTGCCGCTGACAAGCAGCAGTGGCAGGTAGGCGACGATATTGGTGATGGTCGCGTAAAGGATCGCCTCGGCCAGCTTGCTTGGCCCGAGCCAGGCGGCAGTGGCGATCGGCCTGCCCTGTGAGAGTTCGCGTTTGATGGCATCGCTGGCAACCACCGGATCATCAACCAACAGCCCGAGCGCGAGAATCAGTGAGGCGATCGAGACCTGCTGCAGGTCAACGCCAAGCAGGTGCATCATCCCAAAGGTCATGGCCAGCGTCAGCGGGATCGAGAGTGCCACCAGCAGCGCCGAGCGCCACTCCCTGAAGCCGACGAAGGCGACGAGAATTACCAGCACGATCGCC
>CAIKMY010000112.1 GCA_903828635.1 uncultured Acidobacteriota bacterium
CACTACGTGATGGTCGGCGGGGCAATCATCGGTTACCTTGGCGGGCTGCACTACTGGTGGCCGAAGATGACCGGGAAGCTCTACCCGGAGACGTGGGGCAGAATCTCAGCGGCGATCATCTTTATCGGATTCAACTTTACCTTCTTCCCGCAGTTCATTCTTGGTTACCTTGGGATGCCGCGTCGTTATTACGCCTATGTTCCTGAGTTCCAGGTGCTGCACGTGCTCTCGAGTGCCGGGGCGTCAGTGCTGGCGGTCGGCTTCATCATTCCTCTCTTTTACCTGACCTGGTCGCTGAAGTACGGCAAGCCGGCCGGCAACAATCCGTGGGCTGCCTTTGGCCTCGAGTGGCAGACGGCCTCGCCGCCGCCAACCGAGAACTTCACCTACAGCCCGGTGGTAACGACCGAGGCCTATGAGTTCGAGCACGTCGAGGAGATCCGTAACGCGGGCAAGGTCGACGCGGTACACGCCTGATAAATTGCCTGACCAACCATTGGAGGATTGAGCCTTGTCTGAGAGTCATGCATCGCAATATGGTCTGGCCCATCACTTTTCGTCGATGGAGCAGCAGCGGGAAGCCGGCACGATCGGCATGTGGATCTTCCTGCTGACAGAGCTGATGTTCTTCGGCGGGATGTTTCTTGTCTATGCCATCTTCCGTACGACCTATCCGTCGGGATTTGAGCAGGGAAGCCATCTTCTCAGTGTCCCGCTTGGTGGGCTGAATACGGTGGTGCTGATCGTCAGCAGCGTCACCATGGCGATGGCCGTCTATTCTTCCCAGGTCGGAGATCGGAAGAAGCTGGTTGGCTACCTCGGGGTGACGCTGGTTCTTGGCCTCGTCTTTCTGGTGGTCAAGTATTTCGAGTATCGCGAGAAGTTCGAGCATCACCTCTTTCCCGCCATGGGATTCTACGGTCCGGATCCGGAGCATCTCGCCGTGCAGTATCATCAGCCGGTGCGGGTCTTCCTCTGGATCTACTTCGCGATGACCGGGCTGCACGCTCTTCACATGATCATCGGCGCCGGTATGCTGCTCGTCCTCATCTGGATGGCCCATAAGGGGCGATTCACGACGAGCTACAACTCACCGGTCGAGATCTGCGGGCTCTACTGGCACTTTGTCGATATCGTCTGGATCTTCCTCTTCCCGTTGCTCTATTTGACGGGGTACCACCTCACCGGCCACTGAGCCACTGTGGGCAAGGGGTTTGATCATCATTGCGAGGCTGAGCAACTTTATGTCGGAACATACTGAACATCATATTGTCTCACCGAAGATCTACTTCGCGATCTTTGGTGCACTCATGGTCTTCACGGCGATCACCGTCGCCGTGGCAAGGCTCGATCTGGCGCCAGTCTGGGGGCCGCTCAACATCATCGTCGCCCTGACAGTGGCGGTGATCAAGGCGACACTGGTCATTCTCTATTTCATGCACGTGCGTTACAGCTCGCGCCTGACCCAGGTGATCGTCATTGCCGGGCTCTTCTGGCTGGTGATTCTGCTGGTGATGACGATGAGCGATTATTTCGCCCGTCGCGGCTGGCCGACACCGCTTGGCCAGGTCTGAAGCTTCAGATGCAGGATTGGCGCTGCGAACCGTCTGATAGTCGGTCAGCGCGATGATTGACGCCGCTCGTCAAGGCTCACGCCGGGATGAGCGGCGTTTCGTCCTGATAAGGTCCGATAACCAGAGTCTCGACAATGCCTGATCGCGGCTGATCAGGTCAGGTAAGGTCAGATACAGCATGACCACTCTGTTGCTGATCAAAATGATTCTTGTCTTTCTGGCCGCGACCGGAGCGGGGATGCTCAATTCGGTTGCCGGTGGAGGGACACTGCTCACCTTTCCCGCCCTGATTCAGGCCGGGCTCCCGCCAATTGTCGCCAATGCGACCAACGCCTTTGCCCTTGTCCCTGGCGGCTGGAGCAGCATCTACGGCTATCGCGAGCAGTTGAAGACGACCAGTCGCCGCTATTTCGTCCTCGGGATTCCGAGCCTGATCGGTGGTGTCACCGGTGCCGTGTTGCTGCGGCTGACTCCGCCGCCGACATTCGAGCTGCTCGTTCCCCTGCTGATCGCCTTCGCGACAATCCTCTTCATGATCCAGGGAACGGTCCAGCGATGGCTCCGCAGCGATCAGCGGATACAGCATCCGGTGACGCCACGCTGGCTGATTGGGGCCTCGTTTTATCAGCTCCTCGTTGCGACCTACGGTGGATATTTTGGTGCTGGCATGGGGATTCTCATGCTCGCCGTCCTTGGCATGATGGGCATCGGCAATATCCACCAGATGAACGCGCTCAAGAATGTCCTTGGCTCGATCATCAATGCTACCGCCTCGATCTATTTCGTCTATGCCGGTCTGGTCGACTGGCCGATGGCGGCGATAATGTCGGTTGGCGCCATCATCGGAGGCTACGCTGCTGCCGGCATTGCCCAGCGGCTCAGTCAGACGATGGTCCGCCGTGTTGTAATCTTCATCGGCTTTGCCATGGCCGCCTCACTGATCAGGATTCGTTAAATCGGGACAAGCAATAATTGATTGGACACACGTCCTCCGACCGGACCCCAACCGCTCATTAGGGCATATGCGGCGTTCCTTCAGAACGCCGGGGGAATGTCGGGCAAGCTTCCCAGGGCGTTGCCCCGGGCTGGTATGCGGTGTCCCTTCGGGACACGGGGAATGTTCAAAGTTCAGCGAGAGACAAAACTCACGCCTGGTGTCTGGATTTGATTCGAATGTTACGAGACGAAATGGCAGATCACACTGAATTTCTCCCGAGTCATTCAAAAATTACTGGAAAATCGATGAACGAGACCGCGACGGTTTAATGTGTTTGTCCAAAGTCCAGAGGCGTTCTGAAGGAACGCTGCCGATGCCCGGACGCCCGGTTTGAGAACGAGTGACCAATCAATCTACTCCTCCTCCTCGCGATAGGCCTTGAGTTTATTGTGGAGGGTCTTGAGGCTGACCTGGAGCTGTTCAGCGGCGCGGGTCTTGTTGTTATTGGTTTTGATGAGGGTACGAAGGATAAGCTGACGTTCGGCTTCATCGAGTGAGATACCGACGGGGAGGGTAATCGTCTCCTGATTTCTGAGGGAGAGGCCGTCGAACATCTGGGGTGAGATGTGTTGTTTTTCGATACGCTGGCGATCACAAACGATGACGGCGTGTTCGATGACATTGCGGAGTTCGCGGACATTGCCCGGCCATGGATGGCGGGTGAAGAGTTCGAGGACTTCGGGGGAGATGATGCGTGCCGGGCGTTCGTGGCGAGTACTCAGTTCGCGGATCATGAACTCGGCAAGGAGCGGTATATCCTCGCGGCGCTCGCGCAGTGGGGGCAGTTTGATATGGATGACATTGAGTCGGTAAAGGAGGTCCTCGCGCAGTTCATTGCGGCGGACGGCTTCGAGTGGATCCTTGTTGGTTGCGGCAAGGACGCGAACATCGACGGGGATCTCCCTGGGGCTGCCGAGGCGACGCACGCGGCGGTCTTCGAGGACGCGCAGTAACTTGGCCTGGAGCATAACAGGCATCTCGGCGATCTCATCGAGGAAGAGAGTGCCGGTGCTTGCCAGCTCAAAGCAGCCCTCGCGGCGGGCGATGGCCCCGGTAAAGGCGCCGCGCTCATGGCCGAAGAGCTCG
>CAIKMY010000113.1 GCA_903828635.1 uncultured Acidobacteriota bacterium
CGGACGATAATTTCTTCGATCTTGGCGGGCATTCCCTGCTGGCAACACAGGTGATGTCGCGCATCCGCGAGACATTTGGCATCGAGATGGCGCTGCGTACGCTTTTCGAGTCGCCGACACTGGCGGATCTTGCAAACAGTATCGATACCGCCGCCCTTCGTGGAGCAATGCCGGAAGAGCCGGCAATCGTCCCGGTATCGCGAGAGGGCCGCCGCCGTCCGCGAGCAGCCGTTACTGATGTTACCGGGAGTGGCACGAGGCGGGTCGAGGCTGCGAGCCTTGCCGTCGAGGTGAAGACTCATGACTGATCTCAATACTCTCTTTTCGACGTCGGTTGGGGTTGCACTGCCGCCAGTCGCTGATGACAATGTCTGCGTATTACCGACCTCATACGCTCAGCGGCGGATGTGGTTTCTTGACCGGTTCGAGCCTGACAGCCCCTATTACAACATCCCTCTGGCACTGCGCCTCACCGGCCCGATCGACGAGGCAATTCTGCGCCGCGCTTTTAATGGGATCATCAGTCGCCACGAGTCGCTGCGAACTACCTTTACCAGTGAGAATGGCGAACCGATGCAGGTCGTCACTCAATCTTTGCAGATCGATCTGCCGCTGATCGACCTCGGAGCACGTGATCCGCAGAGCCGGGAAATCGAGTTGCAGCGACTGATTCGTGAGGAGGCGCGCCGGCCATTCGACCTTGAATCCGGGCCGCTGCTGCGAACGGCTCTCATTCGCCTTGCACCGAATGACCACGTTCTGCTCCTGACGATGCATCACATCGTCTCCGATGGCTGGTCAATGGGAGTGCTCGTGCGCGAAATGGTCGTGTATTATGACGCCTTTTCGCGCGGTATACCCGCACCACTGCCTGATCTGCCGATTCAGTATGCCGACTATGCCTGCTGGCAGCGTGAACGGCTTGATGGTCCCGGGCGCGAGCGGCAGGTTGCGTGGTGGCGTGAGCATTTGCAGGGTGAGCTGCCAGTGCTCAATCTGCCGACTGATCGACCGCGTCCGGCCGTGCAGACATCGAATGGATCATCGATTTCGCTGACGATACCCTCTTCACTGGCTCGTGAGGTCGCTGTATTTGCACGTGCCGAGGGGGCGACACTCTTCATGACACTGCTGGCTGCTTTTGATGTGTTGCTCTCAAGATACAGTGGTCAAACCGATATCATCGTCGGGTCGCCTATTGCCAATCGTCGTCGTGCAGAGATCGAGGGCCTGATTGGTTGTTTCATCAATACATTGGCACTGCGCGTCGATCTCTCCGGTGATCCGGGCTTTGGCGAAGTGGTACGCCGGGTGCGCGAGGTGACTCTTGGTGCCTACGATCATCAGGATCTGCCATTTGAAATGCTCATCGAGGAGCTTCAACCGGAACGCGACATGAGCCGGTCGCCCCTCTTCCAGACGATGTTCATTTTGCAAAATGCTCCGGCGACATCGGGAGAGATTGCCGGGTTGCAGGTCAGTCAGATGGAAGTCGATGGCGGAGTTGCCACCTGTGACCTGACGATGTCGGTCGCCGAGACGGCTGAAGGACTTGATATCTCGGTCGAATACAATACCGATCTCTTCGATCGAGAGACGATCGAGCGCATGGTGTGTCACTACCGCAATCTGCTCGACGATGCGATTCGCCGGCCTCAGCAATCAATTGCCGAATTGCAATTGATGAGTGAGGCCGAGCGCGAGCAGATCCTTGTCGAATGGAATTGCACGGCGGTCAGTTTTCCGGTGTCACCTGAAGACAGGGATATCGTTGGCCTCTTCGAGTATCACGCCGCGACGACCCCCGAAGCCATTGCCGTGGCCTGCGGAGCCGAGAGGATCAGTTATGGCGAACTCAACGAGCGCGTCAACAAGCTGGCGCGGCATCTGCGTCGCCACGGTGCAAGACCGGAATCACCGATTGGTATCTGTCTCGATCGCTCCATCGGGATGATCGTCGCGGTCCTGGCAGTGCTCAAGTCGGGAGGGGCCTATGTCCCGCTCGATCCGCTCAATCCTGCCGACCGGACACGATACATTATCGACGAGACGGCGATGTCGCTGCTGATCACCGACGCAGAGACGGCCAACAGATTACCGTTCACCGGCCTGCGATTGGTTCTGCCGGATGCCGACAACGAGCGGATCACTCGCGAGAGTCGTCGCAACCTCAAACCAATTGCCGGCCCCGGATCGCTGGCCTATATCCTCTACACTTCGGGAACAACCGGCAGACCAAAAGGCGTCATGATCGAGCGTGCCAGCCTGCTCAATGCCTGGCATGCGTGGAATCACGCCTGGAGGCTCGATACGATACGAAGCCATCTGCAGATGGCGAACTTCACCTTTGATGTCTTCAGCGGGGATCTGGTGCGCGCGCTCTGTTCGGGAGCAAAGCTTGTGGTCTGTCCGCGCGAGGATCTGCTGGCCCCACAGCGCCTGCTGTCGCTGCTCAATGGCGAAGAGATCGAATGCGCCGAATTTGTGCCGGCAGTTCTGCGGCTGCTTATTGATCACCTCGATGCCAGCGGGAGTCGCCTCAGACCAATGAAGCTGCTGATCTGCGGATCGGACACACTCTATGTCAGCGAGTTCCGCCGCTTTCGGCGCTTCTGCTCTCCGGAGACCCGACTGATCAATTCATTCGGGCTGACAGAGGCGACGATCGACAGTACCTATTGTGATGGCGTACCACTCGGACTTGGATCTGACGAGTACATGCCGATTGGCAGACCACTGGCCAACACGAAGATCCACGTCCTTGATTCACGGCGTGCACCGCAGCCGATAGGAGTTGCCGGCGAACTTTATGTTGGTGGCGCGGGGCTGGCACGCGGCTATCTCAAGCGACCGGATCTGACCGCCGAGCGCTTCATCGAGTGGGCACCCGCCGGCAGACCCGGGATGGCGACGAGGCTTTATCGCACCGGCGATCTGGCACGCTATCTGGCAGACGGCAGCGTGCAGTTCCTTGGGCGAGCCGACCACCAGATCAAGATCCGCGGCTTGCGCATCGAGCCGGGCGAAATCGAGTCAGTGCTCCGGCAATCACCCGCAGTGCGTGAGGCAGTTGTCGGTGTCAGTCCCGATGCGCGTGGTGTCGATTGCCTTGTTGCCTGGGTGGTGCCGGTGGAGGGGCTTGAGCCGATTCCGGCGCAGCTTCGACGACTGATTCTCGAACACCTGCCGGCCTACATGCTGCCGACGGCGCTGGTGACGATCGGGAAGCTGCCATTGAGCGCCAACGGCAAGATCGATCGACAGGCTCTTCCCGCGCCCGACTGGAGCCATCGCGATGACGTGACGCCCTCCATCCCACCACGGACACCACTCGAAAAAGCACTGGCACGAATCTGGCAGGAGGTTCTCTGCATCGAGCAGGTTGGCGTTGAGGATAATTTCTTCGAGCTTGGCGGGCACTCACTGCTGGCGACACAGGTAGTCTCGCGGGTGAGCGATACGCTCGGATTCGATCTGCCGCTGCGCAACATCTTCGAGTTTCCAACGATTGCCGCGCTGGCGGAATGTATCGTCAGTCTGCAAGGTGGGACAGATGGAACTGCGGAGCCGCCGATCGTGCCAACAGCCCGTGACGGTGAGTTGCCACTCTCCTTTGCGCAGCAACGCCTCTGGTTTCTTGATCAATTTGATCCGCAGAGCGCTGGTTACAACATCCCCGAGGCCTTCAGAATGCGAGGGCCGCTCGATCCGCAGGTTCTGCGGCGCTGTCTCGACGAGGTGATCAGGCGACATGAGTCGTTGCGAACGACATTCGCCGAGATCGCTGGCAAGCCGGTACAGAGAATTGCCGCAAGTATCAATTTCGACCTGCCGGTGACTGACCTTCGATACCTGCCTGAACCAGAACGTGAGCAGGAAGCCAGGCGTCTTGCCGGGATCGAGGCACGCCAGCCCTTTGATCTGGCCGTCGGGCCGTTGTTGCGCGCTTCGCTGATCGAACTTGGCGATGAGGATCGTCTGCTGCTTCTGACAATGCATCACATCATCACCGACGACTGGTCGGCCAATCTGCTCTTTCGCGAGATCGTCGCGCTTTACGATGCCTTCAGCCACGGACGTCCCTCACCACTGGCTCCACTGACGATCCAGTATGCCGACTTTGCCTGCTGGCAGCGGAGACTACTCAGCGGTGAGCGGCTTGACCGTGAAATTGCCTGGTGGCGTGATCATCTTGCCGGCAGCCCTGATCTGCTCGAATTGCCAACCGATCGACCGCGTCCTCCGGTACAAACCCACGCCGGGGCGGCAGTCGCCTTCGATTTTCCCGATCGACTCTCCGTCAGGATTCACGAATATGCCCGTCAGCAGGGGGCGACCTCGTTCATGGTTCTGCTGAGCGCTTTTGCGGCGCTGCTCCATCGTTACAGCAGACAGGAATTGATCAATATCGGCACCCCGATTGCCAACCGCAACCGGTCTCAGGCGGAGGGCATCGTTGGATTCTTCGTCAACACGCTGGTGATGCGTGGTGACCTGCGCGGAGAACCGACGTTTGATGAAGTGGTGCAGCGCACCCGCGAGGCTGCACTCGGCGCGTATGCCCATCAGGATCTGCCCTTCGAGACTCTGGTTGACGCTTCGCGTCCGGCGCGCGATCCGGGCCACTCTCCGCTATTCCAGGTGATGTTTGTACTGCAGAACAGCCCGCAGCGCATTCAGCGGTTGCCAGGATCAGGTCTGACGATCGAACCGTTTGAATCACACAGCGGCGCATCAAAGTTTGATCTGACGCTCTTTATGAGCGAAGAAGGAGATCGGCTTGGCGGGGCGTTCGAATTCAATACTGACCTCTTCGATGAGGAGACGATCAGGCGCATGGCTGGCCATTTCGAGAGGCTGCTCACGAAGCTGCTCGATCAACCAAACCAGGCCATCGGCCGAATCGACTACCTCTCCGGGGATGAACGGTCGCTGATTCTCGATGAGTGGTCGGGCAATCGAATCGAATTTCCTGGCAGCGAGCCTTTCAACCGACTCTTCGAGCAGATTGTTGAACGGCAACCAAATGCTCCGGCAATCAGCTTTGATGGTCGGCTGCTTGATTATCGCGAACTCAATCAGCACGCCAACCGGCTGGCCCGATACCTGCACCGGCAGGGGATCGGGCCGGAGAGCATCGTTGCCCTCCTGGCAGAGCGCTCATTCGAGGCCGTGATCGGATTCCTTGCCATCATGAAGTCAGGTGGAGCTTATCTGCCACTCGATCCGCGTTATCCGGCAGAGCGGCTTGGCTTCATGCTGCGTGATTCACAAGCCGCGATGCTGCTGACGATGGATGCCCTGACTGGTCTGCTGCCAACCGACGGGGTGAGGCTCCTTCGTCTTGACAGTGACGTGGCCGAGATTGAACGCGAGAGTGGTGAGAATCTCAATAATGCCGCTGAGCTGCATCATCTTGCCTATGTCATCTATACCTCAGGCTCGACCGGCCAGCCGAAAGGGGTGATGGTTGAGCATCGTGGGCTGCGCAATCTGGTTCATTTGCTGCGTGAACGCTTCTCCCTGGCACCTCAGAATCGCGTGTTGCAGTTTTCGCCACTCAGTTTCGATGCCTCGATCTGGGAGCTGGCACTCTGTTTCGGCAGTGGCTCGCAGCTGGTCATGGCTTCGCAGGAGCGCCTGAGTTCGATGGATGAACTGCATGATCTGCTGCAGCGCGAATCGGTTACCGTCGCGACGCTGCCGGCATCAGTGCTGCGTCTGCTCGATCCATCGGGACTCAACGACCTCGCAATCGTCATGACCGGTGGTGAGCGCTGCACTCGTGAGATCGTCGAGCGTTGGCAGCCCGGGCGGATTTTCATCAATGCTTACGGCCCGACTGAGGGGACTGTTGGCGTGACTCTTGAAGAATGCCTGCCGGCAAATGTCGATCCGCCAATTGGTCGACCACTGGCCAATGTTGAGGCCTTTGTGCTCGATCAACATCGGCAACCGGTGCCAATTGGCATTGTCGGTGAGCTCTGCCTCGGCGGTGACTGTCTGGCGCGTGGGTATCTTCATCGCGAGGATCTGACTCGTGAAAAGTTCATCCGGCATCCATTTCGACAAGGCGGCAAGGCGCGCATTTACTGTACCGGTGACCTCGTGCGCTACCGTGTTGATGGCCGACTCGATTATGTTGGCCGAGTTGACGACCAGGTGAAGATCCGCGGCTATCGCATTGAGCTGGGAGAGATCGAGACAGCACTGCGGGCAGGCGATGGGGTGGCGGCGGCAGCCGTCGCAGTCATCGAAGATGCCAGAGCAGGGAAGCGATTGGTCGGTTACATCGTGCCGAGTGGTGATAACCTGCCAACGCCCGGCTATCTCCGACAGTTTCTGCGCGAACGGCTGCCGGATTACATGGTAC
>CAIKMY010000114.1 GCA_903828635.1 uncultured Acidobacteriota bacterium
ACGATCCGGCGGTCGAGGAGGCCTTTCGCTTCACGAGTGAGGAGCAGGATCGCTATGGTGGAACCGGGTTTGGCAATTCGTGTATCGTTGCACGCAACCTGCTCAAGGCCGATCAGGGAACGCGCTTTGTTCACATCCGGCTGGACGGCTGGGATCATCATCAGGACATCTACGACCGGGTGGACGGAATTTATCCGATGGCCGGGGCGCTCGACAAGGGGCTGGGAAGACTGCTGGACGACCTTGCGTCCTTGCCGGGCAAGCGAGGAGGGACGTTGCTCTCAGAGACGCTGGTCGTGGCCATGGGCGAGTTCGGGCGCACGGTTGGGCCATTGACGGGACAGAACGGGCGCGACCACTTCTTTCAGCACTTTGCGGTATTGGCGGGTGGCGGAGTCAGCGGCGGCAGGATTATCGGCGAGACGACGGCTGACGGCGGGACGACGAAGGATCCAGGCTGGTCACAGAACCGTCCGATCGGCTATGAGGATATCGCGGCAACAGTCTACTCGGCGCTGGGCATCGATTACACGAAGAAGCTGACCGACGATCCCTTCGGACGTGGCTTCGAGTATGTCCCCTTTGCCAGCGAAGGTGCCTGGTATCCGGTGATGGAGCTCTTCGAGCGCCAGGTGGAGATACGTCAGCCCGGAGGGCCACGCTCCGGCGGCACCGGGAGGAGAGTCTCCGGCTGAGAGGAAGATCAGGGTGCCGAAATCAGCAGGCGCAGGTCGCGAAGATTGTTACCGGTAGGACCGGTGATGATCGAGTCGCCGATGGCCTCAAAGAGGCTGAAGGAGTCGCTGCATTCAAGTGCCTCTTCGGGAATGATGCCGGCAGCGCGGGCACGAGCGGTGGTTGAGTCATCGGCGACAGCGCCGGCGGCCGGACTGTTGCCATCGATCCCATCGGTGCCGGCGGCAAGGACGGCAACCCGGGCCATCCGGCGCCGCTCGATGGCGAGCGCGACCCGGAGGGCAAACTCCTGACTGCGTCCGCCGCGCCCATTACCACGCACGGGGCAGACGGCCTCGCCACCGGAGACGAGGCAGACGGCGCGATCGGGGTGGGCCAACTGCAGTGCCGCGAGGCGGTCAAGATGCTCGGTGGCAAGCGACTGAACCTCATCTTCGACAAGGTCATCGGCAATCGCGGTGATAAGGTTGAAGCGATCGGCGGCGATGCGGCTGGCGATGGCGACGACTTCGCGATTATCGAGCAGCAGGTGGTGCGTGCGAGTTGCGGCGGCAACCTCGGGAGTTTTGCGGGTGGTGACGACAGTGGCCAGTATCTGCGCGGCACTCGGCGGAAATTTGGAGAGCAGATCATAGCGCTCGACTATACGTGCAAGATCGGCGTCAGATGACGGATCGGGCAGGGTCGGGCCGGAGGCCACGGCGGCCAGGTCATTGCTGTTGACATCCGAGAGGTAAAGCGAGAGCTGGCGCGAGGCGGGGGCGGCATCGGCAAGGCGGCCTCCCTTGACGGCGGAGAGACGCCGACGGACGGTGTTCATCTCGCCGATGACCGCGCCACAGCCAACCAGCGTGCGGTTGACCGATTGGAGGTCTTCGAGGGTCATCGCCGGATCGGCCGGACGCTCAAACATGGCCGAACCTCCACCAGAGATCAGAAAGAGAATCAGGGTTTGCGGACTGTCGTGCCGGTGCAGCAGTTCGAGCGCGAAGTTGGCGGCCTCGATACTCTCGCGGTTTGGCGTTGGATGGCCTCCAGGGAAGACGGGCAGCCGCGCGGGAGCCTCACCAACAATGGCATTGGTCACCACAAGGCCGGCTGTGAGTCGCTCACCGAGGATTGCTGTTGCCGCCCTCGCCATTGCCACTGAGGCCTTGCCAATCGCGATCGTCAGCACTGTCGAATAGTCAGAGAGCGGAATCGACTCGCCGTTAATGATCAACCGACCATCCTCTGACCGTAAGGCCTGACGGACAACCGCCTCGACATCGATCAGCTTCAGTGTTTCGTCAAAAATCTCCCGGGCAATATTTTTCAGTTCGGTTGAGCGCATAACCTTTCTCTTTTCCTGCAAAATCGGCTATTGATAGACCGCATGAGCAACCATCACATCTTTGCCGTCGGATCGACCAATCCGGTCAAGGTTGGGAGCGTCGCGAGCGCGGTGACACTCTTCTGGCCGGAGGCGCAAGCAATCGGGGTCTCCACCGACTCTGGTGTTCGTGCGCAGCCACTCTCGGACGAGGAGATGGTGACCGGTGCCCTCAATCGCGCACGACAGTCGCTGGAAGTGGTCGCCACAGCCGGCTATGGCGTTGGCATCGAGGGCGGTGTCCTCGACGGGGCGGACGGGATGTGGGCCTATGCCTGGGCAGTGATCATCGACCGCGAAGGGCGAGTCGGGAGGGGGCAAACCGGAAGATTCCTCCTGCCCGAGCCGATCGCGGCGATGATCCGCGACGGCCTCGAACTTGGCGAGGCGGATGACCGCTTCTTCGGTCGTGCCAACTCCAAGCAGCAGGAAGGTGCCGTCGGCATCCTCTCGGATGGCCGCATCACCCGGCTCCAGCTCTACCAGCCAGCCGTCACCTTCGCGCTCTTCCCCTTCCTCAGGCAGGAGTTCTACCCCATGAGCAGCCGCCAGGGCTAATAGCCAACCGACTTCCCATTGAGACGCGGATCGCTGCCGCCAAGCCTGACGCCGGTCTTGTCCTCGATCATGATGCCCTCGGCATCGCCGATCGATCGCGGGTTGGCGGCAAACTTGTGGCCCATCGACTGCAAGCGAACCATCGTATCAGGGTTGATGCCAAACGGCTCGTAACGAATCTCATCGGGCATCCACTGATGATGAATGCGTGGCCAGTCGATCGCCTGCTGGATATTCATGCCAAAGTCGATGATATCGATGACGATCTGGGTAACGGTGTTGATGATTGTTGGTCCGCCAGGGCTGCCGACGGCGAAGAGCAGCTTGCCATCCTTGAGGACAATAGTCGGCGTCATCGACGAGAGTGGCCGCTTGCGAGCAGCAACGGCGTTGGCCTCACCCTGGATCAGCCCATAAAAGTTTGGCGAACCCGGCTTGGGAGCGAAATCGTCCATCTCATTGTTGAGCAGAAAACCGGCTCCCTCAACGGTAATTTTATTACCATAGCTGTCATTGAGGGTATAAGTATTCGAGACGACATTGCCAAGGCGATCAACAACGGTGAAGTGGGTTGTCTCCTCCGATTCGTGTGGCGGCGGATTGCCGGCTTTGATCTCGGCGGAGGAAGAGGCGCGAACCGGATCGATGGTCGTGGCAAGCCTGTCGGCATAGGCCCGCGAGGTGAGGCCGGCCACGGGCACCTTGACGAAATCGGGGTCACCGAGATGCTCGGCGCGATCAGCAAAGGCACGACGCATCGCCTCAACCTGGAGGTGGATCGTCTGCGCCGAGCCCGGTCCCGTGGCCTTCAGATCGTAGCGCTCAAGAATGTTGAGCATCTCAAGCATGGCGATCCCTCCGGAGGATGGCGGCGGCATGGTTATGATCTCGTGTCCGCGATAGGTTCCTCGCAGGGGTTGACGCTCAACCGCACGGTAGGCCTTGAGATCATCGACGGTCATCCAGGGTTGACCTCCGGCAGCGGCGCGCTTCATCGCCGCCTCGATCAGGCGGGCGGTCTGACCGGTATAAAACTCGTCAGGTCCGATGCTCTGAAGGCGAGCAAGCACCGAGGCCAGTTCCGGCTGGCGGAAGAGGTCACCGGCCTCGTAGGGTTTTCCATCACGCAGGAAGATCCGCTTTGTCTCGGGGTAGCGTGAGAGCTGATCGCCCGACGATTTGAGGCTGCGTTCAAGCTGATACCAGACGGTGAAGCCATCGGCGGCAAGCCGGCGTGCGGGCTCGACGACATCCGCCCACTTCAGGGTGCCATACTTTTTCAATGCCAGCGAGAGCCCGGCAACCGTCCCGGGAACACCGGCGGCGCGGTGGCCATACTGCGAGGATTCCTTGATATATTCGCCCTTCGCGTCGAGGTAGACGTTACGATGGGCCGCGGCCGGTCCCATCTCGCGATAATCGATCGCCGTGCTCCGCCCATCGGCGAGGCGAATCACCATGAAGCCACCGCCGCCAAGGTTTCCGGCAGAGGGCCAGACAACGGCAAGCGCAAGCCCGACAGCGACGGCGGCGTCGACGGCATTGCCACCACGCTTCATGATATCGACACCAACCTGCGAAGCGATCTCGCTCACCGAGGAGACCATCCCGTGACGCCCGCGCTCCGGCGGCCGCGAGGCCGCTTCGGCGGTGCGTAATGGCTCGACCGACGGCCGCCTCACCGGCACCGTCAATGCCGAGAAGAGCAGTACCGCTGTCAGGGCGAATGATAGAACTCTCCGCATTCTCATCTCATCATCTCCGACTTCTCTTGTTGCCAATCAGCAAAACAGACGAATTACCGATCGATCATGGATTACAAAGGATAGACGCTGAAGAAGAGCGACTCGATTTCGGCGGCGATCTCGCGTCCGCGCTTCATCGAGTCACGCAGTTCCTGGCGCCTCGCCTGACTGAGGTCCTCATCGCTGCCAAGAATGAGCTGACTGAGAATGGTGCAGGCGGAGGCAGTCAGGGCCGCCGACGCCAGTTGAGCCCCGGCGGCAATGTCAGTGAGTGACGCCCCCGTGCCCATCTCCGTCAGCTCATGCAGCAGTTCGAGCGACTCACTCGAATTTTGGACGACGCGGAGTGGAATGGCAATCGCGCTCTTCGTTGCCTCCTCGATCGCGTTGATGCGTGCCAGCCGTTCGGCCTCATTACCTCGCGGCAGCGCAATGGCATCAAGGACATTGATGCGCGCCTCGGCCTCTTCCCTCACTGCCAGTCGCAGGTCGGAGCAGATCTGCTCAAGCTGTTCAAGCACGCGACTAAAATCATCGGCAAAGGCCGGATGCTGTCCGCCGGCCACCCGGCAGACCATGGCGCCGAGCGCCGCGGCGAGGGATCCGGCATAAGCGGCGGCGCTGCCGCCGGCGAGCGTCGGTGAGATCGAGGCCACCTCTCGCGCAAAGGCATCGAGCGTCAGATCCTTCGGCTCGACAGAGTGCAGCGGCTCGACAGAGTGCAGCGGCGAATGGCTCTCTGCGTCACGATCACCGATCCCGATTCCCGTCACCGCCAGCGCCGCCTGCAGGCGGTTTTCAAGAATGATATCGGGCGAATAATTCTCCAGTCGCAGGTAATGCTCGGCAGTATCATTGAGTGCGGCCTGGGGAATCAATCCGATCACCTCGCAACCGACTATGGCGACACCGTAGCGCTCCGCCTCGAGGCGGATCATCTCGAAAACGCGAAAGATCGGGGTAGCCTCATAATTGACGAGGTTCATTGAGACCTGCACGCAACGGCGATTCCTGAGTTCGAGCCCGAGTGCCTTGACATAGCGCAACCCGCCATCACGACCGCGTACCGCGCGGGCAATGCGGCGGGCAATCGCCAGGTCGTCGGTCGCGAGGTTGACGTTGCAGGCAATGAGCGGCATGCGCGCGCCAACCGCCATCGCCCCGGCGGTCGGGTGAATTCGCGGCTGGCCAAAGTCGGGATAGCGCCGCGGGTCGGTCTCGATCTCATCACGCAGCTTCTCGAACTGAGAGCGCCGAACCTCGGCAAGATCGATCCGATCAGGGCGCGTCGCCGCTCGCTCATAAAGATAGACAGGGATTCCAACCTCCTCGGCAATTCGCCGGCCGGCAAGCTTTGCCAGCTCGACGCACTCCTCCATCGTTACCCCCCTGATCGGAACCAGCGGCAGGACATCGAGCGCACCAATTCGCGGATGAACCCCTGAATGCTGAGTGAGATCGATCAGTTCAGCTGCTTTTGCCGCCGCACGGACCGCTGCCTCAATCACTGCTTCCG
>CAIKMY010000115.1 GCA_903828635.1 uncultured Acidobacteriota bacterium
CATTCCCGGGCACGACGCCCGGTCTGATCTGTTCGACTTTCGTCTGCGTGAGGTGGCGCGTGATGTGGTGGCGCCACCGGCGGCGGCTGGCTTCGGCGATGAAGCCCGGGCGGGGAGGGGGCTTGGTGCTCCCCGTGGCCTCCAGGACAACGTCGAACAGGAGTTGCTGCTCTCGTCCGGGACCGACGGCGCCTCCTTCCGGGTCATCCCCTCGTCACGCGTCATAAATTTTGATCCCATCGAACCCTGAGCAGGGCCATCGGTCGGCTCCTCTCGCCTCCCGGTGTTCCGCCAGATATCACCCGGATATTACTCAGCCAGATAGCACTTCGCCGGCAGCCTGGCGCCATGGTGTAGAGCTTCTTTCCGTTTCCCCGTCTTTGCGCTATTCTGAAGGGGTATGACAGAGTTATGCCCAACCTGCCGCAAAGAACGTGTGTCCGAGGGGAGCACCTCCCGACCTTTCTGTTCCGAGCGTTGCCGAATGATCGATCTCGGTCGGTGGATGTCGGAAGAGTACCGGGTTGCTCTGCCGGAAACGCTTGATGATCGATCCGAGTTCAACAGCGGCGGCGGGTTTGACGGGGAAGGCCAATCGGGAGGACTGGAGAGGCAATGAACGAGATGCTGTTTTTGTCAGGTGATAGTCGGAGACTGACCAGAAAGTTGGCAGACCGTGTGGCCCGACTGGTTCTTCTGCTGGTTGCCAGCTGGTCAGTCGGGTGTGATATGGCTCCGGCACCGGTGCCGCTATCTGCCGCCGTCGCGCGGCAGGAGCCGGTTGTCCGCGTCACCGGACGACCGCTTGTCAATGAGAAGGCGATTGCTGCATCTCTCGATATACCAATTGCCCGACTGGATGGATCACGCTTCAGCCTGCGTGATTTTCAAGGAAGGGTTGTGGTGGTCGATTTCTGGGCCACCTACTGTCCGCCCTGCGTCAAGCAGGCACCGCAGCTCGCCGAACTCAGCCGCCGTTACCGTGACCAGGGGCTTGAGGTGATTGGTCTGACTTCGGATGAGAAGTCTGACCAGGCCAAAGTTGAGGATTTTATGCAGAGGGTGGGGATAAACTACAATATCGGGTATGCTGGTAACTGGGTGTCCCGTTCCTTCCTCTACGGCACCGAGGACGAGACTGGCGCGCCGCCAATTCCGCAGCTCTTCATACTCTCGCGAAAGGGCAAGGTGGTTGAGCATTTGATTGGTGACAGCCCGCGCCACGGGATCGACTACCTCGAAGAGGTGGTTCGCCGTGAGTTGGCCGCGGACTGATAATTGACCGACCTGGAGAACTGTTCCGATGAATATTCTATCTGCTGTTGCCGCAAGTATCCCGAGGCGTCGACTCCCGGGAGTACTCGTCCTGTTGGTGTTGATTGCGACTGCGGCTGTCGCCCAGTCAGTCCCGGAGCTGCCGAAGGTGGATGGAGCCGGTGAGACGCCTGAGATTGTAGTAAGGTTGGCGCCGTCGACCCCGGGGGCTGCCGCGACAGGTCAGCTGAAGCTTTCAAGCCTCACTGGTCGGGTCGTTCTGCTCGATGTCTTTTCATCGAAATGCCCGCACTGCGTCGATCACGCCCCACACGTCGCCGAGTTTTACAAACTCTATCGTCAAAAGGGATTCACCGTGCTCGGGCTGGCTACTGACCAGCC
>CAIKMY010000116.1 GCA_903828635.1 uncultured Acidobacteriota bacterium
ATGATCAGGTGCGGCATCGACTTTCTGCTTGCCTCGACCATCCCTCCCGGGGGAGGGTCGTCATCGTCATCGGCGATCGTCGTTCTTGCCGGCGCGGCGATTCGCGATGCCAACCACGTCGAATATGATAATCGTGATCTGGCGTGGGAATCTTCGCAGGCGGAGTGGTATCTCGGGACTCGCGGTGGCGCGCTCGATCACACGGCGATCTGCCTCTCGCGACGTGACCACATCGTCTTCATGGACCACAGCGGGCGCGTCAATCAGACGATCCCCTTTCCGGTTGAGGGCTATTGCTGGGTCACTTTCTTTACCCACGCGGCTGACAAGGGACGTGAGGTGATGCTCGAATACAACGAGCGGGCAGCGGTCTCGCGACTGCTCATCCCGGCGCTGATCAAAGATGCGAGTCAGCCCGCAACTGAGCAGGTTGCCGGATTGCCGGAGAGTATCTCGCTGGCCGAATTTGCCGTCAATTTTCCTGACCGGTTCGAGGTCTGTACCTCCGCCTTCCCGTCTCTGGTCAGGGATCGAAGCGAGAGGCCCCTCCGAATTCGTGATCGGGCCCGTCATCATCTGGGAGAGGCCCGTCGCGTCGAGGAGGCCGTCACCCTGCTGACTCAGCTGGTCGCAGGGGACAACGCCGGCATCGATGAAACGATGAGGCGGATCGGTAATCTCATTGACCAATCACATCAGAGTCTGCGTGACCTTTATGATGTTACCAATCCCGAGGTCGATCGACTTGTCGAGGTTGTCTCCTCTGCCAATGATGTCCTCGGCTGTCGACTGATGGGTGGCGGCTTTGGTGGAAATGTTCTTCTGCTCGCACGAAGCGGTGCTGTGCCGCTGCTGATCGAGCACGTACAGCAGGGTTATTATCAGGCACGTGACAGAGATGCCCTCCGCGAAGGGGCCGTCATGATCTCGACCCCCGGCGAGGGGCTCTCGTCACTCCGGACGTTCGCTTAACCAATAGACTGATCAATCCGGCAGACTGATCAATCCGGTCAACGAAAGGCTCGATGACATGCCAAAACCGATAAAATCACTTCGCTGGTGGATCGGAGGCATGCTCTTCGCCTCGACGGTCATCAACTACATTGACCGGCAGACACTCGCGAATCTTGCGCCGTACCTCAAGGTTGAATATCAGTGGACAAACACCGACTACGCGATGCTGGTGATCGCCTTTCGTGTTGCCTACTCGCTTGGTCAGACGGTCTTTGGCAGAGTTATCGATCGCATTGGAACGCGCGTCGGACTGACGATTGCTGTGATTGGCTACTCGCTTGCCTCGATGCTCACCTCGTTTGCCAGAGGGTTTTACAGTCTCGCCGGGCTCCGCTTTCTGCTTGGGGCCTGCGAGTCGCCCAACTGGCCGGCAGCAACCCGAACGGTGGCCGAATGGTTTCCCCGGCGTGAGCGCGGACTGGCGACCGGCCTGTTTGACAGTGGCTCGTCGATTGGCGGAGCAATCGCGCCGCTGCTGATTGTTCCGGTCTATCTGCGCTATGGCTGGGCGCCCGCAGTCATCGTCCCGGGCCTCCTCGGATTTGTCTGGGTGGTCGTCTGGCTCCGCATCTCCGGTTACCCCGAGACCCATCCACGCATCACCGCTGCCGAGCAGGAGATGCTTCAACGTGACAAGCGCGAATCAGAGCTTGCTGAACAATCCCCCGGCAATGATCTGCCACAATGGCACGAGCTGCTGCGCTATCCGCAGACGTGGGGGACGATCGTCGCCCGCTCCTTCTCCGATCCGGTCTGGTTCTTTATCGCTGACTGGTTTGCCATCTACCTCGTTTCACGAGGTTTCAGGCTGGAGTCGACGCTGATTGGCATCTGGATCCCCTTCGTTGCCGCCGACCTCGGCAATATCGTCGGGGGATGGATCTCTGACCGCATGGTGCGTAATGGCATGCCCGTGGGACGAGCCCGTAAGATGGTGATCCTCTGTGGCGGAATTGGCATGCTCGGGCTCATTCCGACGATCTATACTTCGAACTTTTTTGCCATCGTCAGCCTCTTTGCCGTCGCGACCTTCTCCTATGCCTGCTATTCAACGATGGCGATTGTCCTTCCGGCGGATCTCTACGTCGATAAAGCGGTTGCCACCGTCAGCGGGCTCAATGGAACGGCGGCAGGCATCGGCACCATCGCCTCCAGTCTCTTGATCGGCATTGTCTCGGATCGCTACTCTTTCGAGCCGATCCTCATTGCCGGGAGCATCATCCCGTTTATAGGTGCGATCCTTGTCCTGATATTGATTAGAAACTCCGGTCATCCTGATACCAGCTCACGGCCGATTCTCAAACGGATCTGATTTCAGGGTTAACGGCGGAGTGATCTGACGACCCGGTGGCCGAGGAGGATTGCGAGGAGCCCGGCAAAGGCAAGTGGCAGACGAGTATCTGCCTTGACAAGGATATAGTAATGAAGGGCGGCGGCACCGGCGGCAGGATAGACTGCCCGGTGAAGCCTCCGCCATTTCTGCCCGCCAAGTCGTTGAACCATTCGATTGGTCGAGGTTGCCGCCAGCGGTGCCATCAGCAGAAAGGCGAGCATTCCAAGAAAGATGAAGGGGCGCTGCAGGCTGTCGGCAACGATTGCTCCGAGTGACAGCTCTTTGTCGAACCACGAATAAGCCAGCAGATGCAGACAGCCGTAGAAGAAGGCGAAGAGACCGGCCATCCGTCGCAGTCTGATCAGAACCGGCATTTGCAGAGTCAGACGGAGCGGCGTGATGGCCAGCGTCACGACCAGGCAGATCAACGTCAGCATGCCGGTGGTGCGAATCGCAAATTCCTGCGGATTGGTTCCAAGTTGCCCGCGCGCTGCGTCCCAGCCAAGCAGTAATGCCGGAATCGAGGCGTTAACAAAGAGCAGCAGCGCCTGGTAATCGGGAATCAGTCGTCGAATCTTCTCTGCCATTTGTCAGTCCATTCGTTATCAGCTTTGTCCTGCTGCCCGGTATGTGGTTCAGAAATATCTTCGCAGGTCGAGGTTCGAGTAGAGCGAGCCAACCTGATCGGCATAGCCATTGAAGATCAGGGTGTTGCGCATCGACCATTCACCGATGCGCCGCTCGCGAGCCTGGCTCCAGCGTGGATGTGCCACCCCCGGATTGACGTTTGAATAGAACCCATACTCCTCCGGTGCGTAGTCGCTCCACGTCGTTGGTGGCTGCTGCTCGACGAGTCTGATTTTGACTACCGATTTGATGCTTTTGAACCCGTATTTCCACGGCACGACGAGGCGGATCGGAGCGCCATTTTGCGGCAGCAGTGATTTACCATAGATGCCGGTCGAAAGCAGCGTCAGTGGATGCAGTGCCTCGTCGAGCCGCAACCCCTCAACGTAGGGCCACGGCAGAACGGAGCTCCTCTGGTTCGGCATTCTTTGCGGATCGAAGAGCGTTTGGAAGGCGACGAATCCGGCATTGCCCATCGGCTCGACCAGTGAGAGCAGGCGCGAGAGCGGCACCCCGATCCATGGAATGACCATCGACCACGCCTCGACACAGCGGAAGCGGTAGACCCTCTCCTCGACACCCAGCGCCAGCAGTTCGTCAAGGTCGAAGGTTCGCGGCTTGTGGACGAGGCCGGTAACCTCGACCGTCCATGGCCGGGTGACAAAGTTTTTTGCCCGGGGGGCTACCCCCTCCTTGCTTGTCGAGAATTCATAGAAATTGTTATAACCGGTGATATCATCGTAATCGGTCGCCGACTCACCTTCGGGCGAGGCATAGTCGGGCATCGGCTGCGTTACTGCCCCATCAGCCGCTGGCTGGCTGCCGGTCTGTTTTCCGGCTGCTTGTCTTATTGATCCGGCAGGCACTGCCAGACGCCGATAGAGCATCGTCGTTGTTGCCGCTGTCCCGGCAAGGATGGCTCCACGGAGAAAGTTTCTGCGCCACTGGTGGCGTTGCTGGTACTCACTCTCGTCGGTGATCTCGTTGCTTTTGATTGAATCGGGTTTCATCATCGCAATACCGGGTAAAGAGTTCCAAAATGGTTCCGGGCTTTAAGTCGCTTTATTGATATTATGTATGAATGAAATCATTGGCAAATCGATTACGCAGTTGAGGGAGTGCTACCTCGCGAAAGAGCAGCCGCTTCCGGAAGGATTGATCACCGCGCTGCTCGCTGACCGGCGACCGGGAGCGCGGCAGCTGGGGGCACAGCTGGCGGCGAGGCGCGAGGCCGTCAGGGCGGAGCTCCAGCGACAGTATATCCTCTCAATCTTTGAACGATCTCTTCGGAAAGAGGGTTATCGTGCGATTGCCGGGGTTGATGAAGCGGGGGTCGGTCCTCTCGCCGGCCCGGTCGTTGCCGCAGCGATCATCCTCCCGTCGGATTATCAGCTTGACCGCCTCGATGATTCGAAAAGATTGACTGGCGCGACACGGGCCGATCTGGCCGAATGTCTCAGGCAGGGTGCCGTCGCCTGGGCAATCGGCCTTGCCGAAGTCGAGGAGATCGACCATCTCAATATCTATCGTGCCGGACTTCTCGCCATGCGACGTGCGGTCGAATCGCTCCATCAGCCTCCTGACTATCTGCTGATAGATGCGCGCAGAATCGACTCGCCAATCCCCCAGCGCGGCGTTATTCGCGGAGACTCACTTTCGGCAAGCATCGCCGCCGCTTCGATCCTCGCCAAAACGACCCGCGATGCGATCATGATCGACCTCGATCGTCGCTATCCCGGTTATGGCCTCGCCGTGCACAAGGGCTATGCCACCGCAGCTCATCTGAAAGCTTTGCAAGATCTGGGCCCTTTGCCCATTCATCGCCGCAGCTTCAAGCCAGTGCGTGAAGCTCTCGGCCTTGAACCACGTCAGGCGGATCTCTTTTCGAAGTGAGACTCATCCCCTGCCGGCTGGACAGAACCCTCGCCAATTGTCATCATACTGCCTGCATTCGGCTGGTGTGCCGGATTCGTTGCGGTTTCTTCAGAGAGTTCAAGGAGAACGATATTCATGGGTGAAATTATCAATCGCCAGTGGCGGCTGGTCTCGCGCCCGGTCGGCGAGATTCGCGAGACCGATTTTCAATGGACAAGCTCCCCGGTTCCCGATCTCAGGGAGGGCGAGATCCTCATTCGCAGTCTCTACCTTTCGCTCGACCCGACCAATCGAATGTGGGCCGCAGTTGATACCTATCTTCCCGCCGTTCCCCTTGGCGAAGTGATGCGTGGAAGTGCGATTGGCGTCGTTGAAAAATCGCGTAACCCGGCATTTCCCGAGGGTGTCCACGTCTCCGGTCTCCTCGGCTGGCAGGATTATGCCATCAGTGATGGCAGGGGCATCAACATACTCCCGGAACTGCCGGGTGTTCCCCTGACTGCCCACTTCGGACTCTTTGGACACATCGGGATGACTGCTTACTTCGGTCTGCTCGATATCGGCCGCCCGGTTGCTGGCGAGACCCTCGTCGTCTCAGCCGCTGCCGGAGCCGTCGGCTCACTCGTCGGCCAGATCGGTCGCATCATGGGCTGCCACGTCGTCGGCATCGCCGGCAGCGATGAAAAATGCCGCTGGATCACTGAAGATCTTGGTTTCAATGCCGCCATCAACTACAAGA
Source organism: uncultured Acidobacteriota bacterium (assembly GCA_903828635.1). Classification (GTDB taxonomy): domain Bacteria; phylum Acidobacteriota; class Blastocatellia; order RBC074; family RBC074; genus CAIOZW01. Next base: position 5,589 of record CAIKMY010000116.1, read on the forward strand.
CCGAGGATCTCGCTGCCGGCCTCAGGGAGAAGTGCCCGCGCGGTATTGATATCGATTTTGAGAATGTCGGAGGACACATCCTTGAGGCGATACTTGCCCGGATCAATCTCCGTGCACGCATCGTCGTCTGCGGTCTCATCTCCGGTTACAATGCAACCTCCCCTGCACCAGGGCCGGCAAACTTCTCCAATATCCTCGTCAGACGCGCTCGTGTCGAGGGCTTCATCGTCCTTGACTATGCTCCACGCGCCGCTGAAGCGATGACCGATCTCGCCAAATGGCTGCGTGAGGGCAGGATTACCTATCGCATCGACGAGGTCAACGGGCTCTCAAAGGCGCCGGTTGCCATCAATCGGCTCTTTTCCGGTCACAATATCGGAAAACTGGTAGTCAAAGTGCAGGAGGATTGATATGGCTGATCTGACAGTCGCAGATCTGACGACAATGATTCGTGAGAAGGTTGGGGAAACCAGCGGTCTCAACGCCACCGCCAAAATCGCTCTCGATGACGGCAGCGCTATACTGATCGATGGGCGATCCACTCCCGCCACCGTCAGCAACTCTGACGAGCCGGCCGACGTTACTCTCAGAATGTCGCTCGATACCATGAACAAGCTCTATCGCAAGGAGGCCAATGCGACCATGCTTGTCATGATGGGCAAGATCAAAATCGAGGGAAACATGATGCTTGCTCTGCAGCTTGACAAGGTGCTCTCGTAATCGCCAACTCTTCCCGGCGGACAGCTTCTGCCTCAGAGCATGAGCTGTCCTCCGTTGATTTCGATCATCTCGCCGTGAAGGTAGCTTGCCGCATCTGAGGCAAGAAAAGCGACAACTCTTCCGCATTCCTCTGAGGTACCCACCCTGCCCATCGGAATCGCGGTGACAAACTGGGCCATCTGTTCCGGTGTCGAGAGCCTCTCGTGGAAGGGCGTGTCGATCACTCCCGGAGCGATGCCATTGACCCGCACCCCATAGGGCGAAAGCTCGCGCGCCATCCCCTTTGTCAGGCACATGATCGCCGCCTTGGTCGCCGCATAGACTGCCGCGCCGGGGCCCCCACCATGGTGACCGGCGATCGATCCAAGGTTGATAATCGTCCCGGAGCGGCGCTCCATCATCTCCCTCATCGCCGCCTGTGAACAGAAGAGCACACTCTTCAGGTTGAGGTTGATCAGCTGATCGAAGAGATCCTCAGGGAATTCCAGCAGTGAACAGCGGCGGATCAGATCACCCGCATTGTTGACGAGGATATCGATCGGGCCAAGCTGTGCCTGCGTCTCGGCTATCAATCCATGAGCCGTCTCACGCTGTGAGACATCCGCCTGGATGATGATTGCCCGCCCTCCGGCTGCTTCGATTCGGTCACGCGTCGCTTCAGCCCCCTCGCGATTGCGGAGATAGTTAATTGCTACGGTTGCCCCACATTCCGCGAGCGCAATCGCGCTCCAGCTGCCGATGCCGCTGCTTGCTCCGGTGACCAGTGCGACACGGCCGCTAAGGTTCTGCTTGTTCATGATTGCTCCTTGTTGATCCCTCATTAAGAGCCCGATTAATAAACAGATAACTCCTGACAGTTCAATTTAATTGCTTCCGGGTTCCAGTCAAGAGTCAGCAGGTCGGCGCGTGCGCCAACGGCAATCCGGCCGATCTCCGCATCGAGGCCAAGGATTCGTGCCGGATTGACCGTCGCCATCTGTATCGCCTCGTCGAGTGAGACACCGGCATAGGCCACTGTCATCGCGATTGCATCATTCATTTCGAGTACCGATCCGGCGAGGTATGGAGTCCCCGGCAGATTGACGCGGCGCTGCGGCGTGACCTCAACCTCAACGGGGCCGAGCCGATAGCGTCCGGCAGGCAGTCCGGCGGCAGCAATGGCATCGGTCACCAGGATGCTCCGTTCCGGCGTTTTGCCACGGATAAAGCACTTGACGACTGATGGCGGCAGGTGGTGGCCATCGACAATGAAGCTTGCCTGCAACCGGTCCTCGGCAAGCTGCTCCCAGATGTAGTTTGGATGGCGATCAATCTTCGCGTGCGAGCCATTGCCAAGGTGGGTCGACATTGTTGCCCCGGCAGCAACGGCGCCGGCAATCTGTGCCGGTGTCGCCGCTGTATGGCCGATTGCCACGATCACACCGGATGTTGCCGCCTTCGCAATGAAGCCGTTCGCCTCCGGCCACTCCGGAGAGAGGGTCACAATCCTGATCATCCCTCCCGCCAGATCCTGCCAGTGATGAAACTCGTCCCAGTCGGGCGGTCTGACGTGCTCACGCGGGTGAGCGCCTCGCGGACCATCCTCCGGCGAGATGTACGGCCCCTCGATGTGCAGCCCGACGATTGCCCGTGCCGCCTCATCAGAAATTCTGACTGCCGCAAGCAGATTGGCAATGCAGCGCTCCGTCTCCACCCGCCCGCCGGTGATGATCGTTGCGCAGAATGCCGTCACCCCGGTTCTCCGCACCAGCCGCACCGCCTCGATGATCTCTTCCGGACTCGTTGCCGGATCGTTGAAGTCGATCCCGCCGTAGCCGTTGAGCTGCAGGTCGACGAATCCCGCCGAGAGCAGTGGCTCGTCACTCCCCGCCTTTCCGGCAATCTCCTCGACCGCAACGATGCGCCCCTCTGCCACGTCCAGCCGGACATTTCTGCCATTCGGCAGCCTTCCACTAATCATCTTCTACGCTCCAAGATTGGCCACCCAGTAGCCGAGCAGCAGCAGCAGACCTACCCAGATCCACGCCAGCCCGAACCCGATCAGGTCGAGACGATAACGCCGGAAGCTGAAGCGCTCACGCAGTCGCAACAGATCGACAATCAGCAGCGAGTGTCCCTCCTCTTCCAGTTTGGAAGTTGGCAACGGCGCCGCCGGATCGTCAACCTGTGCCAGGTTATCTTCCTCGCCCACCGGTGTATGCAGCCGCCCGTAAAAGCGGCGTAGTCTCTCTTCCGCTGTCGGCTTTGTCAGCAGGCTGACAATGATCGTCGCCAGAAACGCACAACTCAGTGACGTTGCCAGTTGCGGCCCCTTCTCCCAACCGCTTGCCCCGGTTTGCAGGAAGACCCCCGCCCCGGCGATGATCCCCGCCCATGCCCCGGCACTGGTCGTGCGCTTCCAGATGATCCCCACCCACATCGGTACCCCGACAAACGCAACAATCTCAACGAAGTGAATCGTCGCCTTGATCACCGATGGAATGTAGAGCGCAATCAGCAGGCTCCCGACCGTGATCAGCGCCGAGACTATTCGACCGACCAGCAGATAATGCTTGTCGGTCGCCTCACGTCTGATATACCGCTGGTAAAGGTTGTGCGTGAAGAGCGCCGAGCCGGCAATCATAAAAGATGCACACGAGGCGATCACTGTCGCAATGATTGCCGCAATCATCAGGCCAATCAAGCCTTCCGGCAGCAGCAGCCGGATCATGGCTCCAAATGCCAGCTCCCGTTTGGCATCGAGATCTGCCCTGCTCAGTGAACCCTGCAGCACCAGCGCCGCCGCAAAGAGACCAGCCAGTGCCCAACCGATTGTACAGAGCCGCTTGATGAAATTTCCATAACACCACCCGACACGGCAGTTCATCTCCGTCTTTCCACTACCGGCCACCGACATGTGATGAGGCTGCGCGACAATACCCACCAACCCACTGATCACCAGCATCGTTACCGTGGAGATCGTCAGCTCCTGCGGCGCTACCAGTGAGAACATTTGTGGAGTCTCCCCCAGTATCCGATGCAATCCGTCAAATCCCCCAACCGCTGACAACCCATAAGGAATCAGCAGAAATGAGAGGATCAGAATGAAGATCCCCTGAATAAAGTCGGTAGTTACCGTCGCCACCAGCCCCCCGGCCACCCCAAAGAGCACGAAGAGCCCTGTCACTCCCCAGATAATCCACAATTCGGGCAGCCCCGTGATCGCCGTGATCGTTGTCGCAGCTCCCTTGATGATCGTCCCCTGCCAGAGCATGAACATATACAGCGCAAAGAGCGAATAGGCGACCCCCAGCGGTTTGCTGAAACGCTCCTCAAAGAAGTCGGCCGTCGTCACATATCTCATTCGCCGGAAGATCGGTGAAAGCAGCCAGAAGAAGGGCGTCGAAAATATCCACATCCACTGATACCAGATACCTGCCATCCCGATCTGATAAGACGCACCGGCCACCCCAATCGCATAGTCGGCTCTCGTTCCCGTGGTCAGCGCCTGCGCGATCATCAGTGCCTTGCCAAATCCGCGGTTGCCCATGAAAAAACCGCCCGTGTCCCTGACACGCCGTGAAACATACAATCCGAAAATCGTGATCCCCGCCAGATAGACGATAATCACTGCCAGATCAAGCCGCGAGAGTCCGTACATCGATCTTCACCTCTTTCTTTGTCAGACCATGGTGTGGAGAAGGATTAAATCTCAACTTGCCGCGCCAAGGCAATCGATCCTGCGCCTTTTTCCCATGCACAAATTATTTTCCAGCCACGCTGATGAAATATCGCTCCGGTGGTAATAATATGTAAAGTTACTATAATCGAGTGACGAGGCATCCTCTTTTTCCGGATATATTCCCGGATGCATTTGGGGATACATTGGGGGATGCGTCCCGGACACACTGTTTGGACAGATTATTTGTACACACTCCACACACGTGAGCGGCGTCACAGTATGTGCGCCATGACTCACAATCGCAATAGTCATTAATTCATGAGACCGAGAGCAGGGAAGTGCAATGGAGTTTTCAGAGACGTTCAAGCTGGCGCTGGCGGCAATCTGGTCACACAAGCTGCGATCAGCGCTGACACTGCTGGGAATGATTATCGGGGTAACGGCGGTGGTCGTCATTGTTTCGCTGATTCAGGGCTTCAACCGTTACGTCGACGAGAAGATTGCCGGTATCGGTGCCAGATCCTTCAGCATCCGCCGTTTTGGCTTCGAGGATTGGCGCACGACCGACACGATTGCCGAGGCACAGCGGCGCAACAAAGAGCTCAACTTCGATGATTATGAATACCTGCGCGCCCGTGTCACTCTGGTCGATCAGCTCGGTGCCAAGGCCAATGGCACACCTTCGCAGATTCGCCGTGGCAACGAAACCATGGATTCAGTCTTCGTTGACGGGCTCACCTCCAATATTCTCGATATCGAGAAGGTCGATGTTGCCGAAGGGAGGTTTTTCAGCGGTGCTGACGACACCGGATCACAGAATATTGCCTTTATTGGTGCCGATGTCGCCACCAAACTCTTTCCCAATTCGAGCGCTGTTGGCGAGGAGATCTCGATTCGTGGCATGCCCTACCGGGTTATCGGTGTTGCCGTCGCCAAGGGCACCGTCTTCGGTCGGCCCCAGGATATCTTCATCAATCTGCCGCTGCGCACCTACATCAAGAATTTCGGCCCTCCGGTGCGTCAGCGAGGTTTTTACATTGTCGGCACCGCAAAGGATAACGATCGCTTCAACGATACCGTCGAGGAGGTGCGCTCGCTGATGCGCGTCCGGCGCGGACTCGGCTACGCTGAGAAGGACAATTTTGGCGTCAACACGCCCGATGCAATCATGGGCCTGCGAGACCGCATTCTCGGCCCGGTCTTCATTGCCGCGATCGCTGTTCCCGGGATCGCCCTCGTCATCGGCGGGATCGTTATCATGAATATCATGCTGGTCAGCGTTACCGAGCGAACGCGTGAGATCGGCATCCGCCAATCGGTTGGGGCAACTCCCAACGACATACGCAGCCAGTTTCTCACTG
>CAIKMY010000117.1 GCA_903828635.1 uncultured Acidobacteriota bacterium
CAATAGGTAGAAATAATGGACGACAAACAAATCACCAGCCTGACAATCATGACCAAACACAGCCTCTTCTCATTCCTTGGTGTGGTTGGCGCTGAAGTGGTCGACGAGCATGAAACATCTCGACCAATCTCGGCAGTGATCAAACTCGATCCACGCGAGGGTCAGCCAATTCTCAAGGAGTATTCGACACGAGGCGAGGCAATCCGCCACTACCTTGACGCAGTCAGCACCAGCATCGATCGCGGCTGGAGCATCGTTTACCGCGGTCGGCCTCTCCATGGATAATGGATAATGGATAATTGATAATGGATAATTGATAATTGATAATTGATAATTGATAAGATCAATGGACAATATTCCACGCTGCTGACCACTCAACAATAAGTCAACAACAAGTCAACAATAAGTCAATAACAAGTCAACAATAAGTCAATAATAAGCTGATAACAAGCCATCAACATGGCTGAAGCCCTGGAATTACCTGTCATTTGCCTGCATTGGAGATAAGGATCAGGAACCGACAGGTGAGGGGAGGCGATGATCGAGGGCGTCGCTAACAATGCGTGCGGCGGTTTCGCTGATCTGGTTGCGCCAGAGGTGTCGCTCCTCCTCACGAACCCCGCTGAGAAGCAGAAGACGTCTGATCAGTTCCGTAGTCACCGCAACGAGGAAGGCTCCCTGACCGGCTTGCTGACGTAACTGTTCGTTGTCGCGAATGGCTCGGTCGCGATCATCATCCTGTTCGAATCGCGGGATCTCGCTGTCAAGCAGCTCGAAAGCGGCAACTGCCGGCTTCTTATGCCGGGTCACGGCAAAATGGATCAGCCGGTCGCGCAATTCCGGTGTGAGTGGCACCTCGATCAGTGGCGAAGCGAGGTTAAGCGACTGGATGTTGGCACGTCTGCGTAGCATGCGCACCGCGACAAAAATGACCACTCCCCAGTAGCTGAGGAAGAGCCCGCCAACGATCGCCAGATCGGTCAGCGTCCAACTCCTCTTTCCCGCAGTGGCAAAATAGAAAAAAGGGATCAGCGAGGGGAGCAGTACGAGCAGCGCACGATACCAGGCTTTGGTTGACCGGCCACCATTGGATCGATCTGGTGTTTTGTTGGCGCTCATCTCTTCATTCCCTCTTTTGTGTGCCTCTTTTGTGTGCCTTCTCTCTGTGGCCTTTCTTTCGGCCTTTCTTTTGGGCTCTGGCGCTCCTGCTCCCAAAGCTCTGCCGGCCGCTCGTGAGGCTCAGGGACCCGACGAAGAATAGCAAAGTGTCATTATAGAACGAAAACCTTGCCAGACAAGAGCCCATGTCATTATGATACGCGCCGATGGACGTGATCATTCGGGTAGAAGACAATTGTCGGAGCGCGGCAGGGGCGTCTCCGGGGGGAGAGTGTAAGATGCAGAGTCTGAGAGTCGATCGATCAGGGATCAACCAGGCAAAGAGGTACAGCAGAATAGCGGCAGTGATCGGGTTGCTGCTGCTGGCAGCAACAACGGTTCCGCTCCGGCGGGCGGCTGGTCAGCAGTCGGCGTCGGCAAAACGAAGCCTGACGCATCAGGACTATGATTCGTGGCGCTCTCTGGTTGGCGCGCAGATATCGCGTGACGGTAGCTGGATTGCCTACAGTCTGATACCGCAGGACGGTGACGGCGAGATCGTCATTAAAAACCTTGGAAGCAGCGGAGGTGAGTGGCGGCAGCCACGCGGATGGCGACAGCCGGCACCGCTGCCGGATGACCCGGAAGCCGCCCAGGCAGCGATCGCCGCGCTCAATCGCGCCACCCGACCAGTCTTCACCGCCGATGCCAGATTCATCCTCTACACCATCGAGCCCAACAAAGATGACGTGATCAAGGCGCGGCGAGAGAAGAAGAAGCCCGAGGAGATGCCAAAGAACGCGCTCGGGATAATCAATCTCGCCACCGGCGAGGCATCGCGCATCGAGCGTGTCAAAAGCTTTCAGGTGCCTGATGACGCTGCGGGATGGGTGGCGGTCTTGCTGGAAGCTCAGCCTGTCGAGGCGGCAAAGGGTGCCGAGCGACCACGCGAACAGGCAGGGTCCAAGCTGGCAACCGGCGGCCCCAAACGGGAGTATGGCAGCGACCTGCTGCTGCGCGACCTGACATCGGGGCGCGAGGCGACCTTTGGTGACGTCCTCGATTACAGCTTCAGCAAGGATGGCCGCAGCCTCGTCTTTGCCGTCTCGTCACGCGACGAAGCGAAGAACGGTATCTTCGTCACGACGCCGGGCGGCAACGCCTCTCCGGTGACGCTGCTTGCCGGACCTGGCCGCTACCAGAAGATCTCCTGGGATGAAGAGCAGCGCCAGCTCGCCTTCCTCAGTGACCGCGACGAGGCGACCTCCACGCGGCCGCGATTCCGCCTCTACCACTGGGATCGCAAGGCCACGACCGCCAATGAAATCGTCTCGATTGCGACCTCCGGCTTCCCCTCTGACCGCGTCATCAGTGACAAGGGAGGGCTGAGCTTCTCACGCGACGGGAGCCGCCTCTTTTTTGGGATCGCCCCACCTCCCGAGCCGGAGAGGGACCCCTCCGCCGAGCCTCCCGCTGAGGATCGCGTCCTCGCCGACCTCTGGCACTGGAAGGATGATTTCATTCAGCCAATGCAGAAGGTTCGTGCCGCCCAGGAGCGGAATAAATCATGGCGTGCCGTCTGGCACATCGCCGACCGCAAAATGGTTCCCCTCGCCGACGAAACAATGGAGACGATCACGCCATCAAACAGCGGACTCTTCGCACTTGGTCAGGATGATCGCCCCTATCGCAGACTGGTCGGTGTCGATGCCAACTATACCGACGTCTATCTTGTCAATACCCTTGACGGCTCGCGCCGCCGGCTTCGTGACAAGAACCAGTTCGGGCTCTCATGGTCCCCCGATGGGCGCTATGCCATCTATTTCGATGGCAAAGACTGGAACTCGATCAGCATCCCCGATGGACGAGCTGCCAATCTCACCGCGAATCTTGGGGTGAACTTCTGGCAGGAGGATCACGATACCCCCAACACGCCCTTTGCCTATGGCACCGCCGGCTGGACAAAGGATGATCGCGATATCCTGATCTATGACCAGTATGACATCTGGCAGGTGGCCCCTGACGGCAGCCGTGCAACCAATCTTACCACCGGCCTCGGCCGTCGTGAAAAGATTGCTTTGCGCTACGTCCGCCTCGATCCTGAGGAACGAGCCATCGATCCCGCCAAACCGCTTCTTCTCCGCGCTGAAAACCAGACCAATTTCAATACCGGCTTCTATCGCCAGCGCATCGGTGGCGGGGCCCCCGAAAGACTACTGATGGAGCCGAAGGCTTTCTCCATCCCCACCAAAGCCAAAAACAGCGATAAACTCTTCTTCACCGCTTCACGCTTTGATCTCTTTCCCGATATTCATGTCACCGACAGTTCATTCAAATCTGTAACTAAAATCAGTGATGCCGGAAAGCAGATCGCCCCCTTCCTCTGGGGCCGGGCCGAGCTCCCCTCCTTCAAAAATACCGACGGTGTCCCACTCTCCGCCGTGCTCATCAAACCAGACAACTTTGACCCCTCACGCAAATACCCGATGATCGTCTACATCTACGAGAAGCTCTCCGACGGTCTCCATCGCTTTGCCAACCCATCCCCGGGGACTTCGATCAACCCCTCATTCTATGCCAGCAATGGCTACCTCGTGCTCATGCCCGATATCGTCTACAATATCGGTTACCCTGGCCCGAGCGCACTCAAGTGTGTCCTCCCCGCTGTCCAGAGAGTGGTTGATCTTGGTTTCGTCAATGAACAGGCCATCGGCATCCAGGGTCACAGCTGGGGTGGTTACCAGATCGCCTACATGGTCACCCAGACCAACCGGTTCCGTGCCGCCGCCCCGGGGGCCCTCGTCGGCAATATGACCAGCGCCTACAGCGGCATCCGCTGGGGCTCCGGACTTCCTCGCCAGTTCCAGTACGAACGCACCCAAAGCCGCATCGGCGGCTCCATCTGGGAATTCCCCATGCGCTTCATTGAAAACTCCGCTCTCTTCAATGCCCATCGCATCCAGACTCCCATTCTCATGATTCATAACGATAATGATGATGCCGTCCCGTGGTATCAGGGCATCGAGTTTTTCCTCGCGCTGCGCCGCCTCGAAAAAGAGGCCTATATGTTCAACTATAATAGCGAATATCACGGACTTCGCCGTCGCCCCAACCAGATTGACTATACGCGCCGCCTTCAGGAGTTCTTCGACCACTTCCTGAAGGGTGCGCCAAAACCTGAATGGATGGAGAAGGGTGTCCCTTTCCTCGATCGTGAAAAGGAGAAGGAGCGGCGGCAAACCAAACCTGCGACCAGGTAATCTTCCTGAGGTGCGTGGCGGCCTGGAATTCAGCCGTCACGCAGATAACTCCACGGCTTGGACCAACAGAGTACCAATAAGGGCATCAATAATAAGTTCAATAAGGAGTTCATGGGCGCCCTCCACATGATATCAATTGATGCCCAAGCCTTAAAGATCACTGCCGATCACTACAAATGAAGCCCAGTAGTAAGGATGGCGAAACCGCGGATTGCCGATGACCGCGATAATGGCTCGACGCATCGCCTCAGACTTCGATACCAGTCTGACTCCTTCCTTTGACAATCCTGACCGGGCCATTGACTGGTAGAACCTGACCATCAATTCGCGTGTGGCAGCAGAGTCAACCTTCCACTGGCTGACCACGGTAGTGGGGCAACCGGCAATGAAAAATGCCCACGAGATTCCGACTACCCCCTCACCGGCTCCAATTCTTCCACGCGCTGTCTCGCAGGCTGAAAGAACTACGAGACGCGCCCGAAGCGACAGGCTTAACACCTCCCGCATCTCCAGCAAGCCATCATTTTCCACATCAGCAGCTTTACTCGACATCACCAGAAACGAGTAGAGTGGATTGCGATTATTTGCAACTCCATGAGTTGCAAAATGGATGACATCACTCTCTGCTGCCAATGATTTGAACGCCTTCTCAGTTGCCGCATCTCCAATCAACACCTTTTGAACTGATGCCGGGAATAAGCCGGACAGTGCGCGTACTTCGCTCTCAGCCTCTGGCAATGCCGTGAACCGGCCTGCTGGTTGAACGTCTCGATTGTGACTTAAACCTGACACACCGCTCGTCGGGTTGGCGATGGCGAGCAAACCCGTCTTCCCCTCCTTGCTGCGGCCGCGTGTATCTTTTTGCATTTCCATCAATACACTGAGCGAGGGGGCATAGTGGATGGCATACCGCTCGATCAGGTATTTGCCATCTGAGGATATCAAAGCCTGAAATGGTAAATCCCAGAGAATACTATCCGGAATAACGCAGAGCGCTGAAGTGTTTGTCAGATAGTGCTCGACAGGACCAATCACCTTTTGATAGATATCGCGTGAAATTGACATAAAATCAGATCTTCGCCCCTCGATGGCTTCACGTAATCTGTCAATTTCTGCAGAGAGGAGATTCTTGTCAATTTTCGTCCTTGTGATCAAAGGAGTAATCAGTCCATTGATCCTGCCTGAAAGAAAGATGCAGAGATCATCTCCAACCAGCAGGTAACTGAGGTAGGCTCTATTATCTTGTTGTGTAAGTTGGAAGAAGCTCTTTTCAGTCAGATCAGGCCTTACTGTCATCTTATTCTCTGCAACCACAGACACCTTGTCCTGGAAAATAGCGTATTGCAGACGTATCTCTTGTAGCTCCGATCTTAGCTTTTCAATTTCCTGAGCCCTGGAATCTCCTCTGGCATAAGCTGCCATGATTTTGCTGTTAAGCAAAGTGATTGATCGATTGAAACGATCATCCTCTTCTCTTTGTGCGGATGTCATGAAGGATTTCCGATCTATTCGGCCATATCTGAGTGTATCAAGCAACGATCTGGCTTTGGCCATTTCGGCATATTTCAGAGCCTCGACCGGCTTTCCCTGCTCGATCATCAGGGTAGTCAAAAGATGGAAGGCTTCCAGCTTGTTCTCAAAAAAAGCGACTTTTTCATCTTCCTGTCCAACCAACCGTTGTCTTGCCTTTTCAAGCCAATTGACAGCCTCTTCAAGCATCTGTAACGCTGAATCAGGGCGGTGCTGTATCATCATCAGCCTGCCAAGCAGAGTGGCGGCATAGTACATGAGATTGAAGTATTTGATCTCACGGGCGGTATCGAGCGATTTTCGGGCGAGACTCTCGGCGATTGAATAATTTTTCAGGTCAAAATAGACGCCTGCCATTCGCCAGCAGATTATCGAAGTATATCTCTTATCATCAAGCTTTGTTGCATAATCAGCGGCTCTGTTTAACAAATCGACAGCCTTATCATAGTCCTGATTCTGCCTGGCAATAACTCCCAGTATCGAATAACAGTTGAAGATAACATCATCAAGTCCGTGGCGATCAGCAATTTCAAGGCTTTTGTGTGCAAGCCTGGCAGACTGATTGATATTCCCCAGTCGCCAATGAACCGCTGCCAGGTTGAGCAGCCCGCGGGACAGTTCTCTTTCATTCTTCTCTTCATTGGCAGCCGATAAATTTTCATTCAACAAATATTCTGCTTTTTCGTAGTCTTCCTGTTCAAGATAGAGGACCGCCAGATTGTTAAGGACTCTTGCCTCTCTCTCCCTGCCGGGCAGTTCTTTGGATAAAGCCAGTGCTCGTTGCAGATAGGTAACTGCATTTTGAGGATTTCCAGTGATGTTGTAGACGACACCGATATCTGCCAGCAGATCGACGATCTGGATATTATACATTTTGTTGTAGGCTGACAATTCCGTGTATAAAGCCAATGATCTGCTGAATAATTCCTGAGCCTGATCATAAACGGCCGCCCGCCTTCGTATCAGCCCGATGGTGTAGAGTGCCTCTGCGAGGCTGGCTTTCACCTGCCGGTCAAAAGGAATGTCGGTGCCGGGACTACCTGACGACTGATAACCTGCCAGCTCTGCAGCCTGTTGTGAAAAGTGCAAGGCAAGCTCATATTCTGCCGATGAGTAGTACAGCGAGCCCAGTCCGGCAGTCACACGAATGGTGTTCGGGACAGATTGCACCCTTTCAAATTCAAGCCTGCTCTTGTCATACAACTCGATTGCATCTTTGATCTGATGTTTATTCGCCAGCATCAATCCTTTGAGGTAGAGGGACTCTGCCAGCAGATACCCATCTCCGAGGAAGCTGGCGACGGCGATGGCCGCATCGTGTATTTTTATCGACCTTGAGGCCTGCTTGTTCAACTCGGCCATGCTTGCCTGAACAATCAGGATTTTCCAGACAGCAGTACTGATCCGCTCGCGGTTAGCCGCAAAATAATCGGCCATGATCTCAGCCGACTCGAAATTGAGAATTGTCGAAGCCACCCTCTCCGGGCTCTCCGGATCCTGCGTTGAGCGCAGGGATCGAACATCCATGGCGATGATGCCGCAGACAAAGAGGCAAAGCCAGAGACTTGTCATCAGCAATAACCATAATTGTTCCAATGGTTTCAATGGTTTCAATGGTTTCAATGGTTTTGAGCTGCGCATGGTGTTTGTTCTCTGATATCAGGTAATCTGATATCCTGCCCGAAGACACTTCGCCACTCAACCCCGTCTGGCAAGTGGACATCAGGCCATTAAAGCCAGGCCATTAAAGCCAGGCCTGTTAAAGTGACCAGGATATCAGCGGCTCGACAGAGTCGGCATCTCCAATACAAATAGTCATGACGCGGGACTCAGCCACAAATCCCGCCCCAACAATATCCCTGCGAAAATATATTTCGACTTTACTCGATCAGACTATTCAGGCTGATCTCATTCGGTGCATCTTCCGCATCTCAACCCGAGACCAGGCTGGAATGGCTCCGACGTGCAAGTCCGGCCTATGCTCTGATACCGTAATTGATGGCCATGATCCCGCCACCAAACTCGACAAAGCCGGCATTCGGGAATCCGAGTCGCTGCATAATCTCGCGAACCTGGCGCTGCCCGGGATAGAGTTTCAGACTTTCGGGAATATAGCGATAGACATCGGCATCGCCATGGAGGAGAATGCCGGCGATGGAACCGGTAACGACAAGATAATTGATGTAAAGCCAACGATAGACGGGATTGGGTGGGTGGCCGAAGTCGAGAGAATGGAACGACCCTCCGGGTTTGAGGACGCGATGAATCTCGCGAAGGGCGCCCTCGACATCGGGTACATTACGGAGGGCATACCCGCAGGTGATGTGATCAAACGAGGCATCAGGGAATGGGAGGCTCATGATGTCGGCCTGCCGGAAGGAGAGATTGGGAGTATTGTGCCCGGAGAGTTTGCGGTTCGCAATATCGATCATATCCTGAAGGATATCAGAGCCGACGACGGATCCGTTGGGGACCTTTTCGGCGAGCATGAAGGAGATATCACCGGTGCCGCAGGCGAGATCAAGGATACGTTCGTCGCCGCGGAGCTTGAGCATGCTGACGAGGCGCCGTTTCCAGCCGCGATCCATGCCGAAGGAGAAGACAACGGTGAAGGCGTCGTAGCCGGGAGCGATCTTCGCGAACATCTGGTTGACGTAGAACTGCTTATTCTGCTTCGACGTGATGTATTCTTTCAGATTTAGTTTGGGCATACGGGAGAGTTTTACTTGATAGAGGGAGAATAGCGCAAGAGTTAACCGTACGATCAGCAGGAAAATTTGCATGACCCGCGCCGGGAGGTCAGTAACGATGCCATCTAAATCAACACAGCCAATATTCGAACAGCCAATATTCGAACAGCTAATATTCGAACAGCTAATATTCGAACAGCCGGGATTTGAACGCGTCTCTGATTCGCGGCCATACCACCGCAACGTGTCCCAATGTTGCTGATGCCGATTTGGATGCCATCAACAACCCATCCGCGACGGCCGGACGCAGGTCAACAGGATTTATGCACGCACGAGTTACGCATCAGAAGACCCCGGATTGATCTCACGCGGAGCTGTGGAGGGGGCATCGAGTGAGAAGGAGAGATGAGTTAATGCGAAGGTGTGAAGGTGTCAAGGTGTCAAGTTACAAAAGGATAATCCGCGGCTTTCTCCGGGTCTCCGGATGAGCTCAGTTTGCAGTAGTTTCAAGGCGTAAGTCCTTGATCAAATCCGGCGGTGATCATTGATTGAGCGATGGCAGCTTACAGGTGCGACGAGGAAGATATTGTGACAGGGAGAGAAGATGGCGGACGCCGAAGAGACATTGGTATCATACATCAGGGAGGGGGAGGTAAATGAGCGGGAACGGCTGCTGGAGGAGCTGCTCCTGATTCATGCGGCTCCGGTGATTCGGCGCAGACTGAGGCAGCGGCTTGGAGGCGAGGGGGCAGCGGTCAGGGAGGATCTGTTTCACGAAGCCATTGCTCGCCTGCTGCGGCGGTTGCGGGAGTTGGAAGAGGAGGGGAATGCTCAGGGGATCGAGGACTTTGCGGCCTATGTCAGCCGGGTGACGAGCAACGTGTGCCATGACCATCTGCGCCTGAGAAATCCCGGGCGCCACTTGTTAAAGAACCGCATCAGATACGTGATCGGGCAGAGTCCGGAGATGCGGATGGTGCGGAGAGAAGCAGGGATGATCTGCGAGCTGATCGGAGTGTGCGAGGATGAGACGGGAATGTCGGACGAGGAGATTGCCAGTGTCGTGCGAGCAGGAGGCGGGGGTCCGGGTCTGGCGGAGGTGGTAGCAGCGATCCTCCAGGCCGGGGGCAGCCGGATGGAGATCGATCGCCTGGTTGGGATTGCCGCACGGGTGAACGGAATTGAAGACGGTGTGGTCGAGCTCTCGGGGAGTGACTGGCCTGAGGCAGGTGGCAAAGCCGGGAGATTGTCGGAGCAGACAGGCGATGGCTGGCCATCGGGCGAGGAGCGGATTGTCGGGGAGGAGTGGTTGGAGGAACTCTGGCAGGCCATTCTTCAATTACCGCTGATTGAACGGCGGATCGTGATCCTCTCAAGGATTGATGCTGCGGGTGACGATCTGTGGAGCCTCATGTTTGAAGCCGGGATTGGCGGGATCGACGCCGTTGCCGGGGCGCTGGAGATGACGATTATGGAGTTTGCGGACCTCTGGCCGCGCATTCCAATGGATGCCGCAACCATTGGGTTGCACATCGGGGTCACGCGTGAGAGGGTTATCCGCGAAAGATATCGCGCGCATCAGCGTTTACGCAGTTCGCTCACCGGCGATGGCCGGGGGATGGGAAAAATGAGAAAAAAAGGTGGACATGGGGGGATCGGGAGCAGAAACTCCCGTCTGATAGTTGTATGGAGCATCTGACGAGAAAAGTTGTTGCGGAGCTGCAGGCGAAGGTACTCCCCCCCGAGACCATGGTCGAGGTTGTCCGTCATCTTGAGGAGTGCCCCGGCTGTCATGAGCTTTATCGTGTCGTCTTTCGTGAGCGGCGCCGCGGGCAGACCTTCGATTTTGAACTCTCCGGAAGCGAGTGGACTCGTGACGAGCATCCTGAATATAAGGAGATTGCCGCCTTCGTCAAGGGCAGCCTCGATCGCGAGATGCGGGAGATCTTCGGACTCCACCTTGACCAATGCCCCGAATGCCGTCGCGTGGTCGCCGAGTTGCAGGACGAACTGAATCAGCACGAGAGAGGCCGCGACGGCAGCAACCAGGCAAAACGGAGAAGACTCATCACGAAGGGAGGCTTGCTCTGGTCGTGGCTGACGGGCAGGGCGCGCCATCTTCGACTTCCGGTGATCTCCGACGCTGGTATGGTCGATCGGGTGCCGGGATCGGCACCCTCAGGACTGACCATGTCCAGACTGATAGCCACCGGCCTGATTGGGCTCCTCATAATTGGCGTGATGGTAACGATCCTCAGCCGGATGTCTGCCAGACGCTCTGGTGAGCCCGGAGTAATCACCGGCCCTCACCCGGCCGCAGCCAATGGCGACGAGTCGGGTGAAATGATAATCGCAACCATCAGGGACGGTGACCGGACGATCGTTGCTACTGCCGACGGCCAAACGACCGGACTTGATCTCGTTCCGGCATCGACACGTGCGGCAGTTGAGTCTCTTCTCCACGGCAGAAGTCCGGAGAGATTGCCCTCGCTGCGCAATCTCGAGACCACCGGAGGCCAAACACGCGCCGGGATGGAAAAACCCGGGACGCCAACGGTGACTATTCCCGCGCCAATCTCTCCACTCGGCACCGTTATCCCCGATGACTACCCAATCCTCCGCTGGAAACCGGTTGCCGGTGCCACCGGCTACCGTGTCGATATCGCCAACATCGATCGACGCGAATCGATCTCAAGCGGCATCCTCTCCCCGGAGACAACCAGCTGGAGATCGACATCACCCCTCGGCCGCGGTCAGCTTCATAGCTGGACGGTGACGGCGCTGATCGATGGACGCGAAGTAACCGCACCGGATGTCAGCCAGCCGGAGGCCCGCTTCCTGATACTCTCCGACATAAGCTTTGACGAGATGCGCCTCCTGCAAAAGCCCCCCGTCTCGCGCCTCGCTCTCACCATCTTTTATGGACAACACGGAATGCTCGCCGATGCCCATCGCGAACTGAGCCGACTGGCGCGGGAAAATCCCCAATCAAAAGAGATAGAGCAGTTGCAAGCGTGGCTGAAAAGCCTGAGGTAGCGCATACCGGGAGTGCGCGATGGGACATGCCGACAGAGAAGATCGGCGATCGGGCTCATGCCACGATCGCCGATCTTTATGACTGGCCTTAATATGACTGGCCTTAATATTCCAATATCCCGGGGTTACTGGATCATCGAAGCGCCGCCGAACATATTAGACTCCTTCTGTTCGGGGAGCATGGCAAATTTCTCCGGAGAGAGAATTGAGAGCCGATTACCGGCGCGAACTCCAACCTGGGCGCTGCGCCATTCCGGGTTGTTGGCGACGCCGAAATAGAGATCGATCGCCTCCTGGGTCTTGCCCTGCTTTTCATAGATGTTGGCGATGTTGCAATCGATCACCTGCGTCGGGAGGTTGAGCGGCTTCTCCCTGAGCTTCTTGTATTCGGCGATGGCCTCGTCGAACTTGCCGACAGCCTCGAAACGCGAAGCAAGGGCGAATCGTGCCTGGGCTCCGATATCGTTATCCTTCTGCGCCAGATCCCTGAGTGTCACCTCTGCCTTCTCCGGCTCGAACTTCAACTGATGCATTGCCGCATAGAAGCGACCAATCTCACCATTGAAGGAGGGATAGTCGTTAGCAGCTTTGGTGAAGAACTCATAGGATTTACGATCCTTCTCCTCATCAGTGGTAAAAACAATTTTTTTGACACCGGCGGGAATCGGGTTGGCAACCATCGCGTCGTGATAGCGGAAGGCCTCGGCAAGCGCCTCCCTCGCGTTTGATTCGCGACGCGAAATGAAGATCCAGACGATGGCGGCAACGACGAGGAGAACCGCAATGATCGTTCCCCACTTCAAAATCGGCTGCGTCCGACCCTTGACCCAGGTCGTTGTGTTGATATATTGCTCCATCAGCGGGTCACGCTTGAGCTCCTGCTGCGAGATTCGCCCTTTGGCCACGTTGTTGACTCCTTCGGAATTGAATCTGGGGCTCCAAACAAAAGAAGACGATAGCGGGGAAAAGCGCCGATTGTCAAGTAAAAGATTAGTAGCACCTGCGGAGAGAGTGGATGTGGCCGCGGCGGTCGGGTGACAGATGCCTTGCCAGAGGCAATTCTCTCCATTTCCCGCTCAGCCTGATCACTGATCGATCGGCCGCTCAATCGGGCGGCTCTCCGGGCGCGAGGGGGCAGTTGGCCGCTCGACCGGGCGGCTCTCCGGGCGCGAGGGGGCAGTTGGCCGCTCGACCGGGCGGCTCTCCGGGCGTGAGGGGGCCGGGTAGCGCTCAATCGGGCGGCTCTCCGGTATCCGGACCGGTGTTCTCTCGACACGTGACGGCGAGTCCGGGCGCACCACCTGTCCCTGCTCAATCCTCGATGAGCGGGTGGGAGCGCCACGATCTATCTGAACATCACTGCGCGGAGCGACGACAGTGGGCTCTGCGGGAATAATCAGACTGCGCTCGACTGATCGCGGGGGAACCGGCTGGCCGACAGATCCTGATGTCGAGCCGGGAGCGGAGGCCTCCGAGGCGACCAGTGGGCGGCGGACGATGAGCGCGGGGTTGCTCTCAATCCGACGGCGGACCTCCTCGCGCTCGACGAGCGGGGTGCGTACCGGCGCGGGTGAGACGATCACCGGCTGCACTTCATTTTGTCTGACAAAGCCACTGGTCTCAGGGTCGAGCTTTCCGCGTCCGCGGGGCGGAGCGGTCAGGGATTCGTTGATCACCACGATCCGGTTCTGAATGAACCGGCGACTCTCCAGCCCGCTGAGTGCGCCGGGCGCCTCGTAGTTCTTCAGCCGATCCACCGCCCCGGGGTAGGAACCGCCGGTACCGGAGTAGCCGTGGACTGATTCGCCCGGAGCGAGCGGGCACCATCCCATCCACCCCCTTCCATCGCGATAGCCTCTCCAGTAGCCATCACGAACACCATCGCGATAGCCATCGCGATAGCCGGCGTTGTAGCCTCGGTTTCCCCAGCCGAAGAAGGCGACGAGATGTGGCGACCAGCGCCAGTTGGCGGTAAAAACGATACCAGGGGTCCAGAACCAGCGATTGCGGCGCCAGGCCCAGCGACCGTAGTGATAGGGCACCCAGCCCCATGGCTCGTAGGAGATCCAGGTCCAGCCATAGCCTCCGTACCATCTCCAATAGCCAAGACGATAGGGTGCCCAGTCGACAGGCATCGAGCGTGGAGACCAGGCCCAGCCATACTCAGGCGTCTCGACCCAGTCACCATAGAGGTCAAGCTCGCGCACACCAGGCAGCGCCGGCGGCAGATTACGCGAGGGACGCGCCTCTCCGCTCCCCACTGCCCGGTTAGCAACGGTGTCAAGCTCAGCGTCACGACGCTCGTTCCAGCCGTCCCATTCATCCTTTTCACGGGCTTTTCCCGACTGGTATTCGTTCGGATCACGACCGGAAATGACGATCCTCCGCCCATCCCCCACCTTCAGAGTTCCGATCTCTTCGCGGAAGACCTCAGCACGTCCGCGCCAGACGGTGACCACCGTCGTGCCATCGGCGGCGACATCGACTCGGTAAATCCCCTCGCTGAGCAGCGTGATCGCTGCCACCGGCGTATCAATTTCAAAGGTCAGTGGCTCTGTCTTCGCGACATCCTCGAGCGCCACCACCTGAAACTGACGCCGATCGAGGCTGTCGATCCGGTAGCTCGCATTTCCCGACGATTGCGCAAACTGGGCGAGTGCACCATTGAACCTCGTGAACCCAAGGCTGGCGTTGTGATCAAGCCGGATCAGATTGCGCCCGCTGAGCTGAATCTCCACCCGCCCCTTATCACCAGTCACCAGGCGGTCACTCTCTTCCAGCGGCAGGTTGATCGTCGCGTCATACCAGTCCCCCTTTGCGTCGGAGGTCCGTTGATGGCTGACCTCTCCCGCCAGCAGGCTGATCCTCGCCACTTGTGGATTTCGCTCCTGTGCCGGCGCACTCCCTGTCATCATCAATAATGTGATCAATAATACGATCAATAATACGATCAATGTGATTGTCGTCTGCTTGTCGCTCTTTCGCCAGACTCTCATTCCTGACATCATCAGAAAAGTCATCGGGAACCTCCTGCGGGTAGCCTCGTCAATCTCCCGGCAAACGTTTTTCCATCCCGGGCCGCCAGATCAATGTCATTAACGCAAGAGCTATGCCGGGCTGAAAACCGGCTGTAGATTATGTATAACTGACGATAAACGGGGGATCGGGCTGCCTGACAGCAATGATATTACCCCAAATCGACGCTCAGGGCGACGATTTGGGGTAGAAAAACTTTTGGCAGGTGGTGGATGGTGCAGCCGGGTCAGGCGAGGAGTGGCTCCTGAACGACACCGTGGACATCGGTCAGGCGGAAGTCACGCCCCTGAAACCTGACAGTGAGCTTCGTATGATCGAAGCCAAGCAGGTGGAGAATGGTCGCATGGAGGTCGTGGACGTGGACAGGATCGCTGGCGACATTGAATCCGATCTCATCGGTCTCACCAAAGGTGATGCCCGGTTTGAAGCCACCGCCGGCGACCCACATGGTGAAAGCCTTGTTATGGTGATCACGGCCAAGGGCATTGCTCCCGTCCGGCTCTCCCTGGATCATCGGCGTTCGTCCGAACTCGCCTCCCCAGATGATGATCGTATCATCGAGCAGTCCGCGCTGCTGCAGGTCAAGGATGAGGGCGGTATTGGCACGGTCGGTCTCGGCGCACTGGGCCTTTGTGCCCTTGTGCACCTGACCATGATGATCCCAGGCTTCGTGGTAGAGCTGGATAAACCTCACTCCACGCTCGATCAGGCGGCGGGCAAGAAGGCAATTGTTGGCATAGGTGTTCCTGCCCGGCTCGGCACCATAGAGTTCGAGGGTTGCCGCCGATTCGCGACCGAGGTCCATCAGTTCAGGAGCGCTCTCCTGCATCCGGTAGGCCATCTCGAAGGAGTTGATCCGCGTGGAGATCTCGCCATCACCGGTCTTGTCGAGCAGCCGCTGGTTGAGGTCGCGCAGCGCATCGAGCGTGTCACGCTGAACCTCGCGCGAGATGCCACGCGGGCTGGCAAGCGAGAGGATCGGATCGCCGGAGCGGCGGAAGGGAACTCCCTGGTAAACGGTCGGCAGGAATCCGCTGCCCCAGAGGCTGGAACCGCCACTGGTACCACCGGCCGAGGAGAGGACGACAAAAGCGGGAAGATCCTGCGACTCCGAGCCAAGACCGTAGGTTACCCACGACCCGAAACTCGGACGCCCGAACTGGACGCTGCCCGTCTGCATCATGATCTGCGCCGGCGCGTGGTTGATCGCGTCGGTCATCATCGATTTGATGATCGTCAGCCGATCGGCGACCCGTGGCAGATGGACGAGCGCCTCCGACATCTCCGCGCCCGACTGTCCATGCTTCGCAAATTTGAACTGCGTCGCAAAGAGGGCCGCATCCGGCTTGATGAAGGCCAGCGTCTGCCCCTTGAGCAGCTCCGGTGGACACGGCTTGCCGTTATATTTTGCCAGCCCCGGCTTGTTGTCGAACATTTCCAGTTGTGACGGTCCGCCGGCCTGGAAGAGATAGATGATCCGCTTTGCCTTGCCGGGAAAGTGTGGCCGCTTTGGTGCGAGGGGATTGGCCGCTACCTGAGCATCAACCGTCGGCCCGAGAAGCGATGCCAATGCCATTGAACCGAGCCCCATCGCACAGCCGCCAAAGAAATGGCGGCGCGTGACCAGGCGGCGACTCTCGATCTTGATCTCTTCAGCGTAGTTCATTATTTTGACGCCTCACTGTCTGCTAATCGTCTCGTCAAGGTTGAGCATCGTCCGTGCGACGATCGTCCAGGCGGCCAGCTGATGCAGATCGATCCCCGCTGGCAGATTATTGAGATCACTCGCCGAGACATACACGGCGGAAGCGGTGTCACCGGCAAATCGCCCCTCCTCTTTTTTGAACAGGGCGATCAGGCGGGATTGCTCGTAATCGTCCGGGCGTCGCCCGGTGCAGAGCCGGAAACCGTGAATGACCTTCGCTTCATCGGTCGAACCACCCTCGCGCCAGAGACGCAGGGCAAGTGCCTGAGACGCCTCGACGAACGCGACGTCATTGAGTGTCGTCAGCGCCTGCAACGGCGAGTTGGAACGAATGCGGCGCGTGCAGGAGACATCGGCGTTCGGCGCATCAAAGACCGACATCGAGGGGTAGGGCACACTCCGCTTCCAGAAGGTGTAGAGCCCGCGACGATAGCGATCCTCACCGTGGCTCGTCTCCCAGACGGTACGACTGCGAAAGCTGACGGCCATTGCGCCATCAGGGATCGGCGGAAAGACCGAAGGGCCGCCAATCTTGCGACTGAGAAGCCCGCTCGCCGCCAGCGCAATGTCGCGCACCGCCTCGGCCTCGACCCGCAGACGTGGCAAGCGTGCCAGCCAGCGATTGGTCGGATCGAGTCGCTGCAGCTCCGGAGTCACCCGTGAAGACTGTCGATAAGTCGACGAAAGAACTATCAGCCGGTGCAATCGCTTCATCCCCCACGGTCGATTGCCCCTCGCCGGATCGCGAAACTCGACTGCCAGCCAATCGAGCAGCCCCGGATGGGAGGGCATCTCACAGCGTGTGCCGAAATCCTCCGGCGACGAAACAAGTCCCTGTCCAAAATATTGCTGCCAGATACGATTGACGATCACCCGCGCCGTCAGCGGATTCTGCCCATCGGCCAGCCATTGCGCAAGGCCCAGCCGGTTGCGCGGCGCCCCCTCCGGAAAGGGGTGCAGAAACTGCGGAGTCCCCGGAGTCACCAGATCTCCCGGCCGTTTCCAGTCACCCCGCTTGAAGACTCGCGTCTCACGCTCAACTTCCCGCGGCGCAACCACCATCGTTGTTGCCGGATAGGGCCACTGCCTGATCAACGCGTTCGCCGCGCTGTTGGTCTCGGCAAAGGCAGCAACCGTTGTCCGATAATAGCGCAGAACCGCACGCCGTTGCTCCGCCGATCGCCGCTCCACCGGTATCCCGAGAATTGAACGCACCAACGGCGGCAGCGGATCGGCTACCGGATTGAGCGCTGTCGTCACCGAAATCCTGAATCTCCCGATGTTCGGAGCCTCGAAGCGCTCTCCCGCGCTGCCGCCAAACTCCTTCTGATGCATTGTCAATCGTAATACCGTCCCGCCATCGAAACCGGCAAGTGGCTGCCTCAGGGCAAAGACCGCTCGTCGATCCTGATTGCGCAGCCCCGGCCCGGCGTCAATCCCCCACGAAGTCTTCTCGACCCCGTCAAAGGCCAGTGAGATTGGCCGATCCGCCGTTTCAAAATCGGCCGTTCCCCTTCCGATCGCCTGGCGCTCCAGCTTCTCCGGGTCACTTGCCGGCCCCGCCTCAATCTCGAATTCTGAAAGCCATGCCGTCCCCGGCGTCGCTCTCCCCGGTCCCCGCCGTGGCAGTGTCTGATCCGTCAGCAACTCGAGCCGCACTCCCGTGATCCCCTTCAACCCCGTCTTCCCCCGCAGATAGTAGGCCACCGTCGTCGGATTATCCCCGCGCGGAATGAATGACCCGTCGAGCATCCGCTCGAACTTGACCCCGCTCGTCCCGATCACCTCGACATCATCGAGCGGACGCCAGTCACCTGCCCCCCCCCGCACCGACTCTTCCCAGGCCGCCATCTTCGCCGGCAGATCCGGATGCTTTGCCAGCAGATCATCCTCCAGTCGATCAATCCCCCGCAGTATCTCCTCCTGCTTGCGCGCCTCCGCCTCTGTTGGCACCTCCATCTCCGGCTCAACATCCTGATTGAGAAAGGCGAAGAATCGATAATACTCTTCATGTTTGATCGGATCGAATTTGTGAGTGTGGCACTGGACGCAGTTGATCGTCACACCAAGGAAGGCCTTCCCGATCGCGTCAACCCGATCCATGATCCCCTCGATCCGGAACTGCTCCGGCTCGATCGCCCCCTCCTCATTGAGCATCGAATTGCGAAGGAATCCCGTGGCTATCCGCTGTGACCGCGTCGCGTTCGGCAGCATGTCCCCGGCGATCTGCTCAATCGTAAACTGATTGAATGGCATATCGGCATTGAAGGCATTGATTACCCAGTCCCGATAACTCCAGACCTGACGATCACGATCCTTCTCGAAGCCGTTGGTGTCGGCATAGCGTGCCGCGTCCAGCCACCAGCGACCCCAGCGCTCGCCATAGTGTGGTGAGGCCAGCAGCCTCTCGACCACTTTCTCGTAGGCATCCGGTGACTTGTCACCCACGAAGGCATCGATCTCCGCCGGCGTCGGCGGCAATCCCGTCAGATCGAGGCTCACTCGACGGATCAGCGTCTCCCGGTCAGCCTCTGGTGAGGGCGAGAGCCCGCGCCGCTCCATCTCCGCAAGGATAAAATTGTCGATTGCTGTCCGCGTCCACTCCCGCCGACTGACCGCTGGCACCTCCGGCCGCACCGGCGCAATGAAGGCCCAGTGCTCGCCCGACTCCGCCCGCGTCCGACTCATCGACGCCACCCCCACCATCGACAGCATCACTGCCGCTACCATCAACCTCAGCGCTCGCTTCATCTCTCTCCTCCCTGAGCCTTCGATCTAAATCGCAACAGCCAACATTATCGCAATTGACAATAGTGAAAAATGTCTCTGACTGGCGGCCCTACCATCACACCATGTCCTGATGTGTCCTGATGTGTCCTGATGTTGTCTTTTCCAATTTAGTATCGATCGGCTGGATTTTCCTATAAAATGCAGTCGGAGTCCACATGGTCTGAAGCCCTGCCATGTCTCGCTGATGTCTTTAATGTCTCAGGTAATTTATTTGTCTCATTCATCCTCTCCGCCAATATTGACAATATGCCAAGAAAAACTCCCACTGATCTCAACTCACCCTCATTCCTCTTTCTGGCGACCCTGGTCTCGGTTGCGCTCTGGTTCATCCCCTACTACTGGATAGCCGTTTACCCGTGGCGACTCTTCGTCACTTTCGTGCATGAGGGTGGACACGTACTGGCGACCCTGCTGACTGGCGGCGAGGTCGAGCGGATGGAGATCTATTTCGACGCCAGCGGCGACACCTACTCCCGCGGTGGTATCCCCCTGCTGATCGCCAGTGCCGGCTATCTCTCCAGCTCGGCCTGTGGAGCCATGCTGCTTGCTGCAAGCCGCCGCGGCGACCAATCCCGGCGCATCCTGACCATCAGTGCAATTATCATCCTCGTTCTGACAGCTGTCTTTACACATAACACCTTCAGCCTGATCGCCGGCTTTGCGATGACCTGCCTGCTGAGCTTTGCCGTAATCAGCGCATCCATGAAGATAACCTGTTTCCTTGCCAATTTCCTTGCGGTGCAATGCTGCCTTAATGCCTTCTTTGACCTGCGAACACTCTACCGGATATCGGCCACCGGCCAGCCGAGTGATGCCGAAACAATGGAGAGACTGACCTTTATCCCAGCTGTCTTCTGGGCCGGCTTCTGGATAGTCCTCTCCCTCTTCCTGCTGCTGGTTGGTCTTCGACGCTACGTGCGCAACGGCCGGGGCTGACGCCCCCCCCCCAGCCTTCCGCCTCTCTCTTCAGTCAGACAGACCAATGGCCCTGATAAGCTGCTCACTTCTCGCCGGCGCGTCGATGGTGTACTATTGCATTTGTTATATCTGATCCTGCCTCATCCGGGATGCACCCGGCGCTGACCGGTGTTGACCGGTGTTGACCGGTGTTCAAATGCTGTGCTGGAATCCGGAATATTGTTGAATTTTTTGTTGAGTTTTTTGTTAAATATTACTGAATACCACTAATGCTGTTTTTTGATTATCGTTCAGGATGGCTTTTACAGGTGGCTGTTACGCTTGGCTGTTACGCTTGGCTGAATACGCTTGGCTGAATACGCTTGGCTGGAATTGAAGAGACGAAACAGGAGTTGCACAGGTTTATGAAAGAGAAACGTCTGCATCGCCGGCATCAAGCCGGATTTTCACTTGTCGAATTGATGATCGTCGTTGCCATCATTGGGATTATGGCTGCGGTAGCGCTGCCCAAGCTGATGGAGAACCTCAAATCAGGACGCGAAACAGCAACGATCAATTCGCTGCGCACCATCCATCAGAGCCAGACGCTCTTCAGCACTCAGAAGGGGCGATTCGCTTCCCTCAAGGAGCTTAACGAGGCGGCGCTGATCGATGCCAATTATGCCAACGGATCGCCGAACAGTGGCTATATCTACACTTCGACCGAGGCGACTCCGGATCAATACTGCGTTCAGGCGACGAGATCAGCTGCGAGCAGTGCACATCGCGATTTCAATGTCACTGAGGATGGGACCATTCGCTTCGTTGAATCGAAATCGCCCAATCCGGTACCGCGCGGCGAGGGATCGCCGATCGGGACATTCTCGGGCACGGGTGGCTCAGGTGGCTCCGGTGATGCCAAACCTGCTGGCAATCAATAATCAGCACGGCCCTACCGGCCGTACTGCAAGCGATATCACGATCACCGTTCATCCGTTCGCAGCAGCAAACGGTCAGCAGACTTGCGCTATGCCGGGTTGCTGACCAGGCTTCAGGCCTGGTAATGGGTGTCTTGGAGGTAATGGACCTCCTGGAGGTAATGGACCTCCTGGAGGTAATGGACGTCCTGGAATGGACCCGGGGATCATAAAAGCTGAAAGCTGAAAGCAGAAAGACAGAGAGTGGAATGATGAAGAGTTCGATCAGACAGTCGATGTTGGCGATGGCAACATTGGCATTGCTGGTGATCGGCGGCGGGGTCGAGGGGTTGCAGGCACAAGGGACGCGACAGAAGCCCGAGGATCAGTCAAAGAAGCAGGACGAGACAGCGCCAGGGCAGATTTCATCGGTAACGGTCAATGTCCGTCTGCCAGTCACGGTCAGCGATAGCAAGACCAATCGATTCGTTGTCAACCTGCAGCAGCAGAATTTCGAGATCCTCGAGGACAAGGTGCCCCAGCAGATCGAGTCATTCCTGCCGCAAACGGAGATGCCTCTCGACATCGCGGTGCTGATGGACACCTCCAACAGCGTCAAGCCAAAGCTGAAGTTCGAAAAGGACGCTGCTGTCTCGTTTTTGCAGACGATGCTCACTTCACGCCGTGATCGTGCACTCTTCGCGACCTTTGATTCACAAATCGAGCTCCATCAGGACTTCACCAACCGCATCGATCAGCTGACTCGCGCCATTGACAAGGTCAAGGCGCAGGGTGAGACGCGCCTTTATGATGCCGTTTACCAGGTCTGCGAGGAGAAGATGTTTGCTACGCCCGGCCGGCGTCGTGCGATGGTCATCATCAGCGATGGTGAAGACACCATCAGCGAAAAGGAACTCAAGGATGCCATCGATATTGCCCAGAGGTCTGAAACCGTAGTCTTTGTCATCAGCACCAAAGCCGGAGGGTTCTTCGGAGTACAGGGTGGCAGTGTCGATCGACGTGAGGATAAAGAACTCAAGCGACTGGCCGAGGATACCGGTGGGCGGGCCTTTTTTACCGCCGAGGTGATCGAACTCGAACGAAGCTTCACTCGCATCGCCACCGA
>CAIKMY010000118.1 GCA_903828635.1 uncultured Acidobacteriota bacterium
AAAATCAGCTCTCGCTCGCCCTCGTCGTAAAATGGCAGCGCGGCAACCGGCCGTGCCGGATCACTGACCACTTCGTCGAGCAGTCGCCGGTAATGGCACGCCAGCCGTTCGATTGTCGATTGATCGAAGAGATCGGCGTTGTACTCGAAGACGGCCCTCATCCCCGACTCCGCTGGTATGACCTCGACTGTCAGATCGTAACGTGCCAGACCACTCTCGACTTCGAAGTCGCTGAGCTTCACTCCGGACATCTCAAGCTGTCGGCCTCGCTGGTTTTGCAGCATGAACATCACCTGAAAGAGTGGAGAATGGCTGCGATCACGCTCCGGCTGTAACGCCTCGACCAGTTGCTCGAAGGGCAGATCCTGATGAGCATAGGCCCCAAGCGAATCCTCACGCACCTGTTTCAACAAATCGTTGAACCGGGGATCACCATCAAAGTTGCTGCTCATCACCAGAGTATTGACGAAGAAACCGATCAGGCCTTCAACTTCCGGGCTGGTTCGATTGGCGATCGGAGTGCCAACATTGATGCGCGACTGATGGCTGTAGCGATGCAGCAGCGTCTGAAAGGCAGCAAGCATGGTCATGAAGGGCGTCACCCCCTCGCGACGAGAGAGCGACTCGACCCCGGCGATCAACTCCGGTGAGAGATTGAGCGTGACGCGCCCGCCACGCGCCGTCTGTACCGGCGGACGTGGCCGGTCAATCGGCAACTCCAGCGGTTCAAGACTTCCCTGCAATCGCTTCTTCCAGTAACGCAACTGCTGATCGAGCACCTCTCCCGTCAGCCAGGTGCGTTGCCAGAGAGCATAATCGGCATATTGTACCGACAGATCCGGGAGGGGATCGGTTATCCCCCCTGTCAATCCGCGATAATTCCGCGTCAGCTCATCGGCGATCACATCCAGCGACCATCCATCGGAGATGATGTGATGCATCGTCATCAGCAGAATGTGTTCCTTGTCGCCAAGGCGTAGCAGTCGCCAGCGGAGCAACGGCCCAACAGCAGGATCGAACGGTTCCCCCGCTTCGAGATGTGCCTGTCGCCGTGCCTCCGCTTCACGTTCGTCCGGCGGCAGGTTGACAAGGTCGGTCACTGTCAGCGGCAGCCGCAGATCCGGCATAATCCGCTGTACCGGCTCTCCGCCCTCAACGGCAAAGACCGTGCGCAGAACCTCGTGCCGCCGTACCATTGAATTGAGAGACTCTTCAAGTGCAGCAATCTCCAATGAGCCCGTCAACCTCACCGACATCGGGTTATTCCACGACGCGCTTCCCGGATCGAGCTGATCAAGAAACCATAATCTCTGCTGTGCAAAAGAGAGCGGCAGCGGCCGCCCACGATCGGCTCGCTCGATTGGCGGCCTGGTCGGGGCATCGATGCCTGCAGCAGTTCTGCCGATCTCCCTCGTCAGTGCCTCAACTGTCGAACGATCGAAGATCGTTCTCAGCGGCAGATCGATCCCGAACGTTTCGCGAATCCGCGAAACCAAACGTGTTGCCAGCAGCGAATGGCCCCCCAGGGCAAAGAAATCGTCATCGATTCCAACCCGCTCACGCCCAAGTACCCGTGCCCAGATGCCGCACATGATCTCTTCCGCCGGAGTCCGTGGCGCGAGGTAGCCACTCTGCTCCTCACCGCCATCCTCGATCGGCGCCGGCAATGCCCGACGATTGAGCTTCCCGTTTGCCAGCAGCGGCAGTTTTTCAAGCTGGCGATAAATCCCCGGCACCATGTATTCCGGCAGCCGCGACTTGAGATACTCCCTGATTTCACGTGCTGTGAGACGGTCTCCCGCTCCCGGCGTGTAGCACGCCATCAGCACGTCATCACCATTCGGCCGGCGATGCGCAGTCACCGCGACATCACCAATTTGCGGATGCTCACGCAACAGCGACTCGATCTCACCCAGCTCGATGCGCAGCCCGCGAATCTTCACCTGATCGTCGAAGCGGCCGACAAATTCAAGGCACCCATCCGCCCGGTAGCGCACGAGGTCACCCGTGCGGTAAAGTCGCGCCGGCTCGCCATCATCGACCTGCCTGTTATCAAATGGATCCGGAATGAACCTCTCTGCCGTCAGATCAGGGCGATTGAGATAACCGCGTGCCACCCCCTCACCACCGATACAGAGTTCAGCCGCTACCCCCGGTGGCACCGGTCGTAATTTTGAATCGAGCAGGTAGAGGCGATAATTGGCCAGCGAACGCCCAATGTTCGGCCCCCCCGTGGCGCGTCCGACCTCGCTGACCGTCGTGATGACTGTCGCCTCCGTTGGCCCGTAAACATTGAAGAATCGTGGTCGCTCGATTGCCTGTAGTTGACGCCACGTCGCCTCATCGATCGCCTCGCCCCCGAAGATCGTCAGCTCCGGACGCCATTCGCTGTCGTCAGAAAACCCCTCAGCAAGCAGCATCCGCAATTGCGCCGGCACCGTTTCGAAGGCATCCAGCCGATGGCGTCTGATGTAATCTCGCAATGCCTCAGGGTCGCGCCGCGTCTCTTCCGGCACGATGAAGAGCGTGTGGCCGCTCAGCAGCAGAATCCATTGAGCGACCGAGGCGTCAAATGTCAGCGGCGCAGAGAGGCTTACCCGCAGCCTTCGACTCTCGTCATCACCAAAGACCGGCCAATAGATTGCCTGACGAATGCCGACCCAGAGGTTGATTGCTGCGCGATGCTCAACCACGGTCCCTTTCGGCCGCCCGGTTGATCCGGAGGTATAGATGGCATAGGCCGCATTGCGCGCACCAACCCTGACCGTAAGGTTATCTGCCTGACGCCACGAGAGCAGCTCGCCGTAATCGCTATCCAGCCGCAGGACTCTCAATTCGCTCGCCGGCAACAGGCCAACGAGGTGCGACTGCGTCACCACCATCCCCACCGCCGCGTCACCCAGCATGAAACGAATGCGCTCCGGCGGATGCGAGGGATCGAGTGGCAGATATGCTGCCCCCGCCTTGAGAATCCCGAGTATCCCGACCACCAGATCAGGCGACCGCTCTACCAGCAGACCAACCATCGACTCCGGGCCTGCCCCCGAATCTGTCAGGTAGTTGGCCAGCCGGTTGGCGCGCTCGTTGAGTTCACCATAAGTCAGACTCTCATCCTCGAAGACGATCGCCGTCGCTGCGGCATCCCGCTCAACCTGCTGCTCAAAAAGATGGTGAATCGTTTCGTCTCGCGGAAATGGCACCGCCCCCCGGTTGCACCCCTCGATCAGCTCGCGAACCTCGGCCACATCGAGCATCTCAAGGGCATCAACTGCCTGCCACGGTGATTCGACCATTCGGCCAATCAACCTTGCCCAGTGGCGCAACATCCTCGTGACCTCATCGCGCTCAAATCGTGAGCCATCGTAGCTGAGCCGCAACAGTATCTCTTCCCCCGGTGCAGCGACAGCCGTCAGTGGATAGTTGGTTCGCTCTTTAGTCCGCAGGTCACCGATGCGCAATCCACCGGGCAGTGAACGCAGAGATTCGTCGGACGGGTAGTTCTCAAAGACGAAGATCGTCTCAAAGAGTGGCAGATTTCGCGGGATCTCGCTCCAGCCATGGATGTCAATCAGCGGGCTGTACTCGAAATCGCGGGCCTCAGCCTGGTGATCACGCAGCATCGTCAGCCACTGCCCTGCGGGCATCCCCGGAGTGATCACGACGCGGACCGGCAGGGTGTTGATGAAGAGACCAATCATCGACTCCGCACCTTCCAGATCCGCCGGCCTCCCCGAGACCGTCGCGCCAAAGATCACATCCTCCTCGCCACTGTAGCGACCGAGCAGCAATGCCCAGGCTCCCTCAATCAGCGTATTGAGCGTCAGACCATAGTGTTTGGCAAAGGCCTTCCATGCGGCTGAAACCGCCGGTGTGATCTTCAGCGACTCGACAGCGCATTCACCCGGCTGGGTGCCGGCCATGCGTCCGATACCCAGCCTCGTCGGAGTTGCCAACCCTGCCAGTTCACGCCGCCAGTACTCCTCCGCCCTTCCCATATCCTGACGTTCGAGCCAGGCGATGTAGTCGCGGTATGGCTTCGTCGCCAGAGGGTTGACCTCCTCCCCCTGTCGCAAGCCGTCATAAATCGAGAAGACTTCGCGCATCAGCAGCGGCAGTGACCAGCCATCGAGCAGTGCGTGGTGATGGCTGAAGGCGAAGCGATAGCGATGATTACTGGTTTGTGCAAGAAAGAGTCGCAGCAGCGGGGCCCTGGAGAGCTTGAATCCCTGACGCAGATCTCTTGCAAGGTAGTCATTCCAGCGTGTTTCGCGCACGATCGGATCGGTCAGGTCGCGCCAATCCTCGATCTTCAAAGGAAGATCGACCTCACGCTGCACTGCCTGGAGCATGCGATCGAGCTTCTCCCACGCAAAACAGGTGCGCAGTATTCCGTGTCGCTCGATCACCCGACTCCAGGCTCCGGCGAAAGCCGCAACATCGAGCGGCCCCTCGATCGTGCAGGCCGTTTGCTCGACGTAAACTCCCGACTCCGGAGCATGCAGACTGTGAAAAAGCATCCCCTGCTGCATCGGTGTCAGCGGATAGATCGATTCGATACTTTGCTTATTCATCCTGGTCGAGCTCCTCCAGCAGACTCGCCAACTCCTGCTCGCTCAATCGGGCCTCAGGGAAATCGGATGGCATCGAGCCCCCGGCTTCCGGGTGAGCGCATTGCCCGATCAGTTGACGCAGTATCCATTGATAATTGGCGGCAAGGCCCTCAATCGTCTCGCGCCGATGAATCGACGAGAGGTAACTCCACTCCAGCCGGAGAGATCCCTCTGCAATGCCACCATTGATCTCAATCAAGTGGCTTCGACACCCGGCCGGGCTGCGCAGCGGACCGACCGGATCGTCTGACAAACGCAGCGATCCCCCCAATGTTGCTGTCACTCCAAGCTGGCCAAGGTAATTGAAAAGAACTTCAGCTTGTGGCAACGTGCTGAGCCTCTCTCTAACCTGCTCATGCGGACTGAGGTAACGCAGGATGGTATAACCAAGCCCGCGATCGGGAAGGCGACGCAACTCATCCCTGACCCGCTTCAGCGATTCGCCGATTGTCAGATCGCCGGGAAGCTTGAATCGCACCGGGTACTGAGCTGTAAACCATCCAACGGTTCGTGAGAGATCGGCACGCGGATCGATCTCCTGACGACCGTGACCTTCAAGGTCGATCAGAACATCCTTTGAGCCGGTCACCTCCCGCATCACCAGCGCCAGCGCAGTCAGCAGCAGATCATCGATGGTCGCGCCAAGCACGCGTGGCGCCTCCTTCAGCAGAACTTCAGTCTCATCGGCCTCAAAGCTGATCCTCACGCTGGCAAGTGCCGCCTCGGTCTTCTCACCATCCGGGAAGTCACGAAACAGCAGACCCGGCGATGAACTTCCCGGCAAAGACCAGTGGTCAAGCTCGCCGTCAGCTCGGCCGCCAGAGGCATACTCTGCGAGCAGCTGCGCCCAGCGACGAAAGCTGGTCGTCTTTGGCGGAAGTGCTGCCACCCCCTCGCAGAGTGCACTCAAATCCTCCAGCAGGATTCTCCACGAGACGCCATCAACGGCGAGATGATGAATGACTACCAGAAGCCTCGCCGGCCGCTTGTCTCCACAATCGAAGAAGACCATTCGCAACAGCGGGCCATTGACCAGATCGAGACTCTGCTGCGCGATCGCCGCCTCACGCGCCATGGCCTCCGTCTGTGCAGCCCAATCAACGGTCGAAAGGTCGAAAGCGCGGAAAGACTGGTCGCTATCGACTGCATCTTCACCGGCAATGCACGCCCTCCATTGACCATCTGCCCCGGGCTCAAAGCGCATCCGCAGGGCATCGTGATGTCGCAACAGTCGCGTGAGCGCCTCTCGCAGAAGCCTTTGATCAATTGGCTTCACCAGTTCAAGCATTACTGCCTGGTTCCAGTGGCCGGGCTCTGGCTGTTTCATCTCAAAGAACCAGCGTTGTATCGGCGTCAGCGGAAACTGACCAGTCACCAGCCCCTGCTCAGCCTCGATCACCGAGCGTCCGCCGGCGACTGCCGCCAGTCGCCGAACGGTTGGATTTTCAAAGAGATCCCGCGGCCGCAGCTCGATTCCCACCCTTCGCGCACGGGAGACCACCTGGATGCTGATGATCGAGTCACCCCCGATCTCAAAGAAGTTGTCGTCGAGGCCGACAGTATCGAGACCAAGCACCTCCATCCAGATGCGACGCAGCGAGTCTTCAGTCGGACTCGCCGGCACACTCGCACCATTGCCAACACTCGATCCGGCAAGATTCGGAGCTGGCAGGCGGCGGCGATCAATTTTGCCGTGAGCACTCACCGGCAGTTCATCGATAATCATCCACGCCGACGGAACCATGTAATCCGGCAGCCTCCCGCGAATCCGCTGCTGGAGCGTCTCCAGATCAATTTGAGATCCCGGCGCTGGCGCAAGATAGGCCACCAGTCGCTTCGCTCCCTTTTCATCAAGATGGGGATGAACCACTGCCTGTCGCACCTCCGGACTCTCCCCAAGGACGGCTTCGATTTCGCCCGGCTCAATCCGGTAGCCGCGCAACTTGACCTGCAGATCCTTTCGACCGAGAAACTGCAAAGTGCCATCCGCAAGCCAGCGGGCCAGATCACCGGTGCGATAGATCCTTCCGCCATCGACATCCCAATCGAGAAATCTTTCGGCAGTCAGTTGAGGATTGCCAAGGTAACCCCGCGCAACGCTCGCCCCGCCAATCCAGAGTTCACCTGGTATTCCCGGCGGCTGCGGCTGCATTGCCTCGTCCAGCACGTAGAGCCGCTGATCGGGCAATGCTCTACCCAGCGGGGCAGATTCATCAGCACCATAGGCGTCAGTCTCCCCTTCGAACCAGGTGTTGTCGACTGCCGCCTCCGTGACGCCATAGGAGTTGATCACTCGTGTCAGTGGGCCACAGACCCCACTGAAGCGGCGATACTCACCAACCGACCACGTATCTGCCCCGCAGACCAGCAGCTTTAGTCGACCGAGGTCTCGCCCGCTTTCCTCAAGGTAATCGGCAAGTACGCGCATCACCGCCGGCACGACTTCGAGATAATCGACATCCTCGCGCTCGATCAGCCCGTAAAGATCTTCCGGTGAAAAGATCAGTTCGCGGGGACAAAGCACCATCTTCCCGCCAGTGCAAAGCGGCCGCAGAAAGTCGCCAAGAAAGACATCAAAAGTTACGTTGGCAATACCGAGAAAACTGTGAAGCCGATCGAGGCCATAGGCCTTCTGCCAGCCGTGATAGGTGTTGAGCAGGCTGCGATGCTCGACCACCACTCCCTTCGGGCGACCGGTCGATCCCGAGGTGTAGATGACATAGGCTGGATTATGCGGATTGCTCACTTTTGGCAATCGCTCTTCGATGGCCCCGGCAAGCGCCTCGTCAATGCGGATCACGCGGCCGTCAATCCGGGCAAGAGTCGCCTCGCTGGCAATCGTTACCACTGGCCGCGCATCATCAAGAATCGTGGCGATTCGTTCCGCCGGATACTCGGGATCGAGTGGCACGTAGCCACCACCGGCCTTCCAGATGGCGAGGATGGCGATGATCAGTGACGGAGAGCGTTCGAAGCAGATCCCGACCAGACACTCCGGACCAACACCGGCATCACGCAGTGTGCGGGCGAGGTAATTGGCGCGTCGTTCAAGTTCGCCATAAGTGATGACCTCGTCATGCCAGGCGATCGCCACGGCCTCCGGCCGCGCTTCGGCCTGGCGCTCGATCAGTTCGTGGAGACAGACATCCAGCGGTAATCCGGTCGCCGGCGGATTCCAGTCACCAAGAATCTGTCGGCGTTCAGCTTCGTCGAGCAGCGGAACATCATTGATCGAACGCTCGGGATCAGTGACCAGCGCATCGAGCAGCCGCAGATAGTGGCGGATCGCCCGCTCGATCGTTGCCTTGTCAAAGAGATCGATGTTGTACTCCATTTCGCCGCGGAGCACGTGATCATCCTCGACCATCGTCAGCGTCAGATCGAAGGTTGCAACCCGTGACTCGACATCAAGCGGAGTCATCTTCAATCCGGTCAGCTCAAACGCTTCGGTCGCCCTGTTCTGCAGCACGAACATTGTCTGAAAGATTGGCGAGTGGCTCAGATCCCTCCCGACTCCCAGCAGATCGACAAGCCGGTCGAAGGGCATATCCTGATGAAGATAAGCATCGAGCGCCACCGTACGCACCCTTTGCAGTAGTTCGCGAAATGACGGCCGCCCGCCCAGATCAGTTTGCAGCGCCAGCGTGTTGACGAAGAGCCCGATCAGCGGCTCGAACTCCGCCATCCGCCGGTTCGCGATCGGCGTGCCGACGCATATCTTCTCACTGCCGCTGTAACGGTGCAGCAGCACCTGAAAGACGGCCAGCAGCAGCATGAATCCGGTCACCTGCTCGCGACGCGAAAGCTGCCCGATTCTGGCGACCAGTTCTGGTGGCACTGTAAAGCGCAGCGTCGCGCCATTGCTGGTGCGCACCGCCGGCCTTGATCGATCAGTCGGCAAATCGAGTGGCTCAAGGCCGTCGCCAAGCGCACCACGCCAGTAATCAATCATCCGGTCAGGCTGCTCACCGCTCAGCAACTGCCGCTGCCAGGCAGCATAATCGACATACTGGATCGGAAGCTCCGGCAAGCGCGAAGTCTGAGCACCAGGCTGGCCATCGTATGCGGCGGTGATCTCCCGCATCAGTATCGAGCGCGACCAACCGTCAGAAATGATGTGGTGCAGCGTCAGCAGCGCGACATGGCGATCATCCGCCAGCTGCAGCAATCGCAGCCTCATCAGCGGGGTGGTCTCAAGATCAAAAGGGCGCGCCGCCTCCTCGCGCGAAATGCGCCGCCACCGCTCTTCCTGCTGAAGGCCGGTCAGAGCACGCAGATCGTCAACCTCGACTGGCAATTGCACATCATCAGTAATCTTCAGCCAGGGCTGACCATCGACCGTGATGATTGCGCCGCGTAATAACTCCTGACGCCGCATCACTGCTTCAATTGCCCTTATAAAGGCCTCACGGTTGAGCTTGCCATCGAGTCGCACGGCATAGTGCATGTTGTAGAGGCTGCCACCCGGCTCAAAGTGCTCAAAGAACCAGAGGCGCTGTTGCGCGTAAGACAGCGGAAGCAAGCCGTCACGTGCAATTCTTGCGGGCATAGTGATCTCGATGCCAGCCCCGCTGACTCGCAACTGATCGATGCGCGCCGCCAGCCCCTCGATCGTCGGCGTCTCAAATATCGCCCGCAACGACAGCTCCACGCCGAATGTTTGGCGTATCCGTGAAACCATGCGCGTTGCCAGCAGTGAATGACCACCAAGGTGAAAGAAGTTATCGCGTCGGCCCGGCTGAGCGATACTGAGCAGTCCCTCCCAGATCGTTGCCAGCAGATCCTCTGTCGGTGTCTTGATCCCCCTCGCTCCCGGGTCTTCCGCCCTCAGTACCGGCGCTGGCAGCGCCCGGCGATCAAGCTTTCCATTGGGTAACAGCGGCATCTTCGCCACCGGGACAAAGATGGAGGGTGTCATGTAATCCGGTAA
The DNA here is from genome assembly GCA_903828635.1 of uncultured Acidobacteriota bacterium. Taxonomy (GTDB): domain Bacteria; phylum Acidobacteriota; class Blastocatellia; order RBC074; family RBC074; genus CAIOZW01. The sequence goes on from CAIKMY010000118.1 coordinate 9,541, forward strand.
TCGCTCCCGCAGCCAGTTGGCCAGCTGACCATCATCGACGATGGCTTTATCTCTCGTGACATACCACGCCGTCAGCGGCCCGAACTCTCCCCTGGCCGGAAATGGCTGGCCGGATCCAACTGCGGCATCGATCAATAACGGATGCTCCCGCAACACTGCCTCGATCTCGCCGGGCTCGATCCGGTAGCCGTGCAGCTTGATCTGCTCGTCGATTCGCCCAAGGTATTCAATCAACCCATCTTGCAGGTAGCGCGCCTCATCACCCGTCCGGTAGAGCCTTGCCCCGGGATCATCACTGAATCGATCGGCAATAAAGCGCTCACTCGTCAGATCGGGACGATTGAGGTAGCCTCGTGCCACTCCGGCACCGCCGATCCAGATCTCTCCCGGCACCCCGATCGGCACCGGCTGAAGATGTCTGTCGAGAATGTAGATTTTGTGGTTGGCCAGAGGGCGTCCGATTGTCGGATGCAGTGGGTGGCGGCGGATCGCACAGGCGGTGGCATCGACAGTGCACTCGGTCGGACCGTAGACATTGTAAAACTCGCATGCTGACGAGGCTGCAAGCCGTTGCCACAGCGCCTCATCGATCGGCTCGCCGCCAGCCAGCAGCAGTTTTGGAGACCACTCCGCCGGTTCCAGCAGCCCCTCTTCAACCAACGCCTTCAACTGAGAGGGCACACAGTCAAGCACATCGAGGCGATAATGCCTGATGAAGCGCAGCAGCGCCTCACCGTCGCGCCGCGTCTCTTCCGGCACGATCCGGAGCGAGTGACCGCAGGCGAGCATCACCCATTGCTTGACTGAGGCGTCGAACATCAGCGGCGCATTGAGACTCAGCCGCAGGGGCGTTACCCCGGCATCATCAAAGACCTGACGATAGATCCCCTCATTGAGTCCCGCAGCAAGGTTGACCAGCG
>CAIKMY010000119.1 GCA_903828635.1 uncultured Acidobacteriota bacterium
GCAGCCGCAATGATATCGACGTCACCCTCTACCGCATGAAGCTGCGAACCGATCTGCTGGCACTCATTGGCGACCTCATCGACCTGCGCAGCAACATGCTGACTCTGGCTCGGGCCAATCTCAAAACCGTCATGCCCGCTCATACACATACACAGCCGGCCCAGCAGACGACCCTTGCCCACTACCTCTCTGCCGCTATCGAGTTTCTGACGCGTGATATCGGGCGACTGCGCCACGCCTTTGCCAATGTCAACCTGTCGCCCCTTGGGGCCTGCGCCATCACGACCACCGGCTTCCCCATAGATCGCCGGCTGACCGCAAAGCTGCTCGGCTTCGAGGGTATCGTCGAGAACTCATACTATGCAATCGGCGGAGTCGACTACCTTCTCGAAGCAGTCGGGGCCCTGGCAACAGCCACTGTCAGTCTCGGAAAGTTTACCCAGGACCTGCTCCTCTGGGCGACACAGGAATTCTCGTTTCTGACACTCAATGACGGCTTCGTGCAGTCAAGCTCGATCATGCCGCAAAAACGTAACCCCGTAGCCCTGGAACACGTGCGCATTCTGCTCAGCAAATCTTTCTCACAAGCGCAGGCAGTAATGACCAGCATTCATAACACGCCGTTTGGCGACATCAACGACGTTGAGGACGATCTGCAACCACTGGTCTCCAGCGCCCTCATCGATGGGCGTCGCGCCATGCGGCTGCTTGCCGGCTCGATCGCCGCGATCGAGCTTGATCCCCAATCGCTGCGGCGTAAAGCCGCCGGCAGCTTCCTCACCATGACAGAACTTGCCGACTCACTCACCCGCTGGGAAGGAATGAGCTTCAAACTTGCCCATCGGCTTGTCGCCCACACTGCCAAAAGGCTGCCCGGAGCGGATGTCTCACACGAAGAGATCATCGAGACCCTCCTTGCTGTCGCGGTCGAAGAGCTCGGCCATCCCCTCAAATCCGAGCGGGTCCGGCTGCTTGATGCTCTCTCACCGCTCAACTTCGTCAGTGTCCGCGAGGTGATCGGTGGCCCGGCCCCGGTCCGTGTCGCGGAGTTCCTCGATGCACGTCGCGGTGATGATCGCCTCGATCGCCGCTGGCTCCGGGAAAAAGAGGCCCTCCTTGCCCGCTATCCACAACAGATTGCGACTATGAGTAAACGGCTCGTCGTCAGATGATCCGGCATTGATACCAGCAGAACTTATGCAGCGGGATCAGTCGGGTACGGGCTCGTGCGATGTTCAACGATGACTTTGCGAGCATCTCACACGGGGACACGGAGAAAGCAGTCCATTTCGCTCTCTTCTTATTTGCGTCAGAGACAAAGGCAGGCATCTATTCAACCCAGACTGAAATCGAGGCCCCGGGACAGCGAAACTCACCCCAGCCATCCTGGTTGGTGATGACCGGTGTCTGTATCCCTCCGGTGAGATCGACAAAGCGGGCACCGGGTCGCCCGGTATCCATCCATTTGCGTCCCTCGCCGGCATTGCTCATGAGCACCGCAAGTCCGCGAGGGTGAGATTCATTGCCGAGCCGGGTCCAGCCAACACAATTGGGATGATCAAAGTAGTCGATCTGCGGTCCCCAGGCATGGTTTTGTCGCACCCTGAGAAGCAGGTCAAGGATTGCCCGGTGCGATGGCAGGTTGATTTGATGGAGCTGGCCGTCGCGACCGCGATCCTCATAGGATGCCCCGTAATAGTCAGGGTAGAAGACACAGGGATAGCCATCGCGTCGGAGCAGAATCAAGGCATAGGCGTGAGATTTGAACCATGACGCGACCGGTGATTCGAGTGCCTGCAATGGTTGAGAGTCGTGGTTATCGACAAAGGTCACCGTCTGCAGAGGGCGGCGACTGACCAGTGAGTTATCGAGGATGTGTCGCAGGTCGAAGCGATCTCTTTCGAGACTTGCACGATGCAGGCTGTAGTGGAGGGTAACATCAAAGATCGACATCGATTTGCCAACCTCGGCGAGATACCATTCAAGCGATTCGACGGCTGGCGACCAGTATTCACCAACGACAAAGAGGTGACGTCCGGCATGCTGCTCCATGCGCCTGATCCAGATTGGAAAGTACCAGGCAGAGATATGCTTGACGGCATCGAGTCTGAAGCCGTTGACACCGGTAGTGTCGAGATACCATCGCCCCCAATCGGTCAGTTCCTTCTGTACCTCGTAGCAACCAAAATCGAGATCGCAGCCCATAAGATAGGCATAATTTCCACGCTCCAGCGCCACTTCATCGTCGAATCGTTTTCCCTCGAAGAGAAAGACGGTATTTGGTTCCCTTGAAATCTCATCGTAGTCGACAGCATCGAAATGGTGCCAGTGCCACTGGAAATCGGAGTACCTCCCTTGGCGACCCGGGAAGGTGAAATGGGTATAGGCACGAATTTCACGTGGCTGTCCTGTTGGACTGAGGCGGTTGTCCTGGGCATAGGGCGTGGCAATGACCGTCTCCGGGAGGTCACCACCGATCCGGTGGTTGAGGACGATATCGGCATAGACCTCAAGACCAGCACGTTGGAGTGTGCCAATTGCCGCAAGGTACTGCTCGCGTGTTCCATATTTGGTACGCACCGATCCTTTCTGATCAAACTCGCCGAGATCGTAAAGGTCATAGGCGCCATAGCCGGTGTCACGGTCACCGGAGAAGCCCTTGAAGGCCGGTGGCAGCCAGACGGCAGTGATGCCGGCAGCAGCGAGGTCAGTCGCGTTGTGTGCCGCATCGTTCCAGAGGTTCCCGTCGGGGGGATTGTACCAGTGAAAGTGCTGCAGGATGACGCCATTGTACTCAGACATAAGCTTGGTTTACCTCAGATCCTGCTCATCGATGTGAAACCAGTGGAGCATTCGGTGAAGCAGTGGAGAAATAAGAATGCCCATGGCGGCGACAAAGATCAGCCCGCAGAAGAGGGCGTAAAGTGAGGCAAAGATCTTGGCCATGGGTGTCGGCAGATCGCCGACCGGCCCCATCCCGCCAAGGATCATTGATGCATTGAGGAGGGCATCAACCCACCCGAAGCCGGCAATGTAATGATAGCCGCAGACTCCGATCAACAGAGTCATAGCAATCAGTGACCCCGACATCAGAATTGAGACGATAACGCGCCGCAGAAAGACGCTCCACGGCGCGAGTCTCCTGTTGTGCTGCTCAAAGCTCATCGAGATCGATCCTCAGTTTCGTGCCGTCGGACGGGGCTCCCTGACGTGACGATCGAACCACTCGATCATCTCCCAGAGGGCGTGTTCGACCGACTCGCGAGCAGCATAGCCGTGAGATTCATGCGGCAGGGTGACATAGCGAACATAGCCTCCGTTGCCCTTGAGTGCCTGATACATCCGATCGCTCTGAAGCGGATGAGTGCCGGCATTGTTATCAGCCTCGCCGTGAAGCAGCAGGATCGGCTCCTTCAGTTTGTCGGCATACATGAATGGGGAGAGGCGCAGATACATCTGAGGGGCCTGCCAGATGGTACGCCGCTCACTCTGAAAGCCGAACGGGGTCAGCGTGCGGTTATAAGCGCCGCTGCGGGCGATCCCGGCGCGAAAGATGTCGGAGTGTGCGAGGAGGTTGGCGGTCATGAAGGCACCGTAACTGTGGCCCCCGACGCCAACCCGTTCCCGATCGGTGACGCCCATCCCGACGGCCTGATCGATCGCCGCCTGCGCGCTGGAGACGATCTGTTCGATGTAGGTGTTGTTCATCGTCTCGGGATCACCAATGACCGGCATGGTTGCATCGTCGAGCACGGCATAACCACGCAGCAGAAAGAAGAGATGTGAATAGCCGGAGATGGTGGTGAAGCGATTGGTCGAGCCTGCGACCTGTCCGGCAACGCCGGCGTCGCTGAACTCGATCGGGTAGGCCCAGACGACTGTCGGCAGGGGCGTACCCTGCCGATAACCTGGTGGCAGGTAGAGGGTGAAGCTGAGGTCGACACCATCTTTTCGCTTGTAGCGTACCAGCTGTTTGCTGATGCCGCGCAGTTGCGGTGTCGGGTCGGAGAAGCTGGTCAGAGCAACGCGATCACTGCTTCCGGCAGTGCGGAGGTGGTAATTGGGTGGGCTCTGCTGCGTCTCGTGGCTCGTCAGGAAGCGCGAGCCATCCGGGGCGAGCAGGGCGACGAAGGATTCATAACTCTGCTCGTCGCAGCGGAAGAGCCGCTCCGACTTCATCGTCGTCAGGTTGAAGCGATCGAGGAAGGGGCGATCGCCATTTGGTGAGGCCCCCTGGCCTGAGAGAAAGATCGATTCGCCGTGCTGATGAATGACCATCCGGCCATTGGGGAGTCGTCGCATCACCGGAGTTCCGGGATCGTTGTAGCGATCCTGCATCGAGCGGCTCCAGATGAGTTGGGGAGCGGCTCCGGGATTATTGGCATCGACCCGGAAGACACGCCCCCAGCGCCGGTTGCGATCATAATCACGAAGCAGGGCCAGGCCCCCGCTCTCACCCCAGCTCAGCCCGGAGAATCGCTGCTCAGTGCGGGCCATCTCTGTCGGCTGGCCGGTAAACGGAGCGCGGAGCAGCAGCAGACGATCCCGGTGCACGGCCTTGATGCGCGGGTCTCCACCATCGAGCGCCTCGACCCAGAAAATCGTTGCCGGCTCCGTCGGCCGCCAGGAATAGCCACGGGGCCCGGTCGCCACCCCCTCGATCGGTACCTGGTCAGCCAGCGGCAGACTGGCAAGACGATGAACCACCTTTCCACTGCGATCCCAGACCTCGACATCCTTCGGGAAAGAGTCGGCGGCCAGCAGGTAGGAGAATGGCCGCTTCGTTCGCTCAATCAGAAAGTGTTTGGCATCAGGTGCCGGATCAACTGACGAGTAGAGCCCCGGAGTGCCAAGGAGTCGCTTCGAACCGGTTAGTCCATCGACCAGTGCCAGCTGCGACGTCGAGTAGTGCTCAAAGAGTCGTTCATCGTGGGCATTCTTCAGCAGATCCTGAAGCGTCCAGGCCGGAGTGACCTTGCCGTAATTCTCCTGCACGGTCGGGCCAACAGGCGAGGCCGGCGGCTGCGGAGCCGGACCGCGTCCGGCAGGTACGAGCTGACAGAGAAGCATGCGACTGTCAGGCATCCACTGCAAAGGGTCGCCATAGGCGGCGTTGATCCTCACTCCGGGCAGCCGTCGCAGGACTCCCGTCTCTCCGTCGCCAACCCAGAGTTCGACCCTGTCGTTGAGGGTATTGAGCACTGCAAAATGTTTGCCATCAGGAGCCCAGACCGGCATTCCAAGGCCTGCCCCGGGCGGGATGGCAACCTTTGTCTCACTTCCTTCCGGCAATCTCTTCAGCGTAAGTGAAGCAAGCTTTGTCCCACGATGCGGACCGCTGGTTGACGGATTGATGCGTGCGCCGGCAAGGCGCAGCATCGGCGCGGCCATCTCGGCGATTGACGGATAACGCACGGGACGTGCCAGCAGCATCCGATCCCGGGTTGGGGCGACTACTGCCAGCGGATTGGCCGGCGCGTCGAGAACGTCAAGGATCTCTCGTGGCGGCTTTTGGTAGACTGTCTGAGCCGAGACCATTGTGCTGGTCCACGAAATAATCAACATCAGCAGAACTGCAATTTTCCTCTTCATCGAGACTCCCATCCGACTGAATCGTGTTGTAATTAGCACGGCCATGGCGCAAACTTCCTGATTCAGGATATTGGTGCTGCCAAACCAAAGTTGCCGAAGCATGGAACCGCTGAATTTCGAGATCGACCCGCGAATTGAGTATGCCCGGACGCTGCCGGCGCGTTGTTATAATGATGCCGCATATTTGCAGACCGAGCAGCGGCGCATCTTCAATCGCTCGTGGCAGCTGGTCGGAAGGCTGGAGGACCTGGCTGATTGCGGAGCGTTTCTGACCGCCACGATCGGCACCGAGGAGATCGTCGTCGTGCGCGATCTCAAGGGCGAGTTGCGCGGCTTCTTCAACCTTTGCCGCCATCGCGCCGGGCCGATCGCCCGCGGCTCCGGCAAATGCGACAACTTCCGCTGCGGCTACCACGGCTGGACATATGATCTCACCGGACGCCTCATCGGTCTACCTGATTTTGACGGAGTGTGCGAATTTGAGCAAGGCGAGTCAGGTCTCATCCCGATCGAGGTCTCAACCTGGGAACAGTTCGTCTTTGTTCGTCTCAGCACTGACCGGAACCTGCCCTCACTGCCGGCAATGCTCGGCGATATCCCCGATCTTACCTCCCATGCTGCCATCTCCCGGCTCAGCTTTGCCGGTCGACGCGACTATCTGATTGAGTGCAACTGGAAGGTCTATGTCGACAACTATGTCGAAGGCTACCACGTCCCGATCGTTCACCCGCGCCTCATGGGTGAGATCGATTATCGACAATATCGCACCATCACCAGCCGCTATCACTCACTCCAGGATGCTCCGATCAGAGCGGGTGCTGCCGATGGCAAGCGCCATTACGCCGCGACAGAGAGGCAGAAGGAGGCCCTCTATTTCTGGGTCTTCCCTAACCTCATGCTCAACATCTATCCCGACAACCTCTCGACCAACCTCATTGTCCCGCTTGGACCGACAAGGACGCTGACGATCTTTGAATGGTTCTTCGAGGACGTCGACTCCGCAGTCGCCCGGGAGAGGATTGCCGCGACCATCGAATTAAGCGATGAGATTCAGCGGGAGGATATGGCCATTTGTGAGGAGGTTCAGCGACGCCTGCAATCGTCCGCTTACGACCGCGGACGCTATTCGCCAACTCGTGAAAACGGACTGCACCATTTCCACAGCCTCTGGATGGAGTGGATGCACGACGCTACTTGATACAAGGCGCTACTTGATACCAATGGATGACTCTGAGATGATTGAAGATAAACTTGAAATCCTGAAACAGCGCAATGCCGCTGCCGAGGCGGGCGGCGGTCAGGACCGGATCGAGCGGCAGCATCGTGAAGGAAAGCTTTCGGCACGCGAGCGAATCGAATTTTTGCTTGATGATGGCAGCTTCGAGGAGTTCGACAAGCTGATGCAGCATCGCTGCCGCGACTTTGGGATGGAGGCGCAGCAGCCCCCTGGTGATGGCATCATCACTGGTCACGGGCTGATCGACGGGCGTGAAGTCTTCGTCTTCGCCCAGGACTTCACGGTCTTCGGCGGCTCGCTCTCCGAGACCAACGCCCAGAAGATCTGCAAGCTGATGGATCTGGCGATGAAGGTTGGGGCCCCGGTAATCGGACTGAACGACTCCGGTGGTGCTCGGATTCAGGAAGGGGTGGCGAGCCTTGCCGGGTATGCCGAGATCTTCATGCGTAACACACTGGCCTCGGGAGTAATTCCGCAGATCTCGGCAATCATGGGTCCCTGTGCCGGCGGCGCAGTCTATTCGCCGGCAATTACTGACTTCATTGCCATGGTCAGGAACACCAGCTACATGTTCATCACCGGACCGGATGTCATCCGCACGGTAACGCACGAGGAGGTGACCAAGGAGGTCCTCGGCGGCGCGATGACCCACAACCAGACAAGCGGAGTCGCTCATTTTGCCACTGAAAATGATGAAGACTGCCTGCGAGTCATCCGCGAATTGCTCTCCTTTCTCCCATCGAACAACCTCGAGGATCCACCGTGGCGCGAATCCCGCGACCCGTTCGATCGCGAGGAAGAGGTTCTCAACACGATCGTGCCGGCAGAGTCAAATCAGCCTTATGATATCCGGCGAGTCATCGAATTGGTGGTCGATGATGCGGCTTTCTTTGAAATTCAGGAGCATTTTGCCCGGAACATCGTCATCGGCTTTGCACGACTTGCCGGCCATCCGGTGGGGATTGTCGCCAATCAGCCAGCCTGGCTCGCCGGTGTACTCAACATCGACGCCAGCACCAAGGCAGCACGCTTCGTCCGGTTCTGTGACTGTTTCAACATCCCGATCATCACCTTTGTCGATGTCCCGGGCTTTCTGCCGGGGATCAATCAGGAACACCTCGGAATCATCCGTCACGGTGCCAAGCTGCTCTACGCCTATGCCGAGGCGACCGTCCCGAAGATCACCGTCGTGACGCGCAAAGCCTACGGTGGGGCCTACTGCGTAATGGGCTCCAAACAGGTGCGCACTGATCTCAACTTTGCCTGGCCGACTGCTGAAATTGCCGTCATGGGTCCTGAGGGTGCTGTCGGTATCCTCTACCGGCGCGAGCTCTCCGTCGCGGCGGAGGTCGAGACGGCGCGGAGCGAAAAGATCAGCGAGTATCAGGAGAAGTTTGCCTCCCCCTATATTGCCGCGGAGCGCGGTTATATCGACGAAGTGATCGAACCGAAGACAACGCGGCGCAAGCTGATTCGGGGGTTGAGGCTCCTTGAAAACAAACGCGATTCCAACCCGCCCAGAAAGCACGGCAACCTTCCTCTCTGAAGACTGAAGATGAAACTGAACGCTCTTTCACGGACGATAATTGGTGCCATCAATCTTGCCACGCTCAAGCAGCTTGCCGGCAAGGCTGTCTGGATGCATGGGGAGACACTGCTCAACTCTGTTTCTCCGCCACGCTGTCGATTGATGGACAAGGGATTGATTCAGGTCGATATTCCGGACAACAGCCTGAGCAAGGTCAGGGTGTTGATGATGAGTCGCAAGGTCTTCCTGACCTGTGACTGCCAGGCAGGCCGGACGAGCATCAATTCAATATGTCGCCACAAGGTGGCGGCGGCGATTTACCTCAAGAGCCTGCATGACGACGACAGCGTGGAGAGACCTCAAATAGCCGCCCCGCCGGCACCTGACTGGCGCGCCGGGATCGGCCAATTTCTGCCCCCACGAAGTCGCACGCCCAGGGAACTGGCAAAGGGTCTGCTCTATTTTATGCTCGCCAATTCTGAGGAACAGCTGATAGCAGTCCCCGTGTGGTCACCAATTGAGACGATTCCGCCAGAGGTCAGGGAAGATATCACCAGTATTTACAGTTATCTTGATGAATTTTCTGCTAATTCGCCGTTCATGCGTGAGGCAATATGGCTGAGGTTATCCCATCTTCAGGATCGTCAGGCAATCAACGCCAGCAGCACCACCCATCTTCTCGCACGCATCGCCATCGACCAGATCGACCTTGCCGAAAGAGGTTTAAGGCGCACGGCACCCAGCCTCTGGGAGGGGCTGCCCGGCGAACTGGTATTCTGCCGCCTCGCGGTTAATCAGACATTTCAGCGAGTGGAGGTTGAGCCGGGAGTTCGCGAAGCAGAGATGGAGCTCGTTTACGAGACACGAGGTCTTCATCTCAGACCTTTTGTCAGGATTGGTGAAAAGAAGCTATTCCTGACCGACCCGGCTGTCAACATCCTCTCCCTCGATCCTGTCTGGATCAAATACGGCAACAAGGTTGTCAGACTGGATATCAGTCCTGACCAGTTCCGTCGTATCAGGAGCAGCCGCGAGGTGATCGTCCCTCCCGAATCGGTCGGGACGTTCTTCAGAGAGAGCTTTGGCGGACTCGATGAGACGTGGAAGCTCGATGGTGAAGTTGCCCAATATGATGAAGTACCACTCATCGAGCCGCGGCCCCGACTGTGCCTCAGCGACAAGGAAGATCATTTGCAGGTCTCACTGCGCTTCGATTATGCGGGGTACGAAGTCCTTTACTGTCGCCAGCCGCCAGAGGTCGATTTTAACTGGGATGCTGACAGGCAGAAGAGTGTGGCGATCAAAAGGATGGGAGAGGTCGAGGCGGGGTGGGCTGGGAGACTGGACAACATCGAGACGGGGCTCAAGTGGGGGCGCCGCAAACTTGGGACTGAACCCGATATCTTCACGTTGCGCAAGAGCGTCCACCCGTGGGAGTTTCTCAGGAACCGGGTGCCGCGACTGGTTGAGGCCGGCTTCGAGATCTTTGGTCAGGAGGGGCTCAAATCGCGTATCAGCAAGGCAACGCCAAGCATCTCCTTCAAAATATCCTCGGAAATCGACTGGTTTGACCTGAAAATGGTCATCAAATGGGATGATCTTGAAGTGCCAGGCTCCGACATTCGCCGGGCGGTGAAGCGTGGCGAGCAGTTTATCCTTCTGGCTGACGGCACGATCGGTGAGATTCCACAGGAGTGGCTGGAGCGTTATCGCCACCTCTTCGGCCTCTCAGAGGCGGTCGATGAGGGCTATCGGGTGAGGCGACAGCATCTGACGCTGCTCGACAACCTCATCGGAGGTGGTGATCGCGTCATCTTTGACAAGAAGTTTGCCGAGGCACGTGAGCAGTTACGCAATTTCAAAGGCATTGCCGAACACCCGCTGCCTGCCGGCTTTGTTGGTGAGATGCGTCCCTACCAGAAATCGGGTTACGAGTGGCTCTATTTTCTGCGTGAGATGGGCTTTGGCGGATGTCTGGCTGATGACATGGGCACGGGGAAGACGATCCAGACCCTCTGCTTTCTTCAGTCAATCCGCGAGCAGCGGCAGGCGGCTCGCGGATCCGGCCGCGGGCGCCCCCGCAAGGTTCCACGCAACGCTCATCTCCTTGTCGTTCCCCGCTCGCTGGTTACCAACTGGCAACGAGAAGCGGCAACATTCACCCCCGACCTGCGTATTCTCGACTTCGCACATACCGACCGCGCCGCCGACATCAGTGAATTTGACAACTACGATGTCGTGCTCACCACTTACGGGATCATGCTCCGCGAGGCAGAGCGGCTTCGGGATTACGAGTTTGATACCATCATTCTCGATGAGGCGCAGGCCATCAAAAACCCCCTTTCAGAATCGGCCCAGGCAGCCCGCAGTCTCAAATCATCGCACCGACTGACCCTCACCGGCACTCCGGTGGAAAACAACACCTTCGAGCTATGGTCCCAGTTTGCCTTTCTCAATCCGGGCCTGCTTGGCTCGGCTGAATATTTCCGCGAAAACTTCCTTGCCCCGATCGAGCGCCAGCAAAACGAGGAGGCCTCCCGCTCGCTGCAGCGCATGGTCTACCCCTTCATCCTGCGGCGCACCAAAGAGCAGGTGGCACCGGATCTGCCATCGCGCACCGAGAAGATCATCTGGTGCGAGATGGAGCCGGCGCAGCAGAAGCTCTACCAGCAGACCCGCGAGGATTATCGCAACCTTCTGCTCAGGCTCATTGCCGACAAGGGGATTACCAATGCCCGCTTCCGGGTTCTTGAGGGATTGCTGCGACTGCGGCAGATCTGCAACCACCCGCGACTGGTCGACCATTCGAGCAAGGCCGGATCGGCAAAGATGGAGGCGCTGCTTGAAATGATTGGCAACGCCGAGGCTGAGGGCCACAAGACCCTCATCTTTTCGCAGTTTGTGCAGATGCTGCGGC
>CAIKMY010000120.1 GCA_903828635.1 uncultured Acidobacteriota bacterium
CGCTCTCATCCCCCGTCGCTCCCGCTTTTCGCGGCCCGCACTCTTCTTGCACGCCGGCTGGCCCAAGGATCTGCGACATCCTCTGGGTGGCTCGGCTTCAAAGGTTCTTGGTCGTCTCCAGCAGGTTGACGTCGGCCTCGATTCGCTCATTGAGCTGCGCTTGGTGAAACTCCTTGGCCACCCTGATCGCGTTGCGAATCGCTTTGGTGTTCGAGCTTCCGTGACAGATCACCGATATCTGGCGGCAGCCAAGAAGCGGGGCGCCACCGAACTCCGAGTAGTCGAGCCGCTTCCTGACGCTGCGGAAGGCACTGACCGAAAGCATCCCACCCACCTGCGAGACGACTGTTTGTCCCAGTTCAGTCTTCAACAGGCTCATCATTGCCTCAACCAGCCCCTCGCTCGTCTTGAGAATGACATTACCGGTGAAGCCATCCGAGACGATGACATCGACATCGCCCTTAAAGACGTCACGGCCCTCGACATTTCCAACGAAGTTAATGGGAGCCGACTTCAGCAACTGCGCACTCTCTCTGATCAGGTCGGTTCCCTTGGCCTCCTCCTCACCAATACTCATCAGGCCGACCCGTGGATTGCGCACCCCGAGAATCGATCTCGAATAGATTGCTCCCATGATGGCGAACTGTCTGAGGTGCTGCGGCTTGCATTCGGCATTGGCGCCGACGTCCAGCAGCACCGTTCCCCGACCCTTGACCGTCGGAAAGATGCCGGCGAGCGCCGGACGATCGACCGAGGGAAGCGTTCCCAGAACCAGTTTGGAGGTGGCCATCACCGCCCCGGTGTTTCCGGCACTCACCAGCCCGTGTGCCTGGCCTTCACGCACCAGGCGTGCAGCAACCCGAATCGAACTGTCACGCTTGCGGCGCACTGATTGGGCTACCGGGTCATCCATCGAGATGATCTCGCTCGCCGGCACGATCTCTATGTGCAGTCGCTTCTCTCTCGGAAATGGAACACCAAGACGCACCAGCTCGGCGCGAATCTTCTCCTCCTGCCCAACCAGCAGGATCTTGACGCGGAGATCTCGCGCGGCCTGTATCGCCCCCTCGACCTCGATGGCGGGCGCATTGTCCCCGCCCATGGCGTCAACTGCGATAGTAGTGAGCATCGGTCAGGATATCCGCTTGCAAGCCGCTTTTTATCCCCGGAAGAGATAAGTCTCTGCTTCTCGATCTACCTCTCGGCCTCGTCTCCCCGGGGCGCTGGTCAGATCCCGGCTTTGTCGATGACGACGCGTGAGCCATAGAATCCACAGGAGGGACAGACCCGATGCGGCAGCCGCGTCGATCGGCAATTGGGACATGAAACTACCCCGGTCCTCTTCAATGCATCGTGTGTCCGACGCTTGCGACTGCGCGATTTTGAGTGTCTTCTTTTGGGATTTGGCATTGTTCTCTCCTGATACTGTCCTCTGAGACCCGGGTACAGAGTCTCAGACTGAAGCTCTCGTAATTTGTTAATGACCGCTTGACGGCGATCTGGTTATTACCATCGGGCGGGATCGTTGCCTGCTCATGTTGCTGCCCCGGTATGGGCTTTCACTGCAGACGATCACACCGGTTCACCGCACCGTGGCGTTTTTCAATTTTTCTCTTCCAATTTTTCTCTTCCAATTTTTCTCGTCACGCTTCTCGTCACGCTTCTCGTCACCCGTTCTCGTCACTGCTGCCAAACGAGGCCAGACCCTCCCAGCGCGGATCGATGGGAGGCTTGCAGTCACAGGGCTCGAAATTGCGATCGACGCCACACTGCGGACAGAGACCGCGGCAATCCTCGCGACATAATAACTGCAGAGGATTGGAGAGTTCGAGCTGTTCGAGGACCAGTTCGTCAAGATCGATCTCATCGTTTTGAAAGACCGAGATGCCAAGATCCTGTTCCTGAATTTCAATCTCACCGCTGCGGCCACCTGAAGGGTCAGCGGGGACGTATAAAAGATCGAGCCTGGCCTCCAGAGGGAGTGTGACATCGGCAAGGCAACGGTCACAAGGGCGAACCATCAGTGCCGAGATCTCTCCCCGCAATCGAACGCCAGTCCCTGCTTTGTCGATCCTTCCTGAGACAAGGGGCTGTTCAGTCAGGATGTAATCGCGATCACCAGGATCGAGTTCACCCTCGCTGTATCGATGTTCGAACCTCAGGCCATCGATCGGCAGGCGAACCAGCGATATGATCATGATCATCTCCGAAGCAAATATCGGCCAATCAAATATCGGCCAATCAAATATCGGCGAAGCAAATATCGGCGAAGCAAATATCGGCGAAGCAAGCGTCAGCCGGTCAGATATCGGCCGGATAAGTTGTCTGCGGCCCGGTGTTGTCCGGTGCCGACAGAGGCTTTACCTCCGGTGTATACTCTGAAAGTATACATTGTGCAGCATTGTCGCTTTATCGACAACCTGACAAAGTTTGTAATTATAATTCGCCATGGCCATTTGTCAACTGAGCGGCTATTATCCAAAGGTGTGACCGGACTTTTGCCGGACGGCCCTGGTCAACTATCATACGTCTGTCCGGGGAGTGCCCGCGTTCGACGATGCCGACACTGCCCGGGCAGGCAATATTTCATCAAAGCAAGGGAAGTGTCTGGTCAGTTACCGGACGCCGGCGTCGCCGCGCCGGTTCGGGTTGTTTCGCTTATTTCCGCATTTCTGACCGACTGCAATCTGACATCTGCAGAGGAGGTTCTGGTGATGAGCCAATGGGGCATGAGGGGCATAATTGGAGAGAGGCGAGGTTGGCTGGCGACAGTGCTGGTGGTTGGTCTGGTGATCCTGGTTGCGTATGGGAAGCCTGGGGTTGCTGCCGGTTTCAAGGGGTCGAAGGCGCAGCAGACGCCGACCTTCAACCGCGAGGTGGTGCGGATCTTGCAGAAGAGTTGCCAGACCTGCCACCATCCGGGAGACATTGGTCCCTTTTCGATGATGACCTATCGTGAGACTCGTCCGTGGGCCGCCTCGATTCGGGAACAGGTACTGTTGCGTCGGATGCCGCCGTGGAAGCCGGTTCAGGGGTGTGGTGACTTTCGTGACGTGCGTTCACTGACCGAGGCCGAGGTTCAGACGCTGGTGGCCTGGGTGGATGGTGGCGCCCCGGAGGGAAGTGCAGCCGACCTGCCGCGCCCGCTCGAATTTCCGGATGGCTGGCCGCTTGGGGCCCCCGATCTGGTAGTCACTCCGCAGGCCGACTATGCGCCACCGCCCGGCAAGGATATGTACCGGTGTTTCAGCGTGCCGGTTGGCGACCTGCGCGGCGATCGCTGGATCAGCGCTCTCAGTGTCCGGCCGGGGAATGCGAAGATTGTCCATCACGTCATCGCCTATGCCGATGCGGCCGGAGAGTCGGTCAAGCTTGACGATGCCGAGCCAGGCCCCGGGTACACCTGCTTTGGGGGGCCGAGGATCAGCACTACCGAGATGCTTGGCGGCTGGGCGCCGGGATCGAGGGGCTATTTTGCCCCGGATGGCACCGGCGTCAAGCTGGCGAACAACTCGCGGGTGATCATTCAGGTTCACTATCATCCGAGCAGCGAGCA
>CAIKMY010000121.1 GCA_903828635.1 uncultured Acidobacteriota bacterium
AAAGTCCATCCCGAAGCCCAGACCAACCACGCTCACCTGCAGCAACGTCTTTGGCGTCCGTCGCCACCACCCCGGAGGCATCCCGCCAAACGGCCTGATCCCGCTCAGCCCCATCAGCAGCCCAAGTGCAAGCGCGAGCGGGGGAGAGGCTGACGGGGCGATGGTCAGCGCCAGACCTGACCAGAAAATTAACCCTTTGATCGATGGCATTGTATCCGGCCTTGAAACCAATCAGTCCCGTGGCCGCCTCCTTCTTCGAATGGCTCCGGCTTCGAGCGGCTCTGCGTCGCGGCCTCCCCGGCAACCAAATCTCTTCCGCGCTTCTTACGCTTCCCCCCACCCGTATCTGACCCGCTCCGCTAACAACGACCAACCCCACGGCCTTCGCTGCCGCTCATCTCTTTCCGCACTCCTCGCAACAGCCAAGCACTTCAACCCGGTAGTGCGATACTTCGAACCCCGATGGCGCCTTCACCATATTCCGCAGTATCTCCTCCGCCGCCGGCTCGAGGTCGATCATTGTCCCGCACTGCAGACAGCGACTGTGATAATGATGATCGGTCCGCAGGTCGTACCGCGCCGCACCATCACCCGCCGGGACCTTCACCGCCAACCCACAGTTGACCAGAGCCTCGAGGTTCTTATAAACCGTCGCAAGGCTGATTCGCGGTAGCTCTTCTTTCACGCCGAGGTAGATCTCCTCGGCGGTTGGGTGCGGCCACGCCCCCCGCAGAAACCTGTATACTGCCGCACGCCGCCGCGTCATGTGCCCCCCAACACTGCCCAGACGCTCACGCAACATTGCAGGCCTGCCAATCCCGTCTTCATTTGTCACACTCCTCTACCTCCTTATCGTCACAGCCTATATTCAGAGTAGTATCAAAAGCAATAACTGTTGTTGTTTTAATCTTTACCGCAGAGTCAAGGGATAACTGGCACTCATTAAAATTTTTCCTGCTGATTTAGATTAGAGTATGTTATGTTAAGGATTGGTATCACCCAGTTGTTCAATCAACTGACCTGACACTCAGAACTGGCGCTGGATCTTAGCGGGGTTGGCAAGGATGGTGATGCAGCTTCTCGAGTACCCTCCCGATGGTTCCGGTGCAAACATTACAAAATTGGAATATCGATAACGGAGAGGTTTCTCGGGTATGCCTGACAAGTTGCACCGATCACTGTTTTGGGGCCTGTTGCTGGTAACGATCTGTTTGTTGATCAGCCACCGGTCTGAGCTTGGGGTTGAGGGCCGCGCGAATAGCGGTGAGGGGAGCAAGCGATCGGAGGCGACAAAGTTTGCGTTTGCCGGCCGCAAGGTCGGGGTCTTCGCAAGACCGGCGTTCGCCACGCTCACGGTTGGTACGGGTCAGACCTACACGACAATTCAGTCGGCGGTGACTGCCGCGACCAGCGGCGATACGATCAATGTTCTGGCAGGCAACTACACCTCCGAGGGCACGATCTCGATCAGCAACAAGGTTCTGACGATCCTTGGGCCGCAGGTGGGACAGTCGCCGAACACCAACGCGCCGGCCTGGGCGACGTCAGCCAGTCTGGCGACCGTTGGCCGGTTCAATGTCACCGGCACCGGAGGCCTGAGCATCAATGGACTGCGGCTGGTTGGAGCCCCTGGCGGGGGCGACGACGACAGCGCCATCATCATGCTTGGGACCGGCGGCTTGACGGTAGCCAACTCGCTCATCTCCGTCGCGGCAATCGGAGCAGACAAGCGGGGGACGGGAATCGACGTCGGTTACGATGCCCTCAACTCAGCGATCACCGTGACCGACTCGCTCTTCAAGGGGTTTACCAATCAGCGTGTGGCTCCCGGCAATAACGGCTGGGGCATCTACCTCAACTACAACAACACCATCATTGGGCGCAACGTCCAGATCACTGGCAACGTGTTTGATATGGCCGGTGATGTGGGGACGCTCGATGGCAACGTCCCCGGCATCCCGATCGGGCTCGATGGGTACTCGCCTGGCCGGGGTCCGCTCGTGATTCAGAACAACCAGTTCAACAACGCGTCTCCGTGGTACGCGATCATGGCGGCAGATTTTGGAACGAT
>CAIKMY010000122.1 GCA_903828635.1 uncultured Acidobacteriota bacterium
CAGCGTCGTTCCACTCTCATCGATCGAGGGCATTTCAGCCAGTGACTCTGCCGCGCTCGCTGCCCACGGCATCGAGACGATCGAGCAGCTTGCCGAGTCGACGATCGACGATATCTCCGAGTGGCTCGACCTGAGCGTTGACGACGCTCAGGATCTGCTCGAGGTGGCGATTGCCATCACCGATGCTCGACGACAGCACGCACAGGGCGAGCAGCAGGCTCCATCAGATGAGACTGGTGACGCCAGCGAAGGCGTCGAAGAGGGCGAAGGGGGCGAAGGCGTCGAAGAGGGCGAAGAGGGCGAAGAGATGGACGAGACGGACGAGACGGACGAGACGGATGGGAACGATGCCTAGCCCGCAGCCTGACAATCTTTTTTACGTGCCGGTGCCGGCGGTTACCCAATCCGGCAATCGGCGCCAATCCCGCTGCAAAGAGGGGCAGACGCTCATGCGATAAGCCGTTCCTCGGAGAGTGACAGCGCCGGCGGGATTGTCGAGTTGCCTTACAGCAGGCGATAGTAGCGAAAGGCGTTGTCTTTCCGAAAGGTATCAATGGGGAACAAGGTCAGAATTTACGATTTAGCCAAGGAACTGAAACTGGAAAGCAAGAAAGTGCTTGATGACGCCCGGATGATGGGTGTCGATGTCAGTGTTCCATCGAATTCAGTCGACGATGTGATCGCCGCAAGGATTCGTGAAAAGTATTATCCGAAGAAGGAGCAGGCGACGGCAATCCACAAGGCACGTCTGATCAAGCACCCGCCGGCAGCGACCACGCCGGCGCCAGACCAGGTGCCAGTGGCAGCACAACCTGCCGCGCCCGCCCCTGTCGCTCCGGCAGTGGCCGAACCTGTACCCGCCGCTCAGGCCCGGGAATCGGTACATCAGGAATCGGTACAGAAGATCAGGATCATCAAACCACCAGCACCCGCAGCCACACCCGAGCCGCAACCGTCAGCGGCGACCGTGCCATTACCCGCTGAGGTGCCAGCACCGACAGTTGCAGAGTCGGGTAGTGAGACAACCGCGTCAGCCGTGACGGTCGAGGCTGTTGAGCAGGAGCCACCGGTTGAGCTCCAGCAGCCGGAGCCTCCGCTTCAGGCTGTTGAGCCGGTGGTCGTCGAGGGGGCAGCCCCACAGCCGCCCCCGGTCGTGCCATCCGAGACGGGGGGAGTGCGTATGCTCCGCCTGACGCCGCCAGCGCCAAAGCCGGCGCCCGGTGAAGCACCACCAGCTCCCCCGTCAGCTCCCCCGCCAGCTCCGGAGGTTGCCGCGGCATCTCCAGCGCCGGAAGTAAAGCCCGAAACGAAGCCTGAAACGAAGCCCGCAGTTGAGCCGGCAGCGGTCAGACCGCCAGCTCCCCCAACCGGCACCGTGGTGCGCAAACTTGTGCCACCGCCGCGCCCGATGCCACCTCCGGCACCGCCGGCGGCCGCGCCGCGTGGCAAGGCTCCCGCAAGCACCGGCAGATTTGAACGTCCAACCGGTCAGGCAGCACCGCCGGGGAGGGAGTCGAGGGAAGGCAGGGAGCCCGGCAGGGAGGCGCCGGCGTCCCGGGAAGGCCAGGGCCGCAACGTCCATCTGCTACCCTCGGGGGCACAGCAGATGACGGTTTATATCCCCCCACGCGATCAGCGGCCGGTCGGCCGCCATCGTGGTGCTGTAAAAGCGAGGGAAAAGGAGCAGGAGGGTCAGCAGAAGACACTGCCGCGTCGGGGCGGCCCGGCGCCAGCCGTTGCCGCGCCCCAGAAACCAGTCGAACTCAAGCCGCTGCGGCTTATCGAGGGGAGCACTGTTCGCGAATTTGCCGAGAAGATCCAGGCCAAGCCCCGTGATCTGGTGACGCAGCTCATGCAGCGCGGGGTCATGGCGACGATCAACCAGACGATCAAACCAGAGTTTGCCGTGGAGATCGGCAGGCAGTATGGATGGGAGATCTCATTTGGCGAGTTCGAGGATATGGTCGTCGAGTCGGAGTTTGAGATCACTCCCGAAGCGATGGAGGATACCGAGTACCGTGCACCGGTGATCACGGTCATGGGCCACGTCGATCACGGCAAGACCAGTCTGCTTGACGCCATCCGTTCGACTCGCGTTGCCGAGGGTGAGGCTGGCGGTATCACCCAGCACATCGGTGCCTACTCGGTCGAAGTTCCTGATCCGGATCAGCCATCGGATCTGCGCCGTGTCGTTTTTCTCGATACACCGGGCCACGAGGCCTTCACCCTCATGCGTGCCCGCGGCGCACGGGTGACCGACATCGTTGTCCTTGTCGTTGCCGCCGATGATGGCGTCATGCCGCAGACAGTCGAGGCCATCGAGCATGCTCGCGCGGCAGAAGTCCCGATCATCGTTGCCATTAACAAGATCGACAAACCGGATGCCAATCCCGATCGCGTGAGGAAGGAGCTGGCCGAGCGTGGTCTGCTCTGGACAGGCTGGAGCGGAAACACCGAGATGGTCGAGGTCTCGGCCAAGAGGCGCAGCAACATCGACGGCTTGCTGGAGATGATTCTGCTGACCGCCGACATCATTGACCTCAAGGCCAATCCGACCCGGCGCGCGACCGGCACGGTTCTCGAAGCCAAACTCGACCGCGGTCGTGGAGCGATGGCAACGGTGCTGATTCAGAACGGATCACTTCACATCGGGGATCCGTTCATCGTCGGCAACTATTTCGGCAAGGTGCGCGCCCTGATGAATGACCGCGGTGAGCGCGTTGAGGAGGTCGGCCCGGCAATGCCGGTCGAGGTTCTCGGTCTGGAAGGAGTCCCCTCCGCTGGCGATCAGTTTCAGGTCGTCGATGAAATCTCCAAGGCGCAGCAGATTTCGACCTATCGCCAATCGCATGCCCGCGCCGCGGCGCTGGCCCGTTCCGCCGCCAGAGGTCTCGATCAGCTGCGGACCCAGCTTGAGGCCGGAGCCGTCAAGGAACTGCTCGTCATCCTCAAGGCCGATGTTCAGGGCTCAGTTGAGGTGCTCAAGGATACCCTCACCAAGCTCTCAACCGAGAAGGTTAAGGTCCGCATCATCCGTTCCGACGTCGGTGCCATCACCGAGTCGGATGTCCTGCTGGCCAGCGCCTCCCAGGCTACCGAGTCGGGCGCAATCACCGTGGTCATCGGCTTCAATGTCCGCCCGGAGTCTCGTGCCGAGGAGGTTGCCAAACAGGAGAGTGTCGATATCCGTCTTCATTCGATCATCTACAAACTGGAGGAAGAGATTCGCGGGGCCATGCTCGGCCTGATGGAGGCAACCTCCCGTGAGGTGGTCACCGGCAAGGCAGAGATTCGCGATGTCATCCGTGTTCCCAAGGTTGGCACCGTCGCCGGTTGCATGGTGATCAATGGAAACATCAAGCGAACCGCCAAGGCACGGCTGATTCGCAACAATGTCGTCATCTTCGAGAGCCAGCTTGGCAGCCTGCGCCGCTTTAAGGATGATGTCAGCGAGGTGCAGCAGGGCTACGAGTGCGGTCTGACCGTTGAACGTTTCTCCGATTATAAGATCGGCGATATCGTCGAGGCCTTCATAATCGAAAAAGTTGCCCCGACGCAACTCTGATCTGCTCTGTTTATGCGTTACCGAAGCAACAAGCTGTCAGAACGTCTCCGACTTGAGATCAGTGATATCCTCACGCGGGAGTTTCGTGACCAGTTGAAG
>CAIKMY010000123.1 GCA_903828635.1 uncultured Acidobacteriota bacterium
CACCTACGAACTGACTTTTTACAAAGGTAATCGCATCCGACGACTGGTTGCGAAGAGTGGCAAACCGCTCTCGCCCGGCGATGAGGAGGACGAAAACAAGAAGGTCGAGAAGCGCGTGCGCGAGATCGAGAAGCGCGAGGCCGAGAAGGAGCGCCGCGCGGTTCGAGATCGCGATGTCGAGCAATCAGCCGGCGGCTCACCCGATCCCGAACGCGGGCAGCGCATCTCAATCGCCGATGTGCTGCGCGCCTCAAAACTGGTCAACCCGCGGCGTGAACGCTACCGCGGCCACGAGGTGATCGTCTTCGATTTTGAGCCGATGCCGGGCTACAAGCCTCAGAAGAACTTCGAGAAGTTCTTTGGAAAGATGGCCGGCGCTATCTGGGTCGATGCCACTGACAAGCAGGTCGCGCGTGTCGATTCCCGTCTCGTTGAGGCATTCAAGGTCGGTGGCGGCCTCCTCGCCTCCCTGCGTGAGGGTGCCACTTTTGTCCTCGAACAGGAGCGTGTCAACAACGAAATCTGGCTCCCAACCCGCGCCGATATCAATCTTGGTGTCAAAATCCTTCTCGTCAAGGGGCTGACGGTCAATCAGACCATCTCGTATGGCAACTACAAACGATTCAACGTCGAGGCCGATAAGGAAAAACTCGGCAACCCGACCATCCCCTGAACACTTTTCTTCCCCTGATCACTCCCGGCAAACATCAAGAGCCCACTGGGGAGCGTACAGCATCCCGACAGTGGGCTCTGATTCATCGGCACCCTGCTCGACAGAACAGGGCTGACACTAGTCCTTTGCTTTGATCGTTCTGCCAAAGTGATGAGCGTTGATCTCAATGTAGTGTTTGTACTCCGGCGGAACATCCTCATCACGAAAGATCGCCTCAACAGGGCAGGCCGGCTGGCAGGCACCACAGTCGATGCAATGATCCGGGTCGATGTAAAGCATCTTCTCGGTCTCGTAACTCTTCTCATCCTTGCGCGGGTGGATACAGTCAACGGGGCAGACGCTGACACAGGCAGTGTCCTTGGTTCCAATGCATGGCTCTGTGATTACATAATGGGCCATTATTGATTTCTCCTTCCTCTCAATAGCTAATCAGATCAATAAATAATCAGAGCTAATTGGAAACAATTAGCGAATGATCGAGTGGATGATCCAGCGGGTGATCTCTAAAACTGCTTAAACCATATAAAGAAAAGCAGCTTGTTATTTTATCGATTCACAGTCTTAATGCAAGTCATCGCCATCGATATTAGAATAATCGGCGCATCAGCCTCGGAAGATCAGTGTGACATGGCATAAACGATGAGGTTGGTGCCGAGGCGATAGGCCCCCAGCCCGAATTTGAGTGGATAATCAGGTTGATCGATCCATTCCCAGGCGTCTCCATTGTCGGAATTACGGGCAACGAAGACCATAACGCGGTCATCTTCGCCGAGAATAGCCCAGTAGGACGGGGTTCGTCCTCCCTTTTCGTCAGTGCGGCCGCGATAGACATAGTTCTGATAGTTGGGGATCTGAAGGATCTCATCGATATCGAAGTAGCAGTGAAAGAGAGGGTGATCAAGTGAGAGTTGTCGCAGGGGCGATTCAGGAAAGACCCTGCGCATTTGTTCGGCAACATTCTGCCATTCGTACTCTCCCCAGAAATCATCGAGCATGAGAAAGCCTCCCCGCAGCAGATATTCGCGAAGGTTGGCGGCATCATCGGCTGAAAGCTCCATCTGCCCCGGCTCGACGACGTAGATGAAGGGGTACCGGTAGATTTCGGGGCCAGCCATATTGACGGCGACCGGATCATCAGAGATGACGAGTGCGCTGCGAACCCAGCCACGGAGGCCGTAGATGAACTGCTGATCGGCCTTGGGATAGTCGGTAGTCCAGCCTCCCCAGCCATATGAATCATACCGCAGTCGCGCGAAGGTGAATTCGCCAAGGCGACCGGGGCCGTTGCGGCGATTTCGTGGGCGCGAGAATTCCTCGCGCGGCTGGTAGCGTTGGCCACGAACCGGGCCGGGGATTGAGATGACGGCAGCCAGCAGCAGAAGGATGACAATCACAGATCGACCTAAGATGTTGCGCTTCATGCGCCCCTCCCTGTTGCCACGACTCAGGAATCGAGATGGCGAGGATCAACCTCTTCCACTTCCGGCAGATCGACTCCCAGAAAGCGCAAGAAGGGCTCATCGGCAAGGGCAAAGGCGACTCCCTCGCCGATGGATCGCCCGTCGGAATGTGACCAGATCCTCCTCTCATCGCGCGAAAACCCGGCATCGGCCAGCAGGCGGCGCCTCTCGGTATCATCAAACTGGTAGTAATAATTGATCATGTCGCGTCTCCACTCGAAGAGAGTCGAAGAGAAGTCCGATAGAGATCAATGATCCCGGCCCCCCGGTAATAGTGGGCGAGGATCTGGCGAAAGCTGAAGCCCCGGGCAGCCATGACGGCGGCACCGATCTGGCAGAGGCCGACACCGTGGCCCCAGCCGGCACCGTATAGTGTAAAGTCTTCGGGGATACCATCAACCGCCTTGCCAGGCTCGACGACAAAGGCTGAACTGTAGAGATGTGTGCGCGAGAGCACGCGCCTGATCTCAAGCTCCTTGCCAATAGTCACGGACTGGCGCTCACCGACAAGCCGAAGGAGGATCAGCCGCCCCGAGCCGCCACGACGCAGCGGCTCGAAGCGGAGGATGGATCCGGGATCAATGCCGAGTCGCGACGTCAGCAAATAGTGCAACTCTTCCTGGGAGAGTCTGACCTGCCAGCGGTAGAAATCAGTGGTCGGCTGGTCAAACGACGGAAGAATGCGTTGCAACACCTCGCGATCTTCGGTGTTACAGTAAGCGGGTGGGCGCTGCCTGATCCAGCGCCGGGCATCATCTTCAGAGTGAAGTTCCGGAAGTGATCCGAGCCCGTCAAAAGCGACACTGAGGTAGGGATAGTCTGCATCCTGCCACGCGGAGGAGAAGCGCTCCGTCATGCCACCGCAGGATTTGGAGAACCTCGCATCACAGATCTGCCCGTCAAAAACAAGCGCCATTCCGCGGGTATCGCACACTGCTTCGGTGACCACCGGCAGGTCAATGCGAGTGACACCCTGATAGCGCTGGCAATGGTCGTCAGCACAGACATCAAAATGATCGTGCCCCTCGCGATCATACCAGCGGACAATCCGGCGTCCGTTGGTTTCAGCCTCGGACGTTAAGTTTGTTGGCGCGGTGGGCTGAAGAAGCTGATCGCGCCACGGGGCAATCTGTGCCAGCAGCCAGCTCCGCGAGATAATCGCGTGAGCGCGCAGCAGCTCCGGATTGGAAAGGCTGCTCATCTCGGAGGAGATGACGCTGGCGAGGTAGGTTTCGAGTGGAACTTCGTTGATTGCCAGCAGCGACTCACCGGCAATGGCTCTGATTTGCAGGCCTCCGGCAAACTCCTGATCCTGCTCCTGCTGCCAGTGGAAAGAGATGCCGATGACGACTCCGCGCACGACAAAGGTCGAGGCCTCGCTGACCGGCGAGAGTCGCAGCCCGATGTTAAAAAGGTCTGCTCCACCAGCGGCGGCGCTCACCTGCACTGCCGCTCCTGCAGCGAGGGCTGAATAGTCACCCGCCGGCCAGACTCTTCCCTGCTCATCAGCAAACGGCCCGCGGAGAACAAAGCCGAGTGGCCCGCGGCGCTCGACCAGCCCAACCCTGATGCGCGGTTCATCGATCATCATTCCCCAGCCCCCCATGCCTTGCGGCCACTCTGTCAATCCACTGTCTGAAGCGCTGATCATCGAGCCCGACCTCATCGATGATCGCGGCCAGATCCCCGGTGCTGATCTTCTCGAAGTCTTCCGGATCGGGGAGAACGAGGAGACCGGCAAGATCGACCGCTCCGGGACTAACCGTCAGCCGCGCCGCCCCCTCGGCAAAGTAGCAGGCCGGACGGTGCCGGCTGCGGGGAAAGATGATCACTGACCAGACTCCGCCACTCCACGCGGCAAGGAGGTTGAGCAGCGGCTCATCTTCAGTCCCCGTCACCAGTGCCAGATCATTCAGCAGATCGGCGAAAGCGGCTGCCAGCCGGCGGGAATCGGCCGACTCGATCACCAGCAGGTTTACCGGATAATCGGGCACGGTGAAGATTTCCACCCCTTCAGGCGACGATCCTGCCTGACGACGAAGCCCGCCGGTGTCATGAAAGATTCTGAACGGAATCGAACTGCGGGTGCCTGCCTGAAAATGGAGATGATCAGGTGCCGAGGCCCCACAACGCGGACCATTGTAGAGCGTAAAGTATCCCTCTCCGAGCCAGGCCGTGGCCCTGAGGTAGCGGTCGAAAGATTCGTGGATTGACTGCGGTCGATGCTCCCGGTCGGCAATGACAAGGTGATCCTCAAGAATCGGATAGGGATTGCAGAGCAGCACCAGTCCTTCATCAACAGCAACCGCACGCTCCTCCGGCGGCAGATTGCCGGCACAGAGAAAGCAGGGGCGCCGGCTGATCGAGGCGGCATCAACCTTTGCTGAGGCGCTGACGATCCTCGCCGGGTTGCACTGCAGGCGAAACTCCTCTCCAGCGATGAGCATGCTCCGGTAGCGAACCTGCGACAGCCCTTCGACCGCCTCACGAAACATTGGCCAGGTCGCCAGTTGCTGCGTGATCAACTGTCTGGCGGCGGCCTCTCCGTCTGCATCTTCCGGCCGGCTCAACAGTCGCGATTCCCAGATCATCGCCAATCCCTCCGTCGGGTGCTATTCAGTCGCTGACGCGCGGCGATCTCGATGCTGCGCAGCCGATCCTTATAGGCGTCATACCTGTTAGCTGTCGCCAGCGGCAGCGCGCTGTCGGAATTGCCCGACCAGCGTCGCGCATAATACAACGAATCGTAGATCCGGCCAATCTCATACTGGCGGCTGATGCGCAGCGCCACGCCGTAATCCTCACCATAGCTGACATTTGGCAGCCCGATCTGCCTCAGGACACTAACGTCATATGCGCGTGGCGCACCGAGCCCGTTGATGCGCAGCGCATTGTTGCGCCCATTCTCACGTGTCCATTCCCGATGATCGATCAATCCCGGAGGGATCCCGCGCAGCTCGAAATCGACCACCTCATATGAGCCGATGAGCATCGCGTAGCCACCATGCTCCAGCTCGCCAACTACCCGTGCCAACGTCCGCTCATCACGATAGAGGTCGTCAGAATCGAGCTGCACCGCATAGCGTCCACACTGTGACGAGAAGATTGCCTCATTCCAGCAGCCGCCAATCCCGAGGTCGGTACGCTCCGGCACAATATGCAGCAGCCGCCCGTCAAGGCGTGACGCCTCTCGCAGCATCTCTGTTGTCCCGTCGGTCGAGTGGTTGTCGACGACCAGCACATTGAAATCAAAATCGGTTGCCTGTGAAAGCGCGCTCTTCACCGCATCGGTAATCGTCTTCACCCGGTTACGCACCGGAATGATGATGCTCGCTCTCACCGGCCAGTCATTAAACACTGTTTCAGATGTGATGAGAGGCTCGAAGAGCGGCTCCAGCCACGCGCCAATTCGTTGGAGATGGGCTGTCGCCACTCGCTCCATCTCAATCTGGTAGTCTCGGTGGCGCGGGTCGACATAATCGAAGAGCTTTTCGCCACTCGTCCTCCCATCGACCACTGACCGCG
>CAIKMY010000124.1 GCA_903828635.1 uncultured Acidobacteriota bacterium
CCTGCTGGTAGCGGCGCGGGATGAAGAGGCGGTGATCGGGGAGGTGGTAAGATCGCTGGTGGGAGTTGCGGCGGAATGGCCCGGGAGCGAGGTCTGGGTGATTGCCGACCGCTGTCTCGATTTAACAGCGGAGGTGGCGCAGACGGCCGGAGCGAGAGTGGCGGTGAGAAACGGCGGGGTGGGTGGCAAGGCGGCGGCGCTCAACTGGTGGATGCGTGAGCATGAGACTGTCTGGAAAGAAAAGGCCGCAGTCGTCATCCTCGATGCCGACAGCCGAATGGATCCCGGCAGTCTGCTGCTGTTGGGAGAATCGTTAGCCGACGGGGCCGACGCCGCTCAGGCATTTGTGACACCGCTGGCAGGAGGAAGTGTCGGCCGTCTTGCCGGATGGTCTGAGGAACTGATGCAACGAATCGATGATGAGGCACGCCAACGCCTCGGGTGGCCGGTTCCGTTGCGCGGTTGCGGCATGGCCATCAGGTCTGGACTGCTGGCGGCACTTGCTCCGGTACTGCATACCCAGGCTGAGGATCTTGAGCTTGACGTGCTGCTGGGGAGCCGCGGGGCGCGTGTCGATTTTGTCCCCGGAGCAACGCTGCGAGATCCGAAGCCACAGCGTCTTGCCGGCGCTGCCCGCCAGCGCGCACGCTGGCTGACGGGGCAGATCGATGTCCTCCGTGATTACCAAAGGGAGTTGTGGGCAATAGCCACTCGCCGCAGACGAACACCGAAGAGGCGGAGCTTTGCCGGCGACTTTTTTCTCTTTCCACTGCTCTTTTTGCGCCCGAAGGCGGTAATGATTCTCCTTCGTCTCTCGCTTCTGCCATTAGTGCCAGGGCTGGCATTGATCGGCCTCGGTCTTGACGCCATCTATTACCTCGCTGGTGCGGCAGTTGTCGGGCAGCCCCGCCGCTACCTGCTCGACCTCGCACTTGCACCCTGCTACCTTGCGGTCTGGGCCGGTGGTCTGCTGCTGACGCTGCTGCGTCGCACTCGTCGGACCTGGCTTCGAGCAGGTCGCTGAGCCTTTGAGAGAGCCGGTTACTGCAACGATGAAGATTCTCTTTCCCTACCTCTCCCGCTGGCATTCGGCCAATCGCAGCCGTTACCATCAGCTGCTGACCCATCTTGGCCATCGTGGCCATCGCATCTTTGTGATGGAGGCACCGCCAATCGCGCTCGATGACATCAGTTCCCGGGATATCACGACCGCTGATGGCGATCTCATCACCCTTCCCGCCGGCCTTGAAATCGTCGAAATGCGAGCCCCTTCGCTGCTTCGGCCCCTCTGGCAAAGCGCGATCCCGCGCACCAAACTGCTCAAGAAGGCGGCGATTGCCATTTCATCTCTGGGTGAGGTCGAACGCTTCATCAGTCATCAGCGGATCGATCTGCTCTTTCTTTATAACCTGCCGCAGCTCCCACTGATCGGACGGACCGATTGCCACGTTCATTTCGACCTCGCGGACGACCTCGTGGCCATGCTCGAGGGTGAGGACCGACTGCTCTTTCGTCTTGGTGGTCGACAACTCGCCGCATGGTTGCAGCAAAGAATGGTCACCGGCGCGCATACCGTCTCTGTTGCCTCCGAAGAGCTCGCACGCACGATCACCCGGCCGGGCCTTCTTCTGCCCAATGGCGCTGATATTGCCTTTCTCGACGGAATCGCCCCGGCGGGCCGGCAGGATCAGTCAGCCCGCACAGACTCGCCCGTAGCGGGTTTTGTCGGTGCCTTCGAGTACTGGGTCGATATCGACCTGCTGCTGGCGGTGGCCGAGCGGCTGCCTCACTGGCACTTTCTGCTGGCTGGAGGCGGGCGACGACTTGCCGATCTTTGCCGTCGAGTCGCCGAAAGGCGGCTCGTCAATATCGAACTGACCGGGCCCCTTCCATATACTGCAGCCATGCGCCGACTGGCCGGGGTCGATGTCTGCCTTCTCCCTTTCATCCATTCAGCCGTCGCCAACGGATCCTGCCCACTCAAACTTTTTGAGTATGCCGCACTGCGCCGGCCAATCGTCAGCACCAGAACCTCTGAGGTTGAGCGGCTTGGCCGCGGCTGGATCGCTTTTGCCGATGACCCGGAATCCTTTGCCGCGGCCATCGAGCGATGGCGACTCGATCCTCCGGCACCTCACACGTCGATTGATCAGGGGCGCCACCTTGTCGAGACCAGTTTTAACTGGCCGGTCCTCGCCGCACGTTTCGAAAGCTTCATCGCCGAAAGCCGCAGTCATCGTGGGGCTTACTGAATCCGGCCGAGATACTCTTTAATCCTCTGTATTTCTATACGAGATTTCAGGTGTCGGGGGATTTTGCTCACGCAGGGCTTTTCCATGGTGACATGCAAAGTGCGACCAATTCGCTGAGTGCAACTTGCTTTATTACTCTTATGAATGAAGCAGCCTGAATGGGATTCCTTGCAGATGATGCAGATGAATGCGTCGGCCCTCGAGTAGCTCAATGGCCTGGTGTGAAGGGATTTGAGGTCTTTCTGTTTTTGAGGAATCTCGATGATGACTCAATCATTCACAAGGCTTGGCACTGAACACCGGGTTCTTATTACCATCGATATCGACCTTACCGGATTCGGTTGAGATGCTCAATCCAGGTGAGGTTGGTTCGCGTGTCGTGGATCACCCGCGCTTCGAGGCGGTCTCCTGCCTTCAACTGACCCAGAAGCTGGCCGTCGGCCTCGCCGGGAACGGCAAAGCTCATGGTCATCGCCTTCATATAGCCTTCGATATCTTCATGGGCGATGGTCAGACGTTTGCGCGCGATATCGATGGACTCGACGCGGCCACGCATCTGGTAGTCGCGAACCGGAGGCTGCGGGGCCTCTTTCGACCGGCAACCACCAATGATTGTTAGCAATGCCAGCAATGATATCAGAAAGATACTTCTCCTCATTCCCATTCCCGTCTCCTGTACTATACCGGAACACGATCCACTGCGATCGTCACCAATCAGCGACTTGTCAGCACCTGGCGTGCTCCGATGTTGGCCGTGTCTGTTATCGGCTGTTTCTGTTTAGTTACGGTCAGCCTCAGGATAGTGAAAACCGCGCATTGCCGCGAGGGTCACCGCCAGCGGCGGCCCCATCTCGCTCATTGGCGTCAGCCCGCGAGACCTTGCCTCAGCCAGAGCTTTCTCCTTTTTGTAGCGAAGGATCAGCTCCCAGCTCTCCATCAGTTGCTCGTCAATCTGTCGCATCTCCTTGCGGTGTCTCGACATCTCCTCTGTCCGATCAGCTCGGCGGAGCATCTCAACCAGAGAGGCACGCACAAAGAAAGAGAGCGGGAACGATACGGCGCAGCGATTCAGTGTCTCGATCGCACGCGGCAGATCGCCGCTCTGCTCAAACAGAAATGCTGTCAGCACGTAAGCGAACGGACGACTGTAACCGTGGTTGAGCGCATACTCGGCGTGTGGCAGTGCCGTTCCCGGTTCACGCAATTGATAAAGCAGCAGCGCATAGCCGAGGTGCGCACCGCTATTGGTCGGATCGAGCCTCAGCACTTCCTCGTAGCGGCGTCGCAGCCGATCATTTCCCGATCGATCAGTTGGATAGAAGGCAAAATCGAGCGGTTCGGTTCCGAGCGACTCCTGTCCCTGCAGGCGCTGGCTGGCGAAGACATTGTAACTCTGACCGCACAGCAGGATTCCACCCACCAGCACCAGCAGCAACAGGGCCGCTGCCAGGCGCGCTGGCAGGTCGATTCCGGTACGCACCTCGCTGGTTTTGGCAGGTGCCGGGCCCGCAAGTCCGACGGCAATCACACAGGCGAGCATCACTGGTCCGGGGGTGACCCGAAAGGAAAAGCTGCTTGTCACCGCAGTCAGGCTGAAGGCCATCAGACCGAAGAGTGCTCCCGCCTCGCGATATCCACGTGTTCGCCACATCAGCCCTGCCAGTCTCCAGCCGATCAGCCCGAGGATGATTGTCATCATCAGCAGCCCGATCACCCCCAACTCCGCCATCGTTTCGAGGTATTCGTTGTGGGCCAGCGGACTGCGAATTTCGTCGTTATCCTCGGCCCCGGCCGCGACTGCCAGATTGGCATTGCCAGGACGAGAAATCCAGAGCCCGCGATAAGTGCCGTAAAGGCCCGGATAGCCACCCTGACCCACTCCCGCCACTGGATGCTCGCGAATCATCTCGACTGCTGTCATCCAGCTTCGCAAGCGTGTCGACAACCCGCCCTCTGCCGACTCCAGCCTCGTCGCTCCCTCGATCCTTTCCCAAATCTGCTGACGGAACAGAATGCCACCTCCAATCCCGCCAATCGCCACCAGCAAAACCAGCACCATCATTCGTCGCGGATACCTCACTTTAATCCTGCCCATCCGCCATCCGAGTAAAATCAGTAACACGACGATCCCGGTTGCCAGCAGTGGTCCGCGCCGCAGATCGGCCAGCAACGCTGCCCCTGCACTCAGCATTCCCGCCAGAGCGAGCCACTTCTCCGAACCATTATCGGCGTTGAGAAAGGTCAGCAGCAGCAGCGGCAG
>CAIKMY010000125.1 GCA_903828635.1 uncultured Acidobacteriota bacterium
CACTCTTTATCCGGAAGTCTGCGAAACACTCGACCGGCTCGATCAGTTTCCGCTGGCAGTCGTCACCAACAAGCCATTCGAGTTTACGGTCGCCATTCTCGAAGGCTTCGGGCTGCGGGAGCGCTTTACGGCGGTCATTGGCGGCGACAGCCTGCCGGAGAGAAAGCCCTCGCCACTGATGCTGCACGAGGCCGCACGCCGCTGCAACGTCCCGACATCTCGCGCGCTGATGATCGGTGATTCCCGCATCGATGTCGCCGCGGGCCGCAATGCCGGAATGGCGACCTGCGGGTACACCAGCGGCTTTCGCGGCCGGGATGAACTTGCTGCCGCCGGCGCCGACTACCTGATTGATCACCTCGGTGAACTGGTGGCCATCGTCGGCGGCTGAACAACAACAGCCAGCACAGAAAAAGCCGTCACCGGAACACTCCCCTGATTCGTGATGATTTCTGTGGGCCGCGTTCCGGTGTTGGCTGTTTCCATTCAGGACCAGGTCACCTGTCGCCGCTTGTTGATGAAATTCCAGATCAGCCAGATGATCCCACCGATGATCGCCAGCTTGATCGCCACCCTCGCCAGCGAGAAGACCAGGCCGAAGAAGGAGAGGACGATGGCCAAAATATTGGCAAGCACTGCGACGGCGATGACCAGCAGAATAACAATGACAAGAGCTCGAAGCATAAGCGAACCTCCTCGATACCGGGCGTTGAAACTGCTCAATGCTCCGTAATGTACGATTTCACCGGCGATGTTGTTTCCGGAAAATCAGCGGTTGCCGGCTGGCTGTCAGCGATGAATCAGGACCTGACCGTCATGCCCTCCACTAACCAGCATGCGCCCATCGGCCGAGAAAGCCAGTGAAGAGATATCGTCATAATGTCCGTTGATCTTCAACAACTCGTGGTGCGTTGTGGTATCAATAATCCTGACGGTTCTGTCCTTTCTGGCAAAGGCGAGCCGGCGACCATCGGGAGAAAAAGCGACATCGAGTGCGCCCTGCAAGCCGGCATCGATCCTGTATGACTTGATTCCGGCAACGATGTCGAAGACCCTGATATAAGGATCGTCACCGACGGCGGCGACATGGCGGCCATCAGGTGCAGCAGCAAGTGCCCAGACGGCACCTGAGAGGTTACCAGCGACTCCGAGTGAGGCTCCGGTGCTCGCATCCCAGAGCTGCACCTGGCCGCGGCTGTCCCCCGAAGCGAGAATCTGACCATTCATTGCGTAAGCAAGCGAGTAGACCTCATCCTGATCGTGGCTGATCAGAAGGCGCTGTCTGCCTGACCGGGCATCCCATATCCGGATACCACCATCGCCGCTTGCGCTGGCAATCGACTGGCCGTCCGGGGAGAAGATTACCGTGTGAATCTGCCTGTCATGCTTCAGCGAGTGGAGTATCCGGCCGTCGGCAAAACTCCAGACCCTGACCACGGCGTCACGGCTCGATGTGACCAGTCGATCTCCAGCGGGTGAAAAAGCGACACTGAGAACAATGTCGCGGTGTGCCTCAATCGTTCGCTCCTGCTCTCTGGTCGCCACATCCCGGATGTGAATCCTGTTGTCGTTGCCTCCAAAGGCAATCCATTGCCCATCGGGAGAGATCGCTACTGAATTGACCTGAACCGCCGGCACTGCCTGTATTGCCTGAAGTTGCAGCAGGTCATTGACCACCCAGATCCGCACCGTTCCATCACTGCCTGCACTGACCAGCCAGTCCTGCTCCTCCTCGTAGCGGAGCCTGACTTTACTGCCCGGCGGATGAATCTGCCGGGAGAAGATCGGCCGAAGATCGGGTGCCTGCAGATCCAGCACTTTCAACACGCCCTGATCGGTAGTAATTGCGAGGTATCGCCCCTGCCTGAGGATTTCTGCATGGCAGACGATACCACCGATATTAGTGGATCGGAGTTGACTCTTTGTGGCGAGTGACCAGATGATGACCTTACCATTATCCTGCACTTCAATCAGGCGCCCGGTACCGGCATCGAGCTTGAGAATGTTGATCTCCTCGTTATGTGCATGGCCAAAGATCTGCCGGCCGTGGCGAAGATCGTACACCTCGACAGATCTGTGCGGTTTTGAGAGGACGAGCAGATCACCTTTTTGATCATAGCTGCTGCTGGCGATTGGCACCCCGAACTGGCTGTGGCCAGCCGCTGCGGTATCGATCAGCTGACGCCAGGTGACAAGGCTCCAGACTGAAAATGATGCCTTGTCCCGAGAATAGACAGCTATCAGGGGCAGATTGGCCACATGGTCAGGTTCTTCATTGGGAAAACGCCTGATCTTCGCAATGACGACCGAACGGCAGCCCGGGACATCCCAGCGTCGGACTGTCCCCTCACTCTCAATGGTATAGACGTCTTTCCAGAGAAAAGCGTAGACCATATCCTTCCCGGGCAGGCGACACTCTCCGATCGTCGCCCCACTCGGAAAGTCCTCAACCTTCAGATCCTCACCCCTGGTGGTTATCAGCAGAGAACTATCCCCGCCATCAGGATGCCACATCGTCCAGAGCCGCTTATCGTCGCTCTTTGCGGTTCGGAGATGCTGCCGGGTCTCAATATCCCAGAGGTCGAGCCTTCTGAAGTTGCTGGAACTGGTTACCAGACTCCTGCCGTGGGCAAACACCTTCGCCGTATCAAAAGCGACAGACTGCGCCAAGATGCGCGGCCGCGAGGCTTCACTCATCAGGTAGTCGCGTTCGTAGCCCATCAGGTCGCGAAGGCCACGATGATCAGCGTCGATCTCCGCAAGGGTCTTCAGCGCCAATGAATGGTCACCGTTGTCGATGGCCATGCCTGCCCTCGCGATCTTCGCGGCGTAGAGAGCGGTCAGATCAGCGCCGAACGGGCTCCCTGCTCCCTCTCCCCCTCTTTGTTGCCACGCCAGCAATCCTGCGAGGGCGAGCGCGATTGTCAGCAGCGCGCCACGGGCAACCGCCAGCCATCGCCTCCTGACCGGAGGCTCTTCACGAATATCGATCGAGCGGCCTTCGAGGATTGCGGTGATGTCGGCGGCAAGAGCGGCCACAGTCGGGTAGCGATCCTCCGGACTCTTCGCCATCGCCCGACCCAGCAGATGGTTGAGCTGACGCAGCAGCCCGGGATCACCTCCCTCCGTGATCAGCGGCGGGGTCTCCTCGGCGATCGCCCTGATGATCGTCAGCGGGGAGTGATTCGACAGCGTGTAGGGCATCTGCCCGGAAATCAGTTCGTAGAGCACCACTCCCAGCGAGTAGATGTCCGAGGCAGCACCTGCACGCTCACCGCAAATCTGCTCCGGACTGGCATAATCAAAGGTCATCAGTGGCGTGCCCGTCTTTGCTGTACCGGCCGGGGCGTCGGAGCCGTCGGGTTCAAGCAGCCTCGCAATACCAAAATCGAGCAGCTTCACCCTGCCCTGCCCGGTGACGAGAATATTGCCCGGTTTGATATCCCGATGAATTACCTGATGCTCATGCGCGTACTCCACCGCGCGACAGACTTCGAGAAAGAGGCGTAAACGCTCATTGAGCAGGAGATCTCCCTGTTCACAGTAAGTGTTGATCCTTTTGCCATCGATGTACTCCATCACAATGTAGGGCAATCCCTCAACCGTTGTTCCTCCGTCAAGCAGTCGTGAAATGTTCGGATGGTCAAGGTCGGCAAGGATCTGCCTCTCTCTGGCAAAACGCTCGGGAAGATTGGAGATCAGCGAATCGGGCCAGGCAATCTTGATCGCGACGCGCAGCCTGAAATGGCCGTCATCCCTCTCGCCAAGATAGACCGTCCCCATCCCTCCGCTGCCAAGTCTTTTGATCAAACGGTAGGGACCAAGACGCTGCTCCCGCGGCTCAAAATCGGATTGCCATGTCACCAGTTCGAGCGGAGTTTCGAGAAATCCGGGATTCTTTTCGCTCGCCCGGATCAATCGCTCAACCTGCAACCGCAATTCGAGATCACTGCCACATTGCCCGGTCAGACAGGCTTCACGCTCTTGCCCCGTCAGGCTCAGCGCCTGTTCATAGATGTCCCTGATCCGCTCCCATCGCGACGGGTCGAACTCGTCGGTCATAATCACCACCTGTCGTCGTTCCTCTGATTACCAATGATCCCCGAGGCACGCATCAATTGCATTGGTAATAACGTATCTTACCCCATCGAGAGTCCGCTTGAAGCAGAGATTTAATCATCGGCAGCAGCCTCCCCGTGCCACTCCTGCAAAATTATTGACAGTTAAGTTAGAATTGTGCTAATTTCCAACCGTTTTCAGGTTGATTTTATGTACCATTCAGCTAAATAAAACAAAACCAAACAATCAAAGACTGTAAAGAAATTCAATAATATCAGGCCGCGATAGCTGACTGGCAATGGCCTGAAAAGCAATGACAAATTGACGACCAGCCCCTTCGTCAACCCGGCAGCAAATACTCTTGATGCTGTTTTGCTCGTAACCCGGTTTACTGATCATCCGGCGATGATCGGACGGAGGCAGTCATGGAATATCCAGAGAATGCAGAGTTCAATGATCTCTTCCTGAGGTGGAAAGAGGGGGATCATCTTGCCGCAGTGCAGCTGGTTGAGCTGGTTTATCTCGATCTTCAGATTCTGGCGCACCGACTCTTTCGCAAAGATGCCTCAGGGAAGACGATGCAGCCGACGGCGATAACCAATGAAGTATGCGTCAAGCTGCTGAAACTCGACCCGGCGCGGCTCAACGACAAGGCCCATTTTTTTGCCACGGTGGCGGTGCAGATGAGGCACATCTTCATCGATCACCTCAGGAAACTGCCGGCAGAGAAACGAGCTGGCAGACAAATTCCGATCGAGAGTATCGACCTTGCCATTGGTTCCTCCACAGTTGACCTGCTGGCCCTGGACGAAGCTCTGGGGCGACTGAAGAAGGTCTTTCCCCGGGCGTACATGGTCGTCGAGCTGCGATTCATCGCCGGACTCAGTGAGCGTGAGGCGGCGGAGGCCATCGGTATCTCCGTGACGACGCTCAAGCGTGACTGGAACTTTGCCAAGGCGATGCTTGCTGAACAGCTTGGCGGGAGCAGCGGAAAGATCAGCATCGGCCTGTCTGCCAGGCGACGCAACATTGCCTGAGAAAACCTGTCACCCGCTGGCTTCGCCGTTCTCCGTATCCACTATCACAGTCATCACAGTTATCACTGTGTGCGGGTGGGGTATGCTCTGCCATATTTACTGCTGCCTGAATCAGCACTGTTGAAAGTCTGAACTCTCTCTTTTACACTCATTTCCTTTAAACCGATTTTGAACCTGAACGTGAGCACAGACGATAAGCTGATGCCATCGGGATATCGTATATCTGTCAGTGTGAGTCCGCAATCAGAATATTGCCTGAATATCCATCATCCGGCGTGCGAATGTTGCGCCGGTTTTGTCGAGGAGAGAAGCATTGAGCGAGCAGGAGAACGACCAGACACAGCAGCGACGGCGGAACCTGGCGGAGATAATGGAGATGGGGCACGCCGCCTATCCGCACCGCTTCGGGCAGACACACCCGATCACCGAGCTGGTGGAGCGTTATCAAGCCTTGGCGGGAAAGCGGGAAGAGGCGGAGATGGCCTCGATCAACGAGCAACTGCGCGAGGCTGAGGGCGGGAAGATCCTGCTGGCGGGTCGAATAATGACGATACGGACGATGGGAAAGGCGGCATTCGCGCATCTCACGGACGGGCGACATCGGCTGCAGATTTACATGCGCAGGAACGATATTGGAGATGATGGCTGGGCACTCTACCAGCGGCTTGACCTTGGCGACTGGATCGGGGTGGAGGGCTACCTCTTTGTGACGAAGACGGGAGAGTTATCGCTGCACGTGACGCGGCTGGAGTTTCTGACGAAGGCGCTGCTGCCAATGCCGGACAAGTATCACGGAGTGCAGGAGAAGGAGATTCGTTATCGACAGAGATATGTCGACCTGATCGCCAGCGGCAGTGTCGCCGAGCGGTTGCCGGATGAGCTGACATCGCGAGAGGTCTTTGAGCGGAGGGCGGCGGTGATCCGCGAGATTCGCCATTTCTTCGACGAGCGGGGATACATTGAGGTCGAGACGCCGATGCTCTCACCGCTGGCGACCGGTGCGGCGGCGAGACCGTTCGTCACCCATCATCACGCACTCGATATCACACTCTATGCGCGGATCGCGCCGGAACTTTACCTCAAGCGGCTGGTAGTTGGCGGGTTTGACAAGGTTTATGAGATCAATCGCAACTTCCGCAACGAGGGGATCTCATACAAGCACAATCCCGAATTCACCATGCTGGAGTGGTATCAGGCCTATTCCGATTACAATGATCTGATCAGGTTGACGCAGGAGATGATAACAACGCTGGTCGACAAGGTCTGTGGAACGAGACAGATCGTCTATCGTGAGCATGTGATCGATTTCAACCACTGGCGTCGGATGACAATGAGGGAGGCAGTGATCGAGTACTGGCCGGACGAGGGGACGCGGCCGACGCCGGAGGGGCTGATGGACCGGGCACAGCTTGAGGAAGCGGCAGCAGCAATCGATCTCTCATTTGATCCGCGACTGAACGACGGCCAGTTGCTCGGAGCGATCTTCGAGAGTGTCGCCGAGCCTCACCTGGTGCATCCGACCTTCATCACCGAGTTTCCGACTGATCTCTCGCCACTGTCGAAGCAAAAGGTGGATGATCCGCGTTTTGTCGATCGGTTTGAGCTCTATATTGCCAACATGGAGGTGGCCAACGCCTTTTCGGAGTTGAATGACCCGGCGGAGCAGCGGCGACGATTCGAGGAGCAGGCGAGCCAGCGGGACAAGGGCGACGAAGAGGCGATGGTGCTCGATGAAGACTATCTGCGAGCGCTGTCGTATGGGATGCCACCGACGGCAGGCGAGGGAGTGGGGATCGACCGGCTGGTCATGATCCTGACCAACCAGCATTCGATCCGCGACGTGATTCTCTTCCCGCATATGCGTCCGGAGACGAAAGTCTGAATCGGCTGTTTCTATTCAGGCAGGGAGACCGATGCCATTCGAGCTATTCATTGCGATTCGCTACCTGCGGGCGAAGCGTCGGCGCGGCGCAGTCTCGGCAATCACCGGGATTGCAATTACCGGGATCGCGATTGGTGTCGCGGCGCTGATCATTGCACAAGGCCTGGTGAGCGGCTTTCGCCAGGATGTGCAGGAACGGATCCTGCAGGGAACGGCGCACCTCAATCTGATGCGCGCTGACAATGGCGGGATTGAGGATTACCGGGCAGTGGTCGAGCGGGTGGGGCGGCTTGAGGGGGTAGTGGCAGCGGCACCGACGATCTACGTTCCGGTGCTGATCGACCTCAACGGGCGGCAGGAGCAGGCAATGCTCAAGGGGGTAGATCCGCATTCGGCGCCTCAGGCAAACGAAATCTATGCGACGACCATCGATGGTGACCCGCACCGGCTTGACGAGACCAGAGGTGACGAGGGGCTGCCGGGGATCATCCTCGGCCGTGAACTGGCGCGCGTGCTGGGGGTGCCGGCAGAGTCGGGATTGGACACAGGGGCAGAGGCAGTGGTCACGGTGATCTCGGCACGCAGCCGGCTGACACCGGCGGGATTGCAGAGTCGCCCTCACTACACCCGGCTGAGAGTCATCGGACGCTTTTCGTCAGGTGTTCACGAATATGACGCATCGTGGGGCTATCTCTCGCTCGGCCGGGCGCAGGAGATCTCCGGCAGTGGCGAGACGGCGACGGTAATTCAGATGCGAGTGGCCGATCTCGACAATGTTGAGGCGGCCGCCCGACGGGTGCTGGAGGCGGTCGGGTCGGGATATGTGACGACCAGCTGGAAGGAGCTGAACCGCCCGCTCTTTGCTGCGCTGCAGTTGCAGCACCGGGTGATCGTCCTCTTCTTTACGCTGTTGATTGCGATTGCCGCCTTGAACATCGTCACCTCGCTGACGATGACAGTGGTTGAGAAGACGAGAGAAATCGGTATTTTGCGAGCGCAGGGTGCGACGCCACAATCGATCGGGCGGATCTTCCTCTTCGAGGGAGCGATCATTGGAACCGTCGGTGTCCTGCTGGGACTGATTCTGGGGCTGGTGGTTTGCGCAACAGCCAATCGGTTTCGCTGGATCTCGCTGCCGGCAGAGATCTACTCGGTTTCGAGCGTCACGCTGCGGGTGCAATGGCTTGACTGCCTCTGGATTGTGGCATTGACGATGACCATCTGCCTGCTGGCAACGATCTATCCCTCACGGGCTGCGTCGAGGTTGACACCAATCGAGACGCTGCGGTATGAGTAACCCTTAAATCCTTCTGGCTCTGGATAGAAACAGTCGACATCGGAACACGCAACATTGGAACACGTCCCTGATTCGTGACCATTCAAGTGTGCCTTATCCCAAGGTTGCGTGTTGCGATTCAGATCACTCTTCATAATCATTGTCAGCAATCTTTCGCGGTTGCGTGATAGATCGGCAAACCTGACAGGCTGGATTCAAAGTAATGCATGGCAACAAGATAGTATTGCTTCTCGGCATTGGTGTCGTCTGTCTGTCCTGGCCGTCAATGGTGCCGGCTCAGGAACCGGGGATAATGGCGCTGCGGCTGGAGCAGGCGGTGAGGCTGGCGCGGGAGAACTATCCATCGATCAAAGCGGCACGGGCTGAAGCTGGCGCGACGGATGGCGGGGTGGAGATAGCACGCAACGCCCGGTTGCCGGGGATGGAGATTGACTGGCAGCAGACGCGCGGCACGCGCAACAACATTTTCGGACAGTTCTTCCCGCAGGGAGCGATACCGCCGATCTCCGGACCGGTGATTGGTCATCCGAGTTTCAGCCAGAGTACGTGGGGAAGTGGTGGCGGGCTGCTGGTAACGTGGGAACCCTTCGATTTCGGGCTGAGACGAGCGCAACTCGGGCTGTCAGAGCGCATACGTGATGAGGCACGAGCGCGAGCGGCGGTGACAGAGTTTGAGGCGGAGGTGGCGGCGGCGGACGCCTACCTGCGAGTGGCGGCGATGGAACAGGCAGTGATTGCGGCACGGGCCGGGGTCGAGAGAATGGAGACCTTTGCGAGGATGGTTGGCGCACTGGTGGCGAGTGAGTTGCGACCGGGCGCGGACGCCTCGCGTACCGAGGTCGAGTTGGCGGCAGCAAGAAACGTGCTGATCGAGGCGCGACAGCAGGCAGCACTGGCGAGGGTCGGGCTTGCGCAGGCAGTCGGACTGGCCGGCCAGACAATATCCATCGATGCCGGCGGGCTGCTCGCACAGGCCCCTCCGGCAGCTATTGAGGGAAGAGCGGAGAGCGGGCTCCATCCGCTAACAATCGCGCGTCGGGCATCGCTTGACATCCTGCTGGCACGGCGCGAGGTCCTCGACCGGTCATTCTTCCCGAAATTCAACTGGCAGACGGCGATCTTCGCCCGGGGAAGCGGTGCACGGCTTGACGGGAGCCTGCTTGACAATCGTGGCTACTACCCCGACACCGCCAACTGGGCAACCGGGCTGACAATCAGCTTTTCACTGTCGAATCTCTTCAATCTGAAGGCGCGTCGCCATCAGGAAGACGGACACATTGCGGCGGAACGGGCGCGCGAGGAACAAACGAAGCAGCAACTGCGGACGGGGGAGGAGCGGGCCCGGGCAATGGCCGAGGCAGCGCGCGAGTACAGCGAAAACGCCCCGCAGCAACTGGCGGCAGCAAAGGAGACCGAACTCCGCGTACGCAAACGCTATGAGGCCGAACTGAGTACGGTTGCCGAAGTGGCCGAGGCCCAGCGATTGCTGGCTCAGGCCGAGGTTGAAGCCATGCTGGCGCGAATCGCCGGATGGCGGGCGCAGCTTGCCGCCGCGAGTGCCCGCGGCGATCTCGCTCCCCTTCTCAGGCTGACAGGAAAAGAGGTGGCCAAATGAGTCGGCAGGAGAAGACGACACTCGATCTGATCGCCGGTGCGCTGCGTCGCCCGGTGACGGTAATGGTCGCCGTACTGGCAATCGTCCTTGCCTCGGGGCTGGCCGTCACGCGAATGTCGGTTGACATCTTTCCCAATCTCAACCTGCCGGCAATCTATGTCGCGCAACCATATGGTGGCATGGATCCCTCGCAGATGGAGAGCTATCTGGTCTCCTACTATGAGTATCATTTTCTCTACATCACCGGCATCGAACATGTTGAATCACGATCGATCCAGAATGTCGGCCTGGTGAAGCTCTTCTTCCACCCGGGGACCGACATGAGCCAGGCACTGGCGCAGGTGG
The DNA here is from genome assembly GCA_903828635.1 of uncultured Acidobacteriota bacterium. Taxonomy (GTDB): domain Bacteria; phylum Acidobacteriota; class Blastocatellia; order RBC074; family RBC074; genus CAIOZW01. Next base: position 10,236 of record CAIKMY010000125.1, read on the forward strand.
TTTCTTATGTTGAACGCTCGCGGGCGTTCATGCCGCCGGGAACGGTAGCTCCCTTCGTCGTCCGCTATGATGCGGGAAGTGCTCCGGTCGGCCAACTGGTCTTTTCGAGTGAGACGCGCAACCTGAGTGAGATCCAGGATCTGGCTCTCTTCCGGGTTCGTCCCTACTTCTCGACCTTGCCGGGAGTCTCGGCCCCACCGCCCTTCGGTGGCAACCAGAGGACGGTGGTCATTCGCGTCGATCCGGACAAGCTGCGTCAGTATCGAATGTCACCGGAGGAGGTGGTCAAGGCGGTTGCTGCCGGCAACACGATACTGCCGGCGGGCAATATCCGCACCGGGGATCTCAACCGGCTGGCGCCGATCAACTCGGTCGTCTCGAACATCCAGGAGCTGGCATCGCTGCCGGTCAGGACAGGTAGTGGGCCGACGGTATTTGTGCGCGATGTCGGGAATGTCGAAAACGGTGCCGATATTCTCACGGGATACGGACTCTTCAACGAGAAGCGAACGGTATACATCCCGGTGACGAAGCGCGCCGATGCCTCGACGATCGATGTCGTCAACCGGGTGCGGGCGGAGCTGCCGCGGATGCAGGCGCTGATTCCGGAGGATATCCGGGTCAGCTTCGAGTTCGACCAGTCGGGCTACATTCGCAATGCGGTGCGCGGACTGACGATCGAGGGATTGCTTGGAGCGCTGCTGACCGGGTTGATGGTGCTGCTCTTCCTGCGGGATCTGCGGAGCGCGCTGATCGTCGTCATCACCATCCCGGTGGCATTGCTGACGGCATTGGTCGGTCTCTGGCTGCTCGGACAGACGATCAACATCATGACGCTTGGCGGACTGGCGCTGGCAATCGGTGTTCTGGTTGATGAGTCGACGGTGGCGATTGAAAACATTCACGTCCATCTGGGACGCGGTGAGCCCCTGAGGCGGGCAGTTTACGAGGCGACGCGCGAGACGATCACGCCGCGACTGTTGGCGATGCTCTCGATTGTCGCCGTCTTCCTGCCCTCGTTCCTGATGGCCGGGGTATCGCGATCGCTCTTCGTGCCGCTCTCACTGGCAACCGGACTGGCAATGGTCGCCTCCTATCTGCTCTCCAACACGCTGGTACCGGTGCTTGCGGCCCGCCTGCTGCGGGCAACGACCGGGCACGATGACGATGGGTCGCGATTCGAGCGACTGCGCTATGGTTACGCCGGCCTGCTTGAGCGTCTTGCCGGCATTCGCTGGCCGCTGCTGGCGGGCTATCTGGCTGTCGCGATCGGAATGGTCTTGATTGCCGGACGCGGCGCGGGACTCGACATCTTTCCGGCAGTCGATGCGGGAACGACGCAACTGCGCCTGCGCGCCCCAACAGGAACCAGGGTTGAGCGCACCGAGGTCATGGCGCTGACCGCACTCAAGGCAATCCGCGAGGAGGCTGGTTCGGAGAATGTCGAAATCTCGCTTGGCTACGTTGGCACTCAGCCAGCCAGCTACCCGGTCAACACCATTCATCTCTGGACCAGCGGGCCTCACGAGGCAGTGCTGAGCATCGGGTTGCGCAAGGGATCGGGCATCAGGATGGCCGATTTTCGTGAGCGGCTGCGGGCGAAGCTGCCGGCGCTGCTGCCCGGAGCAACCCTCTCTTTCGAGGCCGGCGACATCGTCAGTCAGATCATGAACTTCGGGGCCCCGACACCAATCGAAGTCGCCGTCAGCGGGCCGAACCTCGCGGCCAATCGCACCTTTGCCGAGAAGCTTTTTGGCGAAATGAAGCAGATCCCGGCACTGCGTGACCTGCAATTCGGCCAGCCGCTCGACTACCCGACCGTCAACATCGGCATCGACCGCGAGCGGGCCGGCCAGCTCGGACTGACGGTCGAGCAGATCGGACGCTCGCTGGTGGCGGCAACATCTTCGTCACGATTCACACAACCGGTCTACTGGCGTGATCCGGCGAGTGGTACCGCCTATCAGGTGCAGGTCGAAATCCCGCAATCACGTGTTGCCTCTGTCGAGGATGTCCAGTCACTACCGGTCGCCAGCGATGCTGCCGGTCGATCGGTGCCATTGGTCGGCGACGTCGCACAACTGAGCTACGGGACAATGCCGGGTGAGGTCGACCGCTACAACCAGCAGCGAATGGTGACGCTCATTGGCAACATCTCCGGCAGTGATCTTGGCAAAGTGGTCGACGCGGTCAATCAGGCAATTGGCCGGGCCGGGACACCTCCACGCGGAGTCACCGTTGCCGTGCGCGGTCAGGCGCCAACCTTACAGCAGACGTTGACGGCGCTCGGCCTCGGGCTGGGGATCTCGATCGTTGCGATCCTGCTCATGCTCGCCGCGTGGTTCCAGTCTTTCCGGCTGGCCATGGTCTCGATCGCAGCAGTACCGGCAGTCCTCGCCGGCGTGGTCATCGCCCTCCGGCTGACGGGAACGACGCTCAATATCCAATCATTCATGGGCGGGATCATGGCGATTGGTGTCTCTTCAGCCAATGCCATCCTGCTGGTCAGTGTCGCCGAACAATTGCGACTCTCCGGCATCCCGGCTCTGGAAGCCGCAATCCGCGGTGCGATCAGCCGGCTCCGACCAATTCTGATGACATCGATCGCCATGATCGTCGGGATGCTGCCAATGGCAATCGCGCTCGGAGAGGGTAGCGAGCAGACAGCACCGCTCGGACGCGCCGTCATCGGTGGGTTGATTGCCTCAACCCTCGTCGTACTCTTCGTTCTGCCGTTCATCTTTGCCATTGCACAACGCTCGGCAACTCTCGAATCCCCTTCCCTCTTCCACTCTGATCAATCGACCGAAGATCCGACGGAAGAGCGTCAATAACGGGAAGGCCCTGACAGTATTGGAACAGGAATGCGCACAACCATACCAACTCTGCTTCTGCCCGGCTTGCCTGGCCGTTTATTTATTGGCTGTTTATTTATTGGCTGTTTGTCGCTCGGCTCTGTACTGACAATCTCCTGCGGCGGGCGGAGCGTCGAGCCCCAAAAGACCGGCAACCAGGAGACGAAAGCGGCAGCACCAATATTGGCGACGACCAGCGTCATCTCGCAGCAGATTGATCGCCGGCTGCGGCTGCCCGGTGAGCTGCTGCCGTGGCAGGAGGCGACGATCTACCCGCGCGTCCCGGGCTTCGTCGAGCGGATACTGGTCGATCGCGGCTCGATGGTGCGTGCCGGTCAACTGCTTGTCAGTCTCAGCGCTCCGGAACTCGGTTCGCGCCGCACCGGTGACGAGGCGCTTGCCGCCAGCGCTGCTGCCCGCCGACTCGAAGCCGAGGCACGCACCAACCATGCCCGGGCACAGCGCACCGAAGCCGAAGCTCACCTTGCTGCCGTTAATGCCACCTTGCAGCGCCTGAAATCAGCCGCTACCACCCCGGGTGTCGTCTCCGGCAACGAGCTTGAAATCGCGCTTCGCCGCGTCGAGGCCGAACAGGCCCGCGTCCAGGCACTCAAAGAGAGCGAGCAGGCAGCCATCGCCCAGTCTCGTGCCATCGCCGAGAATGAGGCGGCCGCGAGGGCTGCCGCCAGTGCAGCCCGCACCACCGAGGACTACCTGC
>CAIKMY010000126.1 GCA_903828635.1 uncultured Acidobacteriota bacterium
CCAGCAGCGCCCCGTCGCGGTCGACAAAACGATAGGTTCTCTCTGCCCGATCCACACCCATCCCCCGTGAGAAGAGATCGTGATAGTCAAACATCGGCAGCAGAATCTCGTCATATGACCAGCCGGCAAAGACCTCCATCGCGCAGCGCTCGACATAGCGCCTTCGCCTTGCCTCGTCGTCAAAAAAGTATTGAACCCCTCCGGGTATTCTCGTAAGCGATGACATAGCTTTCTGTCGTCCGGAGATCGTCAGACTGACGTTCCCTCGATCACTACCCGCCCGCGGTTATCGACCTCGACCTCACGGGCCGTTGCCACCACCCCGCACGCCTCCATACGCCTGACCATCTCCTGGCCGATGATCGCGCCATCTCCTTCAGTGAAGGCAATCAGGCTCGACCCGGCACCGCTGATCGCTACCCCGAGCAGACCGGGATAACTGTCAACTTCATCATTCATCGCCAGTACCTCAGTCAACCCCGGTGCCAGCGGTGAACGGTACGGCTGATGCAGCCGATCACGCAGCGCCTCGTTGATCAGCCCGAACTGCTTCTCCGCGATCGCTGCCTGGAGCAGCGCCCCGCGCTGCAAATTGTAGATCGCATCCGCGCGCGTCACCATTCTTGGCAGCACCGCCCGCATCTTCGCCGTCTCCATCTCAATCTCGGGAATGCATACCACCAGACTGATCTCCTCCGGCCAGTGTCGCTTCACCGCCAGCAACGATTTGCGCTCAGTCCCGGCATAGTCACTGTATTCCCGTACCACTGCCACCACCAGCCCGCCCAGAGTGCTCGGCGCAAGGTTGTCGCCATGACCCTCGAAATGTAGCGCATAGTCGAAGAAGTCCTGCTGGCTCAGCTTGTCACCCGTCAGCACCTCGTAGATCGATAGTCCGGCGATGATCGCTGAACTGCTGCTCCCCAGACCTCGTGAAAGCGGTATCTGACTGTCAACCCGCAGTCGCGCCCCCGGCAGCTCGCGTTTCTGCTGCTGTGCCGCAAAGAGTGCCGCTCGCAATATCAGGTTGCTCTCGTCGCGCGGTACCTTCTCCGCTCCCTCACCGGTTGGTTCGATCGTGAAGCCATGCGCCATCGGCTCGACCTCTACCCGCAAGTAGAGCGATAGCGCCAGACCACAGGTGTCGAAACTCGCCCCAAGGTTGGAGGTCGATGCCGGAATGATGATCTCTGTTTTGGACATAGAATCGGTGAACCCACCCGTCAATCGTCGATGTTGTTCTGCACTATTTTACCCATTTATGTTCCAAGGTACCTCGCATAGAGTGAACGTGCCACCATCTGGTCGTCTGTCCCCCTGATCAGGCACCGGGAATCCGGGAATATTGTCAGCTCGAACTCTCCGGTTCGAAATTTCAATAAATAGGCATTGTAGCTCACTTCACCGATATTTCGCAGCTGTTCCGCCAGTTTTGGCAATTCGACGGGAGCAGGCTCCGGCGGGCTGATCTGAATGGCATTGCGTCCGCATAGCGAGGTGACCATCTGGCCGGCACGGGTGCCAAGGAAATCATAGATACCATCGTCGCAGGTACGGCAGCCCTGCTGCGGGCCCATTTTGTCGATTCGCAGTCGTGAGAAACGATTCTCCCAGAGATCATATTGCAGGAGGGCCCCGTGGAGTTGTGCTTCGCGCCCGGTCAGCAGCTTGAGTGCCTCGGTGACCTGAGCTGCGGCAATCGTTGCGATGATCGGCAGAATCACTCCCGCCGTGTCGCAGGTCGGTGAGGTTCCCGGTGCCGGCATTTCCGGAAAGATGCAGCGCAAACACGGCGTGATCCGCGGACGGATCGTCATCTGCACACCATGCGCCCCGACTGCGGCACCATAAACCCAAGGCTTGCTCAGTTTGACGGCGGCGTCGTTGATCAGGTATCGCGTCTCAAAGTTGTCAGTCCCATCGATGACCAGGTCGACATCGCCGATCATTTGCTCGATATTGGTCTGGTTGGCATCCCTGACGAGAGGCTCGACGCTGATGTCGGAGTTGATGCGCGCCAGGCGCGCCGCCCCTGCGACCGCTTTGGGCAGGCGCGCCGCGGCATCACTCTCCTCAAAGAGAACCTGACGGTGCAGATTCGACTCCTCGACGAAATCACGATCGATCAGCCGCAGCCGCCCGACTCCGGCTCGCGCCAGCATCTCCGCCTGCATCGCTCCCAGCGCGCCACATCCGATGATTACCACATGTGCCCGGGAGAGTCTCTCCTGCCCGTCACCGCCAATCCCCGAAAAGAGGAGCTGGCGCGAGTATCGGTCATTCCTCATCATTTGCTCAATCTTCAGCAGGTACCCAATCTTCAGCAGGCCTCGCTTCGACCGCGGCCGCTGATACTAAACAGCCGATATCGGAGCACGCAACATCGGAACCTGCCCCTGAGTGGTGACGATTCCCGCGGGCCATGCCCTGATGTTGCGCGTTCCCGTTTGGAACCCCTACCTGACCACCTTGATCAGAATCTCCGTACCCTTCTCAAGTTTGACCTTTTTGCTTCCCTGGATCAGCACCGAGCCCGCTCCTGCCGCACCGCCGACCGCCGCACCAATCGCTGCACCCTTGCCGCCTCCGGCAATCGCTCCGATAACCGCTCCGACTGCCGCTCCGCCCGCACTCCGCGTCACGGTCGTTTTGCCCTGGCTGCCGCTCTTGACTGTGCCCTCCTCATCGACCTCTTTGGCCGACTTCTCATCGTAGATCTTCACTACCTGCGCGGCAAAAGGGATCACCTCACCGCTTGCCATCCGCAGCCGATCGAAACTCAGCGACAACTCGGTCTTACCCGTCACTTTGCCTGACTTGCTCACCTGGCTGATATGCCCCTCAATCAACGCATCCGCATAGGCCGACGGAGTCAATGCCGTTGCCGTGAACTTGTCCCCGCTCTTTGCCTTGCTCGTGTCAATCACCGACTCCAGCCGGATCTTCATCTGCGTTCCGCGCGGGATCGTCGAGCTCGCTGCTGCTCTGCGCGGTGACTGGCGCGTTCGAGTCGTCGTCTGCGCAATCGCCGGCATTGCCAGCATCGACAGTGTTAACAGCACTATGATCTTTGATTTCATTGCTTACTCCTTGTTTTCCATAACAGCTTTAACGCCACCATCTGTTATGATATAACACGCCAGACTGAAAGAAAGGATCGACTAAACCGCAAAAATGAAGAATCTGCTCAATCTTCTATTGATCTTTGTGCCGGCGGCAATTGTCCTTGAATGGATGCACGCCAGCCCGATAGCTGTCTTTATTGCCTCGTCGCTGGCGATTATCCCGCTGGCCTCGTGGATGGGGCGCGCAACCGAGCAGCTTGCCGAGAAGATGGGGGAGGGGATTGGTGGTCTGCTCAATGCGACCTTTGGCAATGCGGCCGAACTGATCATTGCGCTGATGGCTCTGCGACGCGGTCTCTTCGAGGTAGTCAAAGCCTCGATTACCGGGTCGATTATCGGCAATATTCTCCTCGTCCTCGGGCTGAGCATTCTTCTTGGTGGCGCGAAGTTTCCCCGTCAGGTCTTCAATCGGACAGCTGCCAGCCTTGGCGCGACACTGCTCGCACTCTCGGCCGTTGCCCTTCTCATGCCCGCAGTCTTCCACCTGCTGGTCGCCGGCAAGGCCAATGTTCGCGAGCAGGATCTGAGCCTCGAAATCGCCATCGTCCTTTTCATTACTTATGTTCTGAGCCTCGTCTTTACGCTGCGAACTCATTCGCATCTCTACACTGGCGCGGCTGAGGCTCACGGCAATGAGCCTGCGGTCGATAACGGTCACCCGGTCGATAATGGGAACAATGGCTGGAGTCGCTCCCGATCGGTTGTCGTCCTCCTCATCGCCACCGCTTTCATTGCCCTCATGAGCGAATTCCTCGTCGGTGCCGTCGAGGAGGCCTCCCACGCCATGGGCCTCACCGATATCTTCGTCGGTGTCATTGTCGTCGCCATCATCGGTAATGCCGCCGAACACTCGACCGCGATCATCGTCGCCATGAAGAACAAGATGGATCTTGCTCTTAATATCGCCATCGGTTCAAGCCTGCAGATCGCTCTCTTTGTCGCTCCCGTACTCGTCTTTGCCAGCTACCTCTTCGGTCCGCCGATGAATCTGATCTTTACCACCCTCGAGGTCGTCGCTATCGCCGGCTCCGTCGGCATCCTGACCCTCATTGCCCAGGATGGCGAGTCCAACTGGATGGAGGGAGTCCTGCTGCTTGCCCTCTATGCCATTCTTGGCATCACCTTCTATTTCCTGCCGGTCTGAATCGGAACAGGTAATATCGCGAGACTGCACGCTGGAATTATCGCGAATCAGGGACATGTTCCAATGTTGCCTGTTCCGATGTTGGCTGTTCCGATGTTGGCTGTTTCTATTTAGTCATCAGGAAGAGCCCCACAAGGAGAAAGGCTCAGTGGCGCCTCACTCACCACTGAGCCTTCATTGTGCGAAACTCACACACGATAAAACTGTTTTAACGCCATTGAGAACGAGCGGACTCAATTTGCTTGCGCTCAGAATTCACAAGGGAGCTAAAGAACGGAACTGGCATAATGCCAAACGAAGGAATGCTCCCGAAACCAATGGACGTTGCACAGGGAAAAACGTCGCGCAGCCGCAAAAGTTCCACAAAGATTCAGGCATGACAGAAATATTTTGCAATGAGTGGCCCGGAGAAGGGCTCAGGCGATGCTCGCAGTAAAGATGCTGGCGGAAAAGAGAAGAGCCTAGCGGCGCCTCACTCACCGCTAAGCTCAATTTGCGAACTTCCTGTGGAAGGAACAACGATCCTGTAAATCGAGATACCGGATACCCTCACAATAGCCGGGATCTGATCGTTGTTACGCAGGCTCAAACGCTCTGAATGGCCTGAGGTTCCCGAAAGATTCTGCCATCTGCCAGTTTATTTTATTGTGGCCAAGCCAGACGGGGACCGCGTTGAATCGAGCGAGGGTTTGCTCGTTGCCGGGCGAACAATTTGTTGACAGGTCAGATGGGCGGAAGGATACTCTGCGAAGAGGGGGGGGATGAGCAATGAGGGGTGAGGCAGGAGCAGCGGCAGGAGCAGCGGCAGGAGCAGAGGCAGGAGCAGAGGTTAGAGAGGAGGTTGTGATGGCTGAGGATCGGGGGGGCGGAGATCGCCGGGTAATGGTTGAATCAGTTGAGCAGTCACCGGGATCACCGGCTGGCACGGGGTATGATGCGACGATTGGGCAGATGAGCGAGAAGTGGCGTGCATTACGGCAAGAGCCGGAGCTGTCGGGCAGCAAGAGTTTCGTTGAGAGGAACTATCTGGCATTGGGGATTGGCATTGGTGCTTTTCTGATAGCCTTGCTGATCGTCATTGGTGGGGTCCTTTTTCTGGTCTGGAATGGCAATTAAATGGCAATTAAGAGGTTGGCTTGGTGGCGGGAGGGAGACGGATGAAGAAAGTCGAACTTGGGTTGGAAGTATTGTTGCGGGAGAGGTTCCCGGTGCTGGGAGGCGGGAGGGTAGGGCTGATCTGCAATCCGTCGACGGTGGATCACGCATTTGAGCATGCCGCTGACCTCTTTTATCGACATCCGTCGATAGAGTTGCGAGCGCTATTCGGGCCGCAGCATGGGATTCGCGGTGAGACGCAGGACAACATGATAGAGTGGGAGGGTTTTCGGGATGAGCGTACCGGAGTGATGGCGTGGTCGCTCTATGGGAAGACGCGGCAGCCGACCGGAGAGATGCTGCAGGATGTTGATGTGCTGGTCTTTGATCTGCAGGATGTCGGGACGAGGGTCTACACTTTCGTTTACACGATGGCACTGGCGATGGAGGCGGCGCGGCGTTATGGTCGGAGGATGGTGGTGCTTGACCGGCCGAATCCGATTGGCGGGCGACACGTTGAGGGTGATCTGCTGCAGGCAGGGCATGAGTCATTTGTCGGGATGTATCCGATACCGATGCGGCATGGGATGAAGGCAGGCGAGTTGGCGCGGCTTTTCAAAACTGAGTTCGGGATTGGCTGTGAGCTGGAAGTGGTGGAGATGAAGGGATATGAGCGGGACCTCTGGTTTGACGAAACAGACGCACCGTGGGTGATTCCGTCACCGAACATGCCGACGCCGGAGACCGCGGCCGTCTATCCGGGGATGGTCTGTTTTGAGGGGACGAAGGTGAGTGAGGGGCGCGGGACGACGCGACCATTTGAGATTATCGGGGCACCCTATATCGATTCATATCGACTGGCGGAGCGGTTGAGGGGAGAGGATCTGCCGGGCGTCCATTTTCGGCCTCACAGTTTTCTGCCAACCTTCCAGAAGCATGCCGGGGTCCTTTGCCATGGGGTGCAGTTACACGTGATCGATCGGGAGAGCTTTCGCCCGGTAATCACCGGCATTGCGGTCATCAAGGCGATCAGGGATCTCTGGCCGGAGGCTTTTGAATGGCAGTCACCACCCTATGAGTATGTCTGGGATCGGCTGCCGTTCGATGTGATTGCCGGCGGGACGCGCCTGCGTGAGCAGATTGAAGGTGGCTTGACGATTGGGGAGATCTCGGCTTCGTGGAGAGCGGACGAGGATCGTTTCCGGGAAGTGCGACGGGATTCCCTGCTTTATGGCTGAATCGGAACCGGCAACATTGAGACACCCCCCTGATTCGTGACGAATCCGGCGGCCCGTGTCCCAATGTTGTGTGTTACGATATCGTCTGTTTCTATCAGGCTGTTTCTATCAGGCTGTTTCTATTGGCTGTTTCTATTAGGCTGTTTCTATTTAGTCTTGATGGTTAGTATGGAAAGCAGCGGTCAGACATCGTCATCACAGGCATCCGGAGCGGGCGGCCATCGCCATGGCGATCATCACGCGCATCACCATCATCATCACCATCATCCCGACGTGACAAGGGGTGATTCGCGCAGGGTCCTGTTGCTGGTGCTTCTGCTGACCGGGATATGGATGGCGGCCGAGGTGGTCGGGGGATATCTGGCCAACAGCCTGGCGCTGATCTCGGATGCCGGACACATGTTTTCAGATGCGGCCGCACTGGCACTCTCGTGGCTGGCGATCGTCTTTGCGGCGCGGCCGGCGACGGTGCGCAAGACCTACGGATTTCATCGGCTGGAGATTCTGGCGGCACTGATCAACGGGATGACGCTGATTGCGCTCTCGATCTTTATCGTCGTCGAGGCTTTTCACCGATTCCGGGTGGAGGAGGCGGTTCGCGGGAATATTTTGATGGCGGTTTCGCTGGGGGGATTGCTGGTCAATCTGGTGGCGGCGTGGCTGCTGTCCCGCCATCACAAGGAGAGTCTCAACCTGCGTGGCGCATTTCTGCATGTACTTGGGGATCTGCTTGGTTCAGTGGCGGCGTTGATTGCCGGAGGGTTAATCGTCTGGAAGGGCTGGTACTGGGCGGATCCGCTCTTTAGTCTGCTGATCAGCGGGTTGATAGTGCTCAATTCGTGGAGGCTGGTGGCGGAGGCGGTCAATATATTGCTGGAGGGGACGCCGTCACACATCAGTGCCATCGCGGTTGAACAGGCATTGCGTGAGATTCCCGGGGTGCAGGGGCTCCACGACCTTCACATCTGGACGATCACCTCGGGGAGGTACGCGGTGACGGCCCACGTGGTGGTCAGTGAGCCGCGGGAGAGTCGCAGAATTCTGCGCGAGATGCAATCTTTGCTGGCCGGGAAGTTCGGGCTGACACATTCGACGATACAGATCGAGGATCCGACCTTTGCGACGGTGGTCGATTTTCAGAAGCGATCGTAGTCGTCAGCCTCAACAGCGAGTCAGGAGTCGAAATGAAGCACATCTGGTTACCATTGCTCCTTTGTCTGGGAGCGTTCGGTTGTGGGGGCAATCCCGAAGCCGATCTCGTACTCTGCCACGGAAAGATCTGGACTGGCAGTCAATCTTTGCCCGAGGCAACAGCCGTGGCCTGCCGGTGGGGGCGAATCGTCGAGGTTGGCAGTGACGATCAGGTTGCGGGGCTGATCGGGCCGCGGACGCGGGTGATTGACCTTGGAGGCCGGCGAGTCGTCCCCGGGTTCAACGATGCTCATGTCCATTTTGTCGATGGCGGGAATGGGCTGGCGAGTGTGCAGTTGCGTGATGCGCCAAGCGAGCAGGAGTTTCGCGACCGGATTGGCCGCTATGCTGCCGGCCTGGCACCGGGACGCTGGATTCTCAATGGCAACTGGGATCATGAGAACTGGACACCGGCAAGGCTCCCGACCCGGCAGTTGATCGACGATGTCACTCCGGTTACTCCGGTCTTTGTCAACCGCCTTGACGGCCATATGTCGCTTGCCAACACGGCCGCCTTGCGACTCGCCGGGATCACGCGGGAGATGTCCGATCCGCCGGGTGGCGAGATTGTCAGGGACGCTGCCGGCGAGCCTACCGGGATTCTCAAGGATGCGGCAATGAGCCTCGTTGAGCGTGTCATCCCCGACCAGACGACGGCAGAGCTGCGCGAGGCTCTCCTTGCTGCCATGCGCTACGCTGCCGCCAACGGCGTTACCAGCGTTCAGGACATGTCGGCTTCACCGCGGGTGAAGCAGGTCTACGCCGATTTGCTGCGCGAAGATCGACTGACTGTAAGAATCAATGCCAGTGAACCGCTCAGCCAATGGAAGCGGCTTGCCGATTCCGGTGTCCATGCCGCCAGCGGCAGCACCTGGCTGCGCGTCGGCGGGCTTAAGGGCTTTGCTGATGGATCTCTCGGATCGACAACCGCTCTCTTCTTCTCCCCATATCTCGATGCGCCGGGCACCAGCGGGCTGCCGAGCGGTGAGATGATCCTTTATGACGAGATGCGCGCAAAAATCATCGGCGCTGATCGGGCAGGGCTGCAGGTTGCCATTCACGCGATTGGAGATCGGGCAAACATGATGGTTCTCGATCTCTTCCGCGATGCCGAGGCGGCCAGCGGGCGACGTGATCGCCGTTTTCGCATCGAGCACGCCCAGCATCTGCGGCCCGAGGAGATCAGAAGGTTTGCCAGTCAGAGGGTCATCGCCTCGATGCAGCCCTATCACCTCATTGATGATGGCCGCTGGGCCGAGAATCGTCTCGGCCCTGAGCGGGCGAAGGGATCCTATGCCTTTCGCTCACTGCTTGATGCCGGAGTGATCCTTGCCTTCGGCTCCGACTGGTTTGTCGCCCCGATGGAGCCATTGATGGGCATCTATGCCGCCGTCACCAGGAGCACCCTCGACGGTAAGCGGCCTGATGGCTGGATCCCTGCCGAGAAGATCACCGTTGCCGAGGCTGTTCGCGCCTTCACTCTCGGTTCGGCATACGCTGAATTTCAGGAGAATCGCAAGGGAACTATCG
>CAIKMY010000127.1 GCA_903828635.1 uncultured Acidobacteriota bacterium
GGGCCATCACTGCCGGGACGGCCGAGATGACGTGCTTGCCGTGGGCCAGCGCCAGTGAGACGTGCTGAAAATGGAGCGGCCCATCGGTGAAGACGGCAATCGCGTCGATATTCCGATCCTTGACCATCTCTTCCAGCCGCGGATAGGACTTCGTGCACCGGTAGGTCTCCATCAGCTTTTCGCGTCGCTCTGGCAACAGGTCGGTCACCGCTTCGACAACGCAGTCGGGATGTTCATGCCAGTAGAACTGCAACCCGAAACGGCCACCGGCAATGCCGAGCCGGATTTTGCGGCTGGCGACCTGGCCGTAGAGGCCGGATGGGACAAAGGCAGCGGCACCGGTCAGGGCTGATTTGCCCAGAAATTGCCGGCGTGCAAGAGAATCAGCGAGACTATTATTTTTGCTCATGGGAACTATTTCAGCTCAATCCATCGACCCTATCCGCTAAATCATTGATCAGAGTAGGGCGGCGCGATGGTCAAGCGGAGTTGACCGCGATCGCGGGGAGCTTCAAGCGGGCCGGAGGCCCACGGACCCAAGCGGAGGGCCCCTTGTACCTTTCAAGTATTGAAGAAGAACCAGGGCAGGCACAAGGCCTGTTCCTACAGAATACCGTCTGCTTTATCCAGGGTTAGATCACGTTAGTAAAAAGTGGACCATGCCAATCAGAAATTGGAAAGCAGCTCTCCAGCAGTTAGCCATTCTCTATGAAAACAGGTTGCCGATGGAAGCATTAATTGGTTCTTCAGCTTAATCGTTGTTATGCCGTTTACGCAAAATTTCTGACACGCTCTGTCATTCGATCCTTTTCCGGGTGGTGTCAGAGGTGAAATAATCACTTCTCTCCATCGCGTAGACAGCATGATCAACAAAGTGATCATAAAGCCATTCGGCATCACGAGCCAAACCTTCGAGCCTGAACCCGAGACGCTCGGGGATCGCCCGACTCCTCTTGTTTTCGACTGCGGCGTGAATCTCAACACGATCGAGTTGATACACCTCAAAAGAGTGTGAGATCAGAACCTTGCAGCACCTGGTCATAATGCCTCGCCCCGAAGCATTGAGTGCCAGCCAGTACCCAATCTCTGCCAATCTGCGGTTCCATTTTATCGGGTGCAGCCCTGCGACGCCGACAATCCTGCCCTGCAGCCGGATGGTACAAGTGATGCCAAGGTTGGCCGCCTCCTGCTCAATCATCCCACGAATAAACTTCAGAGTGTCATTCGAGGTAGTATTGTCATCGAGCCACGGCAACCATTCACGGAGATGTTCCCGGTTTGCGTCAACCACACCGAAAAGCTCCTCGGCGTCATCCTCAGACAAGGTTCTCAGCATCAGATCATCGTCGATGTGTGCCTCAAACATACGCCTCCACCGCGAAACGACCAAACATCCCTGTTGTAAAGCGCGACAGCAAGCGTTGTGAGTCTGTCTGCACTTCATCGCCGGATCAACCAGAATCTGATCCCCTGTCCGATCGATCAGCCGTCAACGATCACCAGCGCTCAATATCAAATTTACCTTCGACCCATTTGCCCCATTTTCCGCGTCGCTGGGGACGGATACGCCAGGTCCAACCTTTAAGGCTGCTCCTTTCAGCAATACTCCCCGGATTGGGAAAGGCGTAGGAGAGCGTGAGCAGACCACTGTAATCGAAATAAGGGGTAGCCGATCCCGGAGCGATAATCTGGAAATGGTAGCGCGAATCGTTGTCACAGCCAGTCCACTTGAACATCCAGGCAACGGTATTGGGACCACTGGTGAGCCGGAGTCTCCCCCCGGGTTGGGGATTGAGCAGTTGCGGCATGCAGTCTTCAGTATTGCGGACAACCAACAGCATCCCCTCTTTGCCGGCAACAGCAGTCACCGGAGATCTCGACTCAGCCTTGAGTGCCCTCTCGATGGTGGTGCGAAAGACCTCCTCACTTCTTGCACCGGGTAAGCTCTCAACTATCATTCCCGATTTGTCGATCAGAAAGGTATGCGGGATGCCTCTGACACCATAGCTTTCCTGAATCCTGCCATCAGGGTCAATCAGTGATCCAAAAGTATAACCACTCTGACTGAGAAATTTTCTGACTGTCTCAGGATCTTCGTTGCTGATTGGCAAAAAAACGACATCCTTTGTCTTGTATTGCTGGTAAAGCTTTTCAAGGTGAGGCATTTCGACCCGACAGGGGCCGCACCACGTGGCCCAGAAATTGATCAGCACCACCTTGCCACGAAGTGACCTGAGGCTGATGGACTGACCTTCGAGATTATTGAGTGCAAACTCGGCCGGGATGGCTCCGAGTGCGGCAGGCCTGGCAGCCGGTCTGATAAATGGATTGAGTTTCTCGACAAGTCTGGCCTCTGTCGGCCTGGCGAAAAAGAAGATCGACGGATCGGTCGGTTGGTTGATGACGATCTCGCTGAAATTGATAGTGGTGATGTTGCGCGTAGTAACTCCGTTGCTACCCCTGGTAATGACTGTCAGCACCTCACGCCAGATGACTCTGCTCTGCTTCTCAATCCATAAATGCTGAATGGACTCAAATCCCGCACCTGAAGAGAGGTTGACTTCAAGCAGATAGCAGGGGTGATTGTTCGATCCGACGGCCAGATCTTCTTCCCGCAACAGGGTGATCGACTTTTGCAATTGACGATTAAATCGCGAATCACCAAGGAATGCATACTGGCGAAGGGCATTCTGAGCAGCATCAATCATTGATGTATATAATGATTCCTCGGTGGCGGGTGGCTGATGACTACCCCGTTCATTCGCCTCTCGCAAGGTATAGATCTTGTAATCAGGCAGGTAGTACCACTGAAGCCGACCATCGGTGACCCTCAGAACCTTGTTCTCATAATTGCGCACCTCGATCCACGATCTGTCATAGCCCTCCCCGACTATCGATGCCACATACTCCGACTTTAAATCAAAAAGGAGCCCTTCGCGCTCGACCCGCCGCTCATTGACACTGGTGAATCTGGCGCTGAGGGCCCGGTAATTACTGTAATTGGCTCTCGTGGCAGTGATGATATCCTCCGCGCTGGTTTTCAATGGTGCCGGAATTATCTTCTGCGCCAACAGGCTTGTCGATGCGGCAATCAGCAGGCTCACTACTCCGACGATCCGCTTCAATGTACTAAAGTCATTCAAAGTACTCAAGAGACCTCCATTCGATCAATAACCGGAATTACTCAGTCTGCTCCAATCATTAATGCGTAGAAGCTCCGGAATATCAGTCACTCAGTGGCAAAAAGCACCGGCAAAAATGGATCAACCACAAGGGTTGCCACTACTTGACATGAATTTGCAGATTACGCTATTTTATAGCGGCATAAAAGACAGTAATACACGGACAATAATAAGCTGTAATGTATTAATCGTTTCCCCACGCACAAACAGTTTGATTTGAATCCATTTTTGCTGATCCTGGCTGAAAGGGGGAATATTTAGAATGGCTGAAAGACTGTTTGCGAGACTTATTACAAAGGTATTTCCCGGGTTGATCAGTCGACGTATTAGTGACGAAAGCCTGCAAAACAATACCAGCTACTGCTCCCTCATCAAGATTGAGCGGGGGATCACCTGCGAGTCATGGGGACATATCGTCGACGCTTGTGCAATTGCACTCGATTCTCAAGCCTTGATGGTTCTCAACATACCATACTTGCTTCCTTGCGAGGCTGACGGCGCTCCGATCATCGATGCGCACACTCTGCATATTATTAACTTGTTAAACATGGTTGAAAGAAGGCTCCCACCGGAGCGACTGCCAGATCTCTACCGGCTTGCCATTGCGAGGCACGGTGAACTGGCAGGAAAGGATGTTTGGCTGTGGCAGGCCTTCAGATCACTGCCAGTTCGACACATCTCATCGGTAAATGATCTGTCACTGATAATCAAGGCTGTTTGCCTGCTGATACATCTCAAGATTGATATCTCACGTCGATACCGCAGGAGCCGCCTCGATGGATAGATTTGTAATGACCAAAGTCAGCCCAGCGTCAGGATCAACCAGTCGAGCGTGCATGACACAC
>CAIKMY010000128.1 GCA_903828635.1 uncultured Acidobacteriota bacterium
AAGGCCAGCCACGAGACGCAGGAGCCAATGCTCGACCCCATGACCCCGATCCTCTCCACCCCGCGCCACCGCAGCCAGTCAACCGCCCGCCGTAAATCCATGACCGCTTGTCGCACCGACTCGATCGTCCGCCCGATGTTCGCGCTGATCATATAGTCGGCGCGCGTCAACTCCGCCGGCCGTCGCCAGTCGTGATACGGCAGGCTCAACCGCAATGCCGAAATCCCGCAACGGTTGAGCCCCCGACAGAGCGCGACATGCGACTCTTCATTCGCGTTCCATTGCGGCGAAACAATTACGGCCCGATCATCTCTGCCAGCGCGGTAATAACGGCCATGCACGATGTTGTTGCTCATGTGCGCCGTCGCCAGGCCGCTCGGATATCGCAACCAGCCATAATCTTCCCGGTTTTCCAGGGTGAAGATGCCTGACTCCTGCCCACCTGTTTCCGGTGGCCGAAAGAACTCCTCACTCCCTGCCAGTGCCTGGCGGTTGAACCCGCGAAGCACCTCCCGCGGATTCAGGCCGCTTTCATTGCCATACCCGAGATGCTCCAGCCCCCACGCAAACGGCCGCACCACACGCTCTCCCTCGTCGCGTGCGTGCAACCTCCGCTCCATCTCGTGCATGTACCGCCGCACATAACGTTCCAGCATCGATTCTCTCCCGGATCGCTGCGTATCGTAATGCCCTCGCCCGTCCTGATCAAGTCTGTACGCCGGATCAGCCCGAACCCTCTTTGCTGGTGATGACAAAAATGTTATCTTTCTCGCCTTGTGTGACAAAATTGTTGCTCAAGAGGACTCCTCGGACTGAACAATGAAGCCGGGAGGCCGCCGTGAAGAAGGCAGCAATCATTACCGGAGCGCCAAAGAATGAGAGGTAAAACTGATGACTACGGATGAGTCAGGAATTAGCAGGAAGAGCCGAAACCGGGGACAAACGGGCGAGAGCAACGACATCGTCCCCGTCCGCAAACTGACGGCACTGCTCGAAATCAGCCAGTCGCTCGGATCGACGCTCGACACCAACGCCGCCATCGAGAAGGTTCTTGAGACCCTCGACCGCGGGTTGGGGATGCAGCGCGGAGCGATCGCGCTTTATGAGGATGGTGAGGATGGTGAACTGACCATCCAGTTTGCTCACGGATTGAGTGAGGGCGAGAAGCGGCGGGGCCGTTATCGCCCCGACGAGGGGATCATCGGCAAAGTGGTCTCATCCGGCAGGATGGTCATTGTCCCACGTACCAGCCAGGAGCCGCTCTTTCTCAACCGCACACGACAGAAGCGGTCGAGCCGTGAGGAGTCCTTCATTTGTGTGCCGATCAAGGATCGACGCCGGACAATCGGGGCCCTCTCCATCATTTATCCCTTCATGCCGGAGCGCAACTTCGACGATTCAGTCAAGATCCTCTCGATCGTCGCTGCCATGATCTCCCAAAGCCTGCGCCTCTCACAGATGGTTCGGCAGGAGAAGGCCCAGCTTGTCGATGAGAATGCCTCTCTCAAGCGCGAACTGCAGAAAAAGTATGATTTTCGCAATATCGTTGGTACCAGCAAGGAGATCCGCGATGTTTACGAACAGATCGCCCAGGTTGCACAGAGCGGCACCACCGTTCTGGTACGCGGCGAATCAGGAACCGGCAAGGAGCTGGTCGCTCACGCCATCCATTACAACAGCAATCGATCCGCACGCCCTTTCGTCAAGGTCAATTGCGCCGCCCTCCCGGAATCACTGATCGAGGCCGAGCTCTTCGGCCACGAGAAGGGAGCCTTTACCGGGGCGATCAGCCGCAAAAAGGGGCGCTTTGAGCTCGCCGAGGGCGGGACGCTCTTCCTTGACGAGATTGGTGACCTCTCGCCCGCCATGCAGGTCAAATTGCTGCGCGTCCTTCAGGAACGCGAATTTGAGCGTGTCGGCGGCACTGAGACCATCAAGGTCAATGTTCGCCTCATTGCGGCCACCAACGTCGATCTCGAACAGGCCGTTCAGGACGGACGCTTCCGCTCCGACCTCTATTATCGCCTCAACGTCTTCTCGATCTATCTCCCTCCATTGCGCGAGCGCAAACCCGATATCCTGCTGCTCGCTGACCACTTCCTTGAGAAGTATGCGCGCCAGAATGCCCGCCAGATCAAGCGCGTCTCGACCCCGGCCATCGATATGCTCATGAGCTACCACTGGCCCGGTAATGTCCGTGAACTCGAAAATGTCATCGAGCGCGCCTGCCTTGTCTGTGAAGGTAATGTCATTCACGGTTATCACCTCCCGCCGACACTGCAGACGGCCGAGGGATCCAATACCCTCAATGCCCTCAGTCTTGAACAGTCGGTTGCCCGCTTTGAGAAGGAGATGATTCTTGACGCCCTCAAAACCTCGCGTGGTAATCGTGCCCGCGCGGCACGTATCCTCGATACCACTGAGCGTATCCTCGGCTACAAGGTGAGGAAGTATGGTCTCGATCCGGGACGCTATCGCTGAGTGGTGACATAAATGTATGATGAGGGTGTGAAGCTTACGTTTGTGTAGGTTTGATACAGTGGGCACTTGAAGGAGAAGATGCCTAAGTGGCGTGCAGACAATCATTTGACGCGCCGGTCAGGCTTTGGCAAGGTATTTGCATAAGGTTAGTTGTGCTTAAACTGCAAGGTTTTATTCGTGTCATCAATTTGCAGGCAGCCGGTGGTTATCAGGCAGCTCGCTGAGGGTCCATACTGGCTGAGGGTCCATACTGGCTGAGGATCGATAAAAGTAGCAGTAATGCATCAGTAATGCATCAGTTGAGGAAGGCGGTCAGGAGAGTGATTACCACATTGATTGACTGGCAGCGGCCGGGGGGCCGGGGTGATAATCCGGCGAGCATTCGGGTCCTGTCGGGCGCGAGCGAGGGGTAAGTGGTTGCCTCAGACTGAACGGGAGAATACAACACCGAGGAGAAAATATGAGTGTGACGGGAAATCAGGGACGGTTATGGGCTATCGGGGAAGTGACGAAGCGGACACCGCGAATCTTCGCCAATGGCCACAAGGTATCGGATTATTTTGGTTGCAACACCTTCAATCAGAAGGTGATGGTCGAGAAGCTGCCGAAGGACGTTTACAAGTCGTTATTAAAAACGATCCATGGCGGGCACAAGCTGGATCAGGGGATCGCCGGGGCGGTGGCGCACGCGATCAAGGAGTGGGCACTGGAGAATGGTTGCACCCATTTTTGCCACTGGTTTCAGCCGAATACCGGGATCACAGCAGAGAAGCATGATGCCTTTCTGACGGTCGACGGGGACGGTTCGGCGATCGAGAGATTTTCAGCCTCGCAGTTGGTGCAGAGTGAACCGGATGCGTCGAGCTTTCCTTCGGGGGGGATGAGGGCGACCTTCGAGGCGCGCGGCTACACGATCTGGGATCCTTCAAGCCCGATCTTCATTATGGAGGGGCCGAACGGGAAGACGCTCTGCATACCATCAGCGTTTATTTCGTATCACGGTCAGGCGCTCGACAAGAAGACGCCGCTTCTGCGGTCGGTGGAGTATCTGAGCGGGAACGCTCTGCAGGTGCTGAAGCTTTTCGGGAAGAATCCGACGCATGTCGAGGCGACGCTCGGGCCGGAGCAGGAGTACTTTCTGATTGACGAGGCATTTTATTCGCTGCGGCCGGATCTGCAGGCGAGCGGAAGGACGCTGATCGGGGCGCCATCGCCGAAGGGGCAGCAGCTTGAGGATCAGTATTTCGGCAGCATCAAGAGTCGGATTCTCGCCTTTATGCAGGAGCTTGAGCATGAAGGTTTCAAGCTGGGGATTCCGATGAAGACACGTCACAACGAGGTGGCTCCCAGTCAGTTTGAAGCGGCGCCGGTCTTCGAGATGGTTGGAGTGGCCACCGACCACAACCAGCTGACGATGGAGTTGATGCGACGGGTAGCCAAGCGCCACAATCTGGCATTTCTGATTCATGAGAAGCCATTTGCAGGGATCAACGGGAGTGGCAAACATAACAACTGGTCGATGGCGACTTCGGATGGGGAGAACCTGCTGGAGCCGGGAGCGACACCGGAGGCGAATCTGCAGTTTCTGGTCTTCCTGATGGCGACGATGAAGGGGGTCTGGAAGCATTCACGGTTGTTGCGGGCGGCGATTGCCGGATCGGGTAACGATCATCGTTTAGGGGCCAACGAGGCACCGCCGGCGATCATCTCGGTCTTCCTTGGTGAGGAGCTGACGAAGGTGCTGGATGCGATCGAGGCGAATGCGCTGGAGGGCGCAACGACCGAGAAGCAGGTGATCAACCTCAACATTTCGAAGTTGCCGGAGATTGCCAAGGACAACACGGACCGCAACCGTACTTCGCCATTTGCCTTCACGGGGAACAAGTTCGAGTTTCGTGCGGTCGCGTCGAGTGTCTCGACAGCAACGCCAATGGCGACGCTCAACGCGGCGGTGGGTGAGGCTCTTGGCGAGATTGCCGGCCGACTGGAAGCAAAGATCAAAGAGGTCGGTGATTTTGGCAAGGCGGTGATCGAGCTGGTGCGTGAGTACGTGGTCGAGACGAAGGCGATTCGTTTCGAGGGGAACAATTATTCTGAGGAGTGGGTGGTCGAGGCGGAGAAGCGCGGGCTGCCCAATCTGAGGAAGACGCCGGAAGCACTGGCCGAGCTGGCGACGGACGCGGCGGCGGCTCTCTTCACGGCAGCGGGCGTCTATTCCCACGATGAGCTTGAGGCACGGTATCACCTTGAGGTTGAGCGCTACATCAAGGATATCGAGATCGAGGTGGCCTGCCTCGACGAGATGGTCTCGACGATGGTGTTGCCGGCGGCGAGCAAGCATCAGGCAAACATTGCCTCAGCGGTGGCCAGCCTGAAAGCGATCGGGATCGACGGGGCCGCGGTTGAGGCGCAGGTGGCTGATGTGGCGCAGTTTGCCGGGCTGATTGCTGATCTGAAAGCGGCACAGACCGCGATGAAGTCAGCAATGGCGGCAGCGGAGTCGGAAGACTTGCAGAAGAAGGCCTCGGCGCTGGCCTACAGCGTCGGTCCGGCGATGGATGCCGTTCGCGGGGTCTGCGACACGCTTGAGCAGGTCGTCGAGGACGCGCTCTGGCCATTGCCGAAGTATCGCGAGATGCTTTTCCTTTCGTAGTATCCTCTTGTTATATCCTCCTTGATTGCCGGCTCGTGCGGAGTTTCCCGTGCGAGCCGGAATTTTTTGTGTGCGCCGGGCGAGAGGTGCGGTTTCCTGAAACCTCCGGCCCGCAATCTTCGTTTACCCGGGTTGATCTGCCATTTGTTTATCCTTTCCGGATGAGAGCCGTTAAGGGGTGGAGTGAGGTCTGTCATATGAGATTCTGGGAAGCAATAAAGATTGCGCTCTCCTCTTTGAGGGCGCACAAGTTGAGGTCATTTCTGACACTGCTCGGGGTGATCTTCGGAGTGATGACAGTGGTGGCGGTGGCCTCGGTGATCGAGGGATTCTTCCGTTATGTCGATCGGACGGTGACGGCCGACCTTGGTGCCAACACGGTGATCGTCGACAAATTTGGCATGATCAACAGTTTTGAGGCCTATCTTGATGCGGTGCGGCGCAACAAGGATCTGACGATCGATGACATGCGCTATCTGGGGGAGCGGATGACGCTGGCGCAGCAGGTTGCCGCACAGGGGACATCGAGCGCCGAGATTCGGGCAGCGAGTGAGAAGCTGACGGCGGTGACTGTCCGTGGAAATTCGGCGGGGATGATCAATATTGACACGACGCAACCAGAGTTCGGGCGCTATCCGAGTGAGGCTGATGACGAGCGGCGAAGGAATGTGGCCCTGATCGGTTCGGAGATTGCTGACAAACTCTACGGCCGGCGGGATGTGGTTGGCCGCGAATTGAAGATCAACGGGCTGCCGTTTGAGGTGATCGGAGTGGCGAAGGAGCTGGGCACGGCCTTTGGGCAGTCGCGAGATGATTTCGTGATCGTGCCGCTCTCGGTCTTTCAGAAGATGTGGGGGACAAGGGCATCGCTCTCACTCCACGTGCGGGCGGCGGATGGTGCCGACCTCGGGGTGGTTCAGGATCAGATTCGCATGCTGATGCGGGCGCGTCACCGGGTTGCCTACGCCGAGAAAGACACTTTCGGGCTGGTGACGGCGGAGGCGATCAACAACTTTGTGCAGGCGCTCTTTGGGATCATTGCCGCGGTGGCGCTGGGGATCACCTCGATCTCGCTGGTCGTTGGCGGGATCGTCATTATGAATATCATGCTGGTGACGGTGACCGAGCGGACGCGGGAGATTGGGATCAGGAAGAGCCTTGGAGCGCGGCGGCACGACATCCTCATGCAGTTTCTGGTGGAGTCGACGACGCTGTCGCTGGTCGGCGGATTGATCGGGTTGGGGATTGCGGTGGTGATTTCGCGTGTGCTGGTTGCTTTCACCCCGGTACCGGCCGAGCTCCCCTACTGGGCAGGATTCCTTGCGATTGGGGTGTCGAGTGGTGTCGGGGTTATCTTTGGCATCTACCCGGCGTGGAAGGCGGCACGGCTCGATCCGATTGTCGCGCTGCGTTCGGAGTAGGCCGGAGCAGGAGGGCAGGAGATGATCAGGCAACAGGCAGGTATTCTCTTCAGACAGGCGATGGAGACGCTGCGGGCACACAAGTTTCGCTCGTTTTTGACGGTGCTCGGAGTGGTGATCGGAACGGCAACGGTGATTGGGGTCGCCTCGCTGGCAAGCGGGCTCGAATCGGGGGTACGTGAGCAGATTGAACAGTTCGGCACCAATGTCGCCTTCGTCAGCAGGTATGGCGGTGGGCCGCGCCACAGTGAACTGACCGAGGAGGAGCGCAAGCGCAAGCCGATAACATACGAGGATGCGATGGCGCTCAGCCAGTTGCCGAGCGCGATCGCGGCCTCGCCAATCCTGCGAACGCCGGGGACACCGCCGACGGTCAAGTTTCGCACCAACGAGATGCGCAGTCCTTCGCTGCGCGGGGTCTGGGCCTCTTACGCCAATACCCGCGAGGTGGCGATTGGTAAAGGGCGATTCTTTACCGATGCCGAGGATGAGCATCAGTCGGATGTTTGCGTCATCGGCTACGATATTGCCGAGCAGCTGATGGCCGGATACGAGCCGCTCGACAAAGAGATCATCATTGGCAACAAGGTCTTCCGGGTGATCGGCGTTCTCGAGAAGGCGAAGGGCAACTTTGGTGGCGGCGGCCCTCAGCCTGATAACTTCATCTTCATCCCCTACAATGTGATGCGCGGAATGTATCCGATGCAGGAGGACAACTGGGTGGCGATCGGCGCTGCGCAGGGCAATCTTGACAAACTGGTTGACGAGGCGACGGAACTGATGAGGCGCAGGCGTCAGGTGGCCTTCGACCAGCCGAACAGCTTCGAAGTGACCACTCCTTCGGGGATGCTTGAAAGCTTCAATAATATTCTGCGGATCGTTTCGCTGATCGTCATTCCCATCGTCAGCGTTGCACTGCTGGTTGGCGGGATCGGGGTGATGAACATCATGCTCGTCTCGGTGACCGAGCGGACGAAAGAGATTGGCGTCCGCCGGGCGATTGGTGCGCGCCGCTCGGATATCATCCTGCAGTTTCTGCTCGAAGCGAGCACGCTGACAGCTATTGGCGGGCTGGTGGGGATTGCCTTCGGGATCGGGATCAGTCTGTTGCTCAATCTTCTGATGCCGACATTGCCGTCAAGAGTTCCGCTGATCTGGGTTGGTGTTGGCTTTGGCGTCTCGGTAGCGATAGGGTTGATCGCCGGCCTTTACCCTGCCTGGAAGGCGTCAAAGCTGGATCCGATCGAGGCGCTGAGATATGAATGAAGGCGAGTGCTCGGACTCCGCGCGTCTGACTTTGTGTGCTCCCTCAGATGACGATGAGTTTGCGGGAACCTCGTGCGGATAAAACCGGTTGTCATCGGGGTTCCTCTTTCTGCATCCGATCAGGGACTGGTTGTTGATCGGCATCGAATTTCTCCCTCTCTCCTGCCCTTGCGCCTCTCGCCAAACTCCTCCAAAATACCGTGGGATTTTCAACTTCAATAATTCAACGGGAAGCGAGAGTATGTCATTCAATCCAAAGCATCTGAGTCACATTCTGACGAATGGTCGTGATCGTGCGCCGGCGCGGTCGATGTTGAAGGCAATCGGGTTTACCGATGAGGACCTGGCCAAGCCGATCATCGGGGTCGCCCATATGTGGATCGAGACGATGCCGTGCAACTTCAATCATCGGGATCTGGCGGCGCAGGTCAAGGCGGGGATACGTGCGGCCGGGGCGACACCGATGGAGTTCAACACGATCTCGATCAGTGATGGCGTAACAATGGGAACCGAGGGGATGAAGGCCTCACTGGTGAGTCGCGATCTGATTGCCGACTCGATCGAACTGGTGGGGCGAGGTTATCTCTTTGACGCGATGATTGCGATTGTCGGCTGTGACAAGACGCTTCCGGGAGCAGCAATGGGGCTGATCCGGCTGGATGTCCCGGGAATGATTCTTTACGGTGGATCGATTGCGCCGGGCAATTTCCACGGGCGTGATGTGACGATTCAGGATGTCTTCGAGGCGGTTGGGGCGAACGCGGCGGGCCGGATGTCGGATGCTGATCTGCTGCAGATCGAGAACACTGCCTGTCCGGGGGCGGGCGCTTGTGGCGGACAGTATACGGCCAACACGATGGCCATGGTCATGGAGTTCATCGGCCTCGCGGTGATGGGAACGGGCAGTGTCTCGGCTACGGATCCGCGCAAGGAGAAGACGGCATACGAAAGCGGGCGTTTCATTGTTGACCTGTTGAGGCGTGGGACGAGGCCGAGCGACATTCTGACGCGGCGGGCATTTGAGAATGCGATTGCCGGGGTGGCAGCAACGGGAGGCTCGACCAATGCGGTGCTGCACCTGCTGGCGATGGCACGCGAGGCCGGGATTCCGCTGGACATCGACGATTTCAACGAGATCTGCCACCGGACACCACTGATTGCCGACCTCAAGCCAGGTGGCAAGTACACGGCGGTTGATCTTGGTCGTGCCGGAGGTATCGGGCTGGTGGCACGGAGGCTGGTCGAGGGAGGTTGTCTCGATGGCAGTCAGAAGACGGTCAGCGGGTTGTCGATTGCCGAGGAGGCAGCGCTGGCCGACGAGACACCGGGGCAGGATGTCGTCCGGACGACGGAAAAGCCGATCAAGCCACACGGCGGGCTGGTGATTCTCAAGGGGAATCTGGCGCCGGAGGGGGCGGTGGTCAAGCTCTCGGGCTTTGAGCGTCGTTATCATCGCGGGCCGGCACGCATCTTCAATCGCGAGGAGGACGCCATGGCGGCGGTGACTGGTCACCACATCAATGCGGGAGATGTCATCGTCATTCGCTACGAGGGACCGAAGGGTGGACCAGGGATGCGCGAGATGCTCGGGGTGACGGCGGCGATTGTCGGCGAGGGGCTGGGTGATAGTGTCGCGCTGATGACGGACGGTCGTTTCAGCGGGGCGACTCGCGGGTTGATGGTCGGGCATGTCGCGCCGGAGGCGGCGGCTGGCGGACCGATTGCCGCGCTGAACGACGGCGACATTGTCGTCTTCGATATTGAGAAATGCAGCCTCTCGGTCGAGTTGTCGGACGAGGAGATTGCCGGGCGGCTGGCCGGCTGGTCGGCACCCGAGCCGCGTTACAAGACGGGTGTTTACGCCAAATATGCCGCGCTCGTCTCCTCGGCGGCTGAAGGGGCGGTGACCAACCCGCGCTGAATTCCTCAACGGGGCAGGCGATCATTGTGCGGGGAGGTCCGAACTCCCCGCCTTACCGCCAACCAGATGCCTGGTTAGTCTCCGTTTCTGGTCAGTCTCCTTTTGTTGGGTTACAGTTGAGATGAGGAGCAGGCGATGCGACGAGTTCTGATATTGACGATGCTGATAATGGTGTTGGTCGCAGGTATCTGCCTTGGTGTCCTGGCAGAGAACTGGCCGAACTGGCGTGGTCCCAACTCGAACGGGACGAGCAACGAAAAGGATCTGCCCGTCAGGTGGAGTGACACGGAGAACGTCGTCTGGAAGCTGGCGATGCCGGATCGGAGCGGTTCGACCCCGGTGATCTGGGGAAACACGATCTTTCTCAATGTCGCCGAGGGGACGCGGACGAGCGGAGCGCTTTCGTTGTGGGCGGTCGACCGTCGCAAGGGTGAGGTGCTCTGGAAGCGTTCGCTGGGGCTGGCGAT
>CAIKMY010000129.1 GCA_903828635.1 uncultured Acidobacteriota bacterium
AGTCAGATGAAGCTTGACGACTATTTTACCTGGGCCAGCCATTTTACCAAGATAGAAGCGCCAAATCTGATATATGAGGCTGGCAAACGGGGTGTCAGGCAGATTAAAGACACAATACCACAACTCGCAGGAATTTTGGCAAATATTCGACGCATGCAACAGCCGGATGGTCTTGCGCAGTCAAGAGTTCAAAACCTGCTCTATAATCTTGAGCAACATCTCATAGCAGTGCATAACATTGCCGTAACGATCTAATAATCCGGCATCACAGCCTGGCATATGACCCAGGGAGGGAAGAGAAATGGCAACGGAAAAAGAATATCAAGCCCTGCATGACCGGGTGGCGGCGCTGCGGGAGACGCTGGCGAGTCGACTGGCTCCGGATCTGATTCAGAATCCGCAACTGGCGGACGCCCTGACCAGGCAGATTGATGAAATGCTGGCGTCAGTGGAAGCTGCGCGTCGGACAGAGGCGCCGCCTCCCGATGGGGGGCTGGCGAGCCTCGCGGGCGTTGGGGCTGAGTCATCGAAGACACTCGGAGACAACCGGCTGCCTCTGGGAGTCGAGCCATATGATGAGACGGTTGCTTCGGATCGGATTGTCGCGGTGGGCGATCTTTACTACCTTTACCAACACGAGCGGATTGGTGTTTTCCGGGTAGTACAGAAGCTGCAGGAGCTTTTCCGGGCAGGAACGGTGAGGCTGTCAGCGGATGCGGGAGCGTTCGGCCTGTACCAGTTCGACCGACGCGAGGTCCTGCGATACACGCAGCGGGATCGAATACTGGCCTACCGGCGGGTGCTGGGATATGGGCGTGGGGCAGTCCCTACGGGGTCACGGCCGAATACCGATTTTCACAACCTCTTTACGCACTTCATCAACCAGGTGACACTCTTCTGGCGTGACAAGCGGATCAGCGATGTGATTCGCGAACGGTCGTATGATCCGAGCTTCGGATCGATCGCAATAGTCAGGCGCGCCGGGCTCGATTTGCGTAACAACCTGAAGTTCACCTCGTTTGGTCATTTGAATGTCATGCGGGTAGAGGTGATGCAATTGCTTGACGAGGCATTTCGGATACTCAATTCAGAAGATGTAAAGCGTTTATTCGGGGCGGAGAATGCCTGGGATGTGATCGAAGAGGTATTGATTCGATACTTCAATGAGCGGCTGGTGACTTCACCACGGCAGCGAATGGGAGTAACAGGGCGGGATGTTCTGAGATGGCTGGCAGCGCCGCATGTGATGCAGACGCAGCGAGCGCAGTTTGAGGCATTGCTGCTGGAGGTGGCGGAGTCAGCAGAGGAGTGGCTGACCAGTGCGCAATCGCTCGGGTTGGCAGGCAGGGCTACCGGCAATCGGGTCATGCCATGGGATCAGAGTCAGCCGCAGCCGACCCGACCGACAGTAAGACAGGGGGCGAATACGCCACCGGGATTACAGCGTGAATACGAGATGGAGTATTAGGTGGAAATTAAGCATATTATCAAAGTATGAAAGCAGGCAGTAGTCAGACTGCAGGCGACAAGGCTGCGTCTTACATCAGGGGGAACAGGGATCGATTTGTTGCTGAGCTGAAGGAGTTCATCGGATTTGCGTCGGTGAGTGCGCAGCCGGCAAGGCGTGGTGATGTTGTTTCCTGTGCAAAATGGCTGGCAGGGCGATTGAGACGGATCGGGCTGCAGGAGGCACGGGTGGTAAGCACTCCGGGGCATCCGATTGTTTGCGCTGAGTGGATGCGAGCGCCGGAGAGCCCAACGGTTCTGGTTTATGGTCATTATGACGTTCAGCCGGCAGAGCCACTCGACCAGTGGAGAACGCCTCCATTCAAGGCGACGATCGATGGCCCTGAGATACGTGGACGTGGTGCCTCGGATAACAAGGGGCAGATGTGGGCTCACATCAAGGCGATTGAGACACTGCTGGCAACCAGCGCGCGACTTCCGGTCAACATCAGATGCCTGTTCGAGGGGGAAGAAGAGATTGGTTCTCCCAATTTGAAGCCATTTATCGAGCGGCATCGGCGACGGCTGGCGGCCGATGTCGCGGTGATCTCTGACACAAGGATGGTAGCAATCAACCAGCCAACTCTGACATATTCGTTGCGTGGAGGCATAAGTTTTGAGTTGGAAGTAAGAGGCCAGCGAGCCGAACTTCATTCGGGCAATTTTGGAGGTGCGATACGGAATCCGTTGCAGGTCTTGTGCGAGGTCATCGCTGGTTTGCACGATCAGGACGGGCGTATTGCCATACCCGGGTTTTATGATCGAGTGAGGCGAAAGAGCAGAAGCGAGCGCGACTTTATGGCAGCCACTGGCCCAACAAACAGGCAAATTCTACACGACGCAGGGGCTTGGGCCGGCTGGGGAGAGTCTGGTTACTCGCTTTATGAGCGGACGACGATCCGCCCCGCACTCTCAATCACCGGTATCGGCGGCGGATACCAGGGTGATGGCGTGAAGTCGATCATCCCTGCGAAAGCCAATGCCCGGCTCAATTTTCGCCTGGTGCCGGATCAGGAGCCGGCGGAGATCGAGAGGCTCTTTCGGCGTCACCTCGCACGTGTCATGCCCCCGACGATCAGCCATACGATTCATTGTCACCTTGCAGCCCGCCCGGCTGTGATCGACCGTGAACATCCAGCGATGGAGGCGGCGGCCGCCTCCTATGAAAAGGGCTTCGGAGTCAGGCCGATCTTCATCCGCTCCGGAGGAACCATACCGATAGTCAGCAGCCTTCAGAACCTGCTCGGTATTCCGGTTGTGCTGATGGGATTCGGGCTACCTGACGATCGCATTCACGCTCCCAATGAAAAATTTCACCTGCCAAACCTGTTTGGAGGCATCAGAACGAGCATGGCATTCCTGAATGAGATCCACGCACGACGAGGGGATCTGCACCAATGATCATCGATGGACACTGCCATGCGGGGAAGGGAGACCAATTGAGCGCGCCGTGGAGTACGAATGCTCCACTTGGAGATTACCTGAGGCGTGCGCGTGCTGCCGGGATCGAGCGTACTGTTGTCATTCCCGCAGGTCATGGTGACTATGCCCGCGCCAACGCCGAGCTGGCACAAATCGTGTCGCGGCATCCCCGTCGCCTGATTGGCTTTGCCTCGGTTCACGCCCGCCGGGATGTGGGCAGAGTCTTTGAGATACTTGCCCGCGCGGTTCGCGAATATGGCTTTCGCGGCGTGAAGATTCACGGGTACGATGCGATGCCAACTCGTGAGGTGTGTGATGCCGTCAGGCGGCTGGGTGTTCCAATGCTGGTCGATGTCATCGGCAAGCCACATTTCATCGACCTCTTTGCTCCGCAATATCCGGATGTCAATTTCATTATCCCCCATCTTGGCAGCTTCATGGATGACTGGAGGGCACAACAGCAGGTGGTCGATCAGCTTGCAAGGTTGCCCAATGTTTATGCCGATACTGCCGGGGTAAGACGCTTCGATTATATACTGCAGGCAGTCAGAAGAGCCGGGGCGCGAAAGCTGATCTTTGGTTCTGACGGCCCATGGCTCCACCCCGCTGTGGAACTGCACAAAATCCGCGCGCTCAGTCTGACCCGGGAAGATCAGTCCCT
Organism: uncultured Acidobacteriota bacterium; assembly: GCA_903828635.1. Lineage (GTDB taxonomy): Bacteria > Acidobacteriota > Blastocatellia > RBC074 > RBC074 > CAIOZW01. Next base: position 3,590 of record CAIKMY010000129.1, read on the forward strand.
GATTCTTCACCGAAATATCACCAGTCTGATCGGACTGAAGGTTGCCAGCCCTTCCACCCCTTAAGCCCCCTCAGGTCCCTCAGGCAATTGCTGCAGAGATCCTTCATGACTCAATTTTATTTGCCCGCTTCAAGCCATTGACGGCTCTTCCAATTTGAAATTTATTGATGTATATATTCCACGTCTAATCGATCCCTTGTCAGACGCAAAATCAGAGCAGCCGGCGGGAATAGGGCCCATCAGCTGCTCCCTGACCAATACCCTTGAACCCCGCTTATCGCGATGGTCGTTCTGAGGACGATTGCACCCTGGAGGGTAGTTGCACCCGGTAGGGCAGTTGCATGCAGTTGCACATGGTTAGTTGCATGCGGTTATTGGTATATGCGTCAAACAAGTGAAGATTGGATCAAGACAGTCTGAAAATAGTCCATTTTGATCGAGTGAGTCGAGTGATTCGTCTGCCACGAGTCCCGGGTATTATCGACTTGCTCGGCGTCGACAGGGTATTCGACAGCCGGAGAGCAGCCAATGGATAGTCTTGTTACTTTGAGCACCAATCATCATCAGGGGATGTTGAGTATCGCCATGCTCGGGAATGAGCCATGGAGCACGGGCGATCAGGATTCTCTTGACCGGGCAGTGTCGCTGATTCATTACCGACTGAGAAGTCTGGCGCGCCGGAGGTTGCGGCTGGAGTGGGACTGCAAGGCATTGCAGACGGACGAGCTGGTCAGTGAGTTGTACGTGAGGCTGCGCGCACAGCGGCCGTTGACGATCCTCAATGGTGGTCATTTGATGGGGATTTGTGCGCGGCTGATCGGGCAGATTCTGATCGACGAGGCGCGGCGGCGTCAGGCCATTTGCAATGGCGGCGGGGTGATCTTCATGAGCATCAATGAAACGCTGCCGGTGGCTGATCGCGACTACGTTGAGATTCTGGGGCTGCATCGGGCGCTGGAGCGGCTGGGGCGACTCGACGAGCGGAAGCGAGTCGTCACTGAATTGCGGTTCTTTCTTGGCATGACGATCGAGGAGACGGCAGCCGCGATTGGCAGGTCGGTGGCCCTGGTGAAGCGTGACTGGGATTTTTCGCATGCCTGGCTGATGCTGGAGCTGAAATAGCAGCCATCCCGAGGAGACGACATTATGAGTCAACTGAAGTCTGACAATTTCGGGCTGTCTGAGCGATATTTCCATGAGGCGAGGAGGCTGCCGGAGGGGGAGCGCGGTGCCTACCTTGCAGAGGTCTGCGGGGGGAGCGATGATTTGCGGCATGAGGTTGAGGCATTGCTGGCGATGGCCGGTTCTTTGCCATCAGTCGAGGATGTCGGATCAAGTCCGCTTGAGGGAGCGGTCGATGCCGGTATTGGACTGCTGCTGTGTGAAGAGTCGATGGTCGGGCGGGAGGTGGGCGACTACCGGATTGTCGAGCTGATTGGTCGTGGCGGCATTGGGGAGGTCTACCTTGCCGAAGACCAGTCGCTCAATCGTCGGGTGGCAATCAAGTTTCTGCGGTCAGCCTTCACCTGCAACGAGGCCCGCGTGGAGCAATTACGCCGGGAGGCGCAGGCGGCCTCGTCGCTCAACCACCCGAACATCGTCACCATTCACCAGATCGGGAATTTCGAGGGCAGGGCCTATATCGTCATGGAGCGTATTGACGGGCAGACGCTGCGGCAGCGGATGGAGGCCGGGCGGTTGAGCTTTGCGGAGTCGATTGCGATTGCGGAACAGGTGGTGGCGGCGATCAGGGTGGCGCATCGAAACGGGATCGTTCACTGCGACCTCAAGCCGGAGAACCTCATGATCACGCCGGACGGGCTGGTCAAGGTGCTCGATTTCGGTCTGGCGAAACTGGTCTCCGAGAGTGCACTCGGGGTGATGGTGCCGGGGATTCCGGATCTGAGGGCCAGCGGGTTGATGGGGACTCCGGAGTACATGTCACCGGAGCAGGTCACGCGGCAGCGTCTGGACGGCCGCACCGATATCTTCAGCCTCGGAGTGATCCTTTACGAGATGGTTGCGGGTCACCGTCCGTTTTCCGGGGAGAGCAGCGACGAGGTGATGCGCAACATCGCGCGGTTCGATCCGCCACCGCTGACCGCGCTGGCTGACGGTTGTCCCGAGGCGCTGCAGCGGGTGATCGGACGTTGCCTCGCAAAGCGCACCGAGGATCGCTACCAGACAGCGGGCGCGCTGCTTGACGATCTGCGGATGGTCGAGCAATCAGTCAATGGCGGCAGGGGCCGGCTGGTGATGGCCATGCGAGCACTGGTGATGTTACTGATCTTTGCGATGCCTGCCGGCATCGGGCTGGCGCTCGATTCGGTACTCAGCGACTACTCGTTTCGCGACAACACCGTTCGGGTATTGCCGACGCCGCGGCGCAGCGGGATGGGGGTTCTCACCGCCGACGGAAAGCGGATGGTCTATGTCGCCTATGAGCAGGACAATTTCACCCTCTGGGTTCAGGACCTCGAATCGTCACTCACGAAGCGACTGCTGGGGCCTTCACTGAATGGTTATCTCTGGCCGGCCATCTCACCAGATGATCGGTATATCTACCTTGTACGGGTTCGCGATCTGACCCCACCGAAGATCCTCGACAGCCATCGTCGACCACTGACGCGTAACAACATATCTGCCAACCGCTACCCGACAGTCTCGCCCGACGGCCGTTATGTCGTCTCCAGTTCAAGCCTTGGCGGGACTGTCAATCTCTATCGGATCAATATCGACGGAACCAATCAGTGCCAGCTGACGAGCGGCAACCTCGATCAGGAGCCACTCGATGGCCGGCCCGCAACCCGGATCACCCATTTCAGGGATGATCTGATCCGGGAGTTCGAGTGGTCACCCGATGGCCAGCGTCTGCTCTGCGTCCGCAGCAATGACCGGCGTGATATGGTGATCATCAACAGAAAATAAGGGTGGCGGTGACAATTGCGGAGTGGTCAGGTGAATGATGGCCCCTGTAGGATTCGAACCTACAACCAACGGATTATGAGTCCGCTGCTCTAACCGTTGAGCTAAGGGGCCGAAGAAACAAATCATATTCATAATCAGCATCAATCGTCAAGTGAAGGCTGTCATCATCGGCTGGCGCGATGTTGCGCGCACCTCCGGCCGGGGAGGACACGGCGTCGGCAGGGAGTACCGCGACGAGTGAGCGCCCCGCAAAAGGCCATCGGTGTGGGTTCGCTCTCGAAAGCGGGCGAGCGCAGCGGAGAGGCGTCGTGCGCCGATGGCGGCTGTGGCCCGCTGCCGAGCGGTGGCGAAAGGCGATGAAGCCCCAGCGCGGCGATGGCGAGCACGGTAATCAGCGCCAGCGCACGGAGCCCGCGGCCGGCATGCAGCCGGCCGATGCAGTGCCGGCAGAGGTATCCGGGACCGAGGCGTGAAATGCCCTCCGGCGCGAGCCGCTCGCCGCACTGGGAGCAGAAGTTTCCAAGATAGAACAGGTGGCGGATGATTCGCTGCATGGCTCAGGCTCTCCTTGCGGGTGGCTGATGAGAATATAGCACACCCATTCCCCAGGTACGCGGGCCTCGCGCACCCGGACACTGCTGCCGCGCCCATCAATCGTTCCCATCAGATCAATTGTCGAATCTTCTCCGCACCATTGGCAAACATTTCCCTCATCGAAGAGACGGTCTCGAGGTTCTTCCTTGCCATCATCTTCCGCGAAAGCAGGTCAGGAAAGAAACCTTCGCGAAACTCATCTTCAGTAACATAGGAATAATTGAGGTCGGGGAAATCGCCCAGTGCAGGACTGCGAACGATTGGGATAATCCCAATGGTCAGGTACTCATAGAGCTTCGTCGGGCATGCCACCCGGTTAACCGGGGTATCATCACGAAGAACCAGGCCGAAGTCATGTTTCTGATATTCTTTTACCAGATCAGATTTGGCACAGAATTTAAAATCAGTCTTTTGGGGGACATTTCTTTTCCTGCCAGTATCGGCAATCAGCTTCCAGTCATGCGACAAAAACGTGAAAGTGGCAATATCCTTCACCACGCATGCGAGATCGAGCATCCCATTGATGTTTTGCCAGGCCTGTGTGCCGCCGGCATACACAACACTAACCGGCACCTCCGGGCGATCCCGCATCCCGACATGCCTTTCGGGGAGAGTCAGCGATTCAACAATAGGTAAAATGATGGTTCGTGGCCTGATCTCCGGATACTTATCGCGATAGTGTCGCTCCATTGAGCCCGTAACCATGACACAGACTCGGGCCTTGCGCAGAGCCTCTTTTTCTATCTTTTCATATTTTGCCGAAAGCTCCGGACGTCCGAGCATCGTCTCCTCTTCAGGAACGATACCGTGAAAATCGACGACGATCTTCCCTGAACCAAACCACGGTTGTATGAATTCGGCGAGATGGATGGTATGCACATAAACAAGCCTGACTGCTTGTACAATTTCATCCACCAAATGCCGATGCTCGATATCCGACGGAGAAAGGCACACCTCCCAGCCACCGTCAGGCATTTCCATAAACCTGTCGTCACGACCGCGAACGTGATGTTCCGCGAAATTTATATATAACCTCCGTTTACCTGCCAAAATCCCGTCAACGGCATTGATACGGCTCATCCAGCCTTCTTTGACGCGCTCTTTTGTCGGGAATGGCGCAATGATGGCGATATCTGCTTCAGGTGGCAGAATCATCAAAACAATCCCTCCTCCTCAAGCGACTGCAGCAGTCTCATGAATCGGGCTGCTGTCTGTTCCACCGCATAGCCGGAGAATCCATTTCCGGCGGCAATCCCCTTTTCAAGGTATACAGGGTAGTTGGCTAAAACTTTCAGCATCGCATTTGAGAGCGATAAAGCTGCGCCATCCGGAAACGATTTCAAAGCAGATTCAATGGCAGCAAAACTTAATTCACCCGGCGACAACGCACAGCCCTCCGCAATCTCGATGTGGCCATACAAATTTTTCAGCTCTTCTGCAGCACCTGTGGCAGAAAGAACAGATGGAAGTCCAAAAAAGGCGTACTCGAGTGTCGATATGCTAAACCCCTCATGCAACGATGGCAGCAACCCAACGTGTGCGGAGGCCATCAGCCTCGATAATTTGCGCCTGTCAACAGCTCCTGCCAGCTCGATTGAGTCTTCAACTCCAAGCCGCCTGATGTCTGCAAGCAGTAGTTGATATAACTTTGGATCACCATCCATAGAGCCTGCCATGATCAGTCTGGCCTTCGGATAAATGCGCCTGACATCAGCAAATGCGCTGACTATCAGCCGATGATTCTTCTGAACATGGAGATTGGCCACATGCAAAAGAACGGGCTCTCCGATTGTTTGGAGCCTTTTTGAACGGAGCAACTCCAATGGGGGACGAATCAGATCAACATTGCTGAGTCCGTTGTTTATTACTGTTACTTTGTGCTGACTAATATCAAGTTCATTGACCGAGAAGCTTTTAACAAACTTTGAAACTGCGACAAATCCTGAGATGAATTCTTCACGAGCCCGCGTAATCTCATCATTCCCTTTTTGCCAGTAGTATGCATTGTGCAGGACTTCGACTATTGGCATCCTGGCATTATGAAACCGGGCCAGGGAAAAATAGGAATGATGGGCAAGGACGATCCCCTGTCTTGCGGTTGAAATAAATTGTCTCAAGGCAGCCTGACTATTGTGGAATTCGACAACCTCGATTCCGTGTAGTCCTGCCTCGCGCGTGCCTCTTCCACCATCTGTTGCGACCAGCACGCTGCAGAGTCGCCCCAACTCTCTGAGCTTTATACAAAGATCGATTACAACACGTTCAAGCCCCCCATCGTGAAAAGAATCGAGGAGCATGTATATCGGAGTAGATTCATAAATAATATTTTTTTTGCCGGATACGAAATGGTCAGAAGCTTGTGGCGACCCGGTTCGATTATTGTCGCGGTTGAGCAGGGGCAGCTTTTGCTTCAATCTTGTGAAGTAAGCCTGGCCGGATGATGAAAGCCCTGATTGAATGAACCTGATAGTGTGTCGAATAACCCCAACTGTTCCAAGATTCCGCCTGACCGCTGCGAACCGTGCGAAATACCCGGGTATTTGTTGAGCCCAACGCAGCGGCTTTGTCAGGCGCCAACTCAGGCTCTTCTCCATTTGTTCCAGGCTGAGGCGGGCATAAGCAAGCCTGCGATTGAGGCTGGCGACCTCCATTCTCTGCCTGCATAAAGAGACTGCGGTTGACAGGCCGGGGTAGTGGTAATCCCTGCTGTAAACCAGAGTCGCCATGCGATCCAATATCTCTCTGCTGTAGATGTAAGGGGCCGGGTCATTAACAGGGTTTGCGGAAAGTGAGTGGTATAAACCGCTCACTGCGGTTGGAGCAGGAATCGGGAGCGAACTGATCCTGTCAAGGAACTCTCTCCAGGCATCTTTGGCATTGAAAGAGATTCTGGCGAACTCGAAGACCTGTGCAATGTCGTCCTGTCCTGCTTTTTCTCGCAGCTGTGCGAAGAGTTCTTTGCCGTCGATCGTGGGAAGAGTTCTGCCGGAAAAATTCTGCTCAGCCGACCTTGCCAGAAGTTGGCGGTCAAGGATGCCTTTGACGCCATCATAGCCGGTGAGTACCACCGGCTTACGCGCAGCCACCCCTTCAAGAGCGACCCGCCCCATTCCTGCCACACCGGCGAATCTTGGAATAAGTGAGCTGACTTCAGTGCTCACTCCCATGAACTCGACGTAATCGGCAACCTCCTGCTCCCCAAGCATGTTGGCTAATTGCTGCCTCGCCGGCCCATCGCCAACAATTACCACCCCGGGGATCCCACAGGCCTTTGCCTTGATGCAAAAATCGATGATGCCCGGGATTTTGAACTGGTCAAGCCGTGAGACAACCAGCCAGCGCTGATCGACAGCGTCAGCATTGAGTGCTTCCCCGGAAGTTTCTTTAAATGTAACCGCATTGGGAATACAGACAATTGATTCATCGGTGGCGTGAATCGCGATGAGCCTCTCAACCTCTGGTGAGACGGCGATAATCAGGGGCGCGTGTGGCAACACCGTATCTTTGACCAACAGATCGTAAATCGGCCCGCAGCTTTCCATTGAAGCCGGCCCATGCAGCGTAATGGCATAAGGTATCCGCTCCAGTTCGGCGGCGGCGACCGCTGGAATAATCGAGGTGAACGGATGGACATGAACCACTTCAATCGAGTATTCGCGGATGATCTTTCGCAGTTGATTGATTGCCGTCAGCAGTGTCTCCGCCGAAGACGCGGGATCCAGAGTCAGATCATCCATCATGACCGGGAGGCCGGCGGGTAATAACTCCTTTTGAAAGGGCTGGCCAACGGCCAAATGTACTTTGACGCCACTTTCAGAGAGATGTTCGATCTCTCCACAAATATGGGTTTCGAGGCCGCCTGTCGTGAAATGCCCGGTGACGATCAGAATTGATTTCACGCCTTCGTCTCCGATTCATTAACTGAAATGACGGTTTCAAATGGCATCAGTAAACTCCTTTGCGCTTACAGGAACCATCAAAACCGAGGTACTCTGAAGCTGATCGGTAAAATTATTGAGCGGTATCGGGTAAATCCGGGTTGTCCTGGTTCGGAAATCCCCTTACCGGGTAATCTCCGCAAGGCCGAACTGACGCCGTTCGCACAGCATACCATAGCCGGTATACCCTCAAGAATAAGCCTCGGGTCGTGGGCCACCGGCCAGCATTCATCGACGCCGCATGGAGCCGGTACACCCCTTCGGCGAGTTCCCGCTACTCACGGAGGTGCGGGCCGGAGGCTCGCGCATCCGGACCGTTCTATCTGGACGAGTTGACGAGTGCCCGGTATGATGGCCACGCCTGAGAAGCGCTGAGCTGATGATGAGGAGGGATGATGGCGATCATTTCATTCGTGCTGATGATGGTAACGGGTTGGTGGCAGGGGAGCGGGGCCGACGAGGTCCGGGTGCGGATCGAGACGGAGCAGGGGACAATCGTCGTCGCGGTCGATGTCGAGCGAGCTCCGGAGACGGCGCGCAATTTCCTGCGGTATGTCGATGGTGGCCACTATGACGGCGGGAGGTTTCACCGGACGGTGACGCTCGCGCCGGACAATCAGCTGGCGAGCCCGGTGAAGATCGAGGTGATTCAGGGCGGAGTCGCTCCGGCGCGGGAGAAGCGCGGCTTCGCGCCGATCAGGCTGGAGCGAACCAGCCGGACGGGATTGAAGCATCTTGACGGGACAATCTCGATGGCGAGGCTCGGTCCGGACACGGCGACCTCCGACTTTTTCATCTGCGTCGGGGATCAGCCGGAGCTCGATTACGGCGGGAAGCGTAATCCGGACGGGCAGGGATTTGCCGCCTTTGGCCGTGTAGTCGCGGGCATGGATGTCGTCAGGCGGATTCATCGGTCGCCATATACATTACAGGCATTGACGCCACCGGTGATGATTCGCAAAATCGAGCGGTTGCCGAGGCAGATGGTTCTGAGCGGGCCGGAACTGGCGCGGCAGGTGACGATTCACCGTGACAAGTTTGGCGTACCGCATATCTTTGGCAGGACGGACGCGGCGACGATCTTCGGGTTGATGTATGCGCAGTGCGAGGACAACTATCGCCAGCTGGTGGCCGATCTGCTGCGCTCGCTGGGGCGGGCGGCGGAAATTGACGGTGAGCGGGGCCTGGTGAACGATCTTGGATACCGGGCATTCGAGGTCGAGCGGCGATCGCGCGAGGAGTACGAGGGGCTGCCGGCCCGGGTGAGGCTGCTCTGTGACGCCTATGCGCTGGGGATCGAGCATTACCGCCATCGCCACCCGGAGCTTGAACCGGCCGGCCCGGCCCGGGTCGAGCCGTGGCACATCCTTGCCGTCAGCCGGATGGGGCGACTTGGCGGACTCAACCGCGTCGGGCTCTCCGCCGGCGAGTTGCGGATTGGCGAGGAGATTGGTCCTGACCGCACCACCATTGAACGCCGCGATCAGCCGGATCACCTGGAATTGGGCCAATCGACCACGACCCCGGCCGTCGACCTCGATGAGGGCTCGAACATGTGGGCGGTCGCCCCGTCAAAGAGTGCCTCGGGGCGGGCGATGCTGCTGATCAATCCTCATGTCGGTTTCTTTGGCGGCGGTCAGCGTTACGAGGCCCACCTCCGCAGCGACGAGGGGCTCAACGTCTACGGGTTTGCCATCCTCGGCACTCCCTACATCCGCTCCGGTTTCACCGCCAGCCTCGGCTGGAGCCACACCAACAATTATGCCGACACGGTTGATGGTTACCTTGAGACCTTCGATCGTCCGGAGAGTCCGCTCTCCTATCGCTATGAGGGCGGCTACCGGCAGGCAGTCGAATGGCAGGAGGAGCTTGCCGTTCGCACCAGTGGCGGTCTGGTCAGGCGGCGCTTCCGCTTTCGACGAACCCATCACGGGCCGATCGTCGGAAGCCTCAACGGACGACCGGTAGCGGCGCGGGTGGCGAGGCTCGACGAGGGCGGCGAGGTCGAGCAGCGCTTCGCTATGAACCGTGCCCGCAACTTTGCCGAATTCCGCGCCGCGCTCAGCCGGGTGGCGCTGACGGGCTCGAATACGATCTATGCCGATCGTGCCGGCAATATTTTCTACGTTCACGGCAACGCCATGCCGCGGCGGGCCACCGGTGACGATTGGCTCAAACCCGTAGACGGAACGACTGCGGCAACCGAATGGCAGGGCTATCACCGCCTTGATGAACTGCCGGCGCGGCTCAACCCGCCCTCCGGCTTTCTGCAGAACTGCAACTCGACGCCGTTCCTGATGACGGAGAAGGGGAACCCGCTGGCCGGCGATTATCCGGGCTACATGGCCCCCGAGGAGGATACGGCGCGGGCACAGAGTTCGCGAAGAATCCTGACGGGGCGTCGACGCTTCACCTTCGAGCAGTGGACGGAGGCGGCGACCGATACCACGGTCGGCGAGGCGGCAAAGGGGATCGAGGCCCTCTCCGCCGAGTGGGAACTGCTCAAACGTGAAGACGAGGCACGGGCCGAGCAGATCAAGCCGGTGATTCTTGAATTGAAGTCGTGGGACCGGATTGCACGCATCGATTCGGTGGCGACAACCATCTTTCTCCTCTGGTTCGAGCGGATGCGCAACGGCCGCGGCAACGACCTCGGCATTACCCTGCGGGGTGAATCGACCTCCGGCGGCAAGCCGGCCGCCAGATTCCGGCAGATCGCGGCCCTCGAAGAGGTCGTTGCCACACTGGAGCGTGAGCGCAATGGCTGGCGCGTCGCCTGGGGCGAAATCAACCGCTTGCAGCGCATCGACAGCAGCGGCGACCAGCCCTTCAGCGATCAGCGGCCAAGCCTTCCCGTCGCCGGCGGCCCGGGAACTGCCGGTATCGTCTTCACCTACAACACCCGCCCCGAAAAGGGGCAATCCCGGCGCTATGGCATCTCCGGCAATTCCTTCGTCGCCGTTGTCGAGTTCGGCCCGACCGTCACCGCACGCTCGGTTCTCGTCTTCGGCCAGTCGGCCGACCCGCACTCCCCGCACCACCTCGATCAGGCGGATCTTTACGCCACCGGCCGCTTCAAGCCGGTCAATTTCACCCTCACCGCAATCAGGGCAAACCTTGAACGCTCCTATCAGCCCTGAATCACGCCGGCTGATTTTCCGCTGCCAGGCAGCCATTTCGCCGTTTTGCGATTGCCAGAGATTGATAGTTATTGTCTAATCGCCATGACTCCCCAACCCACCACCCAATTGAGTTGGTTGGCGGGTTGGCGGGCAATAATTCAAAGAGGAGGATCGAGCGATGCTCAGGAAAGCATTGAGTCTGGGCCTGCTCCTGATGGTCGTCAGCACCGTGGCGCTGGCCCAGCAGGCAGCCCCGCCGGCGGCAAAGCTCAAGGTGGGCGACGTCGCGCCGGATTTCACCATGAACGGCACCGACGGCAAAACCTACAAGCTTGGCGATTTCCGCGGCAAAAAGAACGTCGTGCTGGCCTTTTATGTGCTGGCTTTCACCGGTGGCTGAACGCGCGAAATGAAGGCGTATCAGGCTGATCTCGCCAAATTCGAAGCAGAAGAGACACAGATCTTCGGGGTCAGTGTCGACAGTGTTCCGGCCAACCGCCGCTTTGCCCAGGATCTGGGCGTCACCTTCCCCCTGCTCAGCGATTTTAAACGAACCGTCGTCAGGGATTACGGGATCTTCAATGAGGCCCAGGGGTTCGGCAATCGCGCCACCTTTGTCGTCGATAAAGAGGGGATCCTGCGCCACGTGGAGATCGGCAACACGGCCATCGAGCCATCTGCCGCTTTCCAGGCCTGCAGCATGCTCAACAAGAAGCAGTAACGTGACGAGCACGACGGATCGATCGAGTTGTAGCATCCAGCCGCCACGGCCTCGCGTCAGCGATGTCGTGGCGGTTGCTGCGTCTGCCTCCTGTCCGCACTCTGCCTCCTGTCCGCATTCTGATGGTCGGCAATCTCAGAATCGGGAATCTCTCTTCGCGCAGCGACAGAGCCAGCCGATTCCGCTCCCGGCACAGATGCCACCCACAATTGCACTGCCGAGCAGCAGATAACTGAAGAACTTCAGCGCAAATAGCGCCAGTTCAATCCCATTTGTCACCACGACGGGTGCTTCGATCGGTTCCATGATCCACCTCCGGCATAGAGTTGACGATCTTCTCCGCGTGAGTCGCCAGTGGTCTCAGCCCCGGGCTGCCACCACTCGCTTCAGCCTTCATATCCTGATGGCCTCACCGGATCTTCAAGGGCAGGGAAGGATGATTGCAATTGAAAGATTGCCCCCGTCTCCGGATAATCAATATGTTCAGGACTACTGCTCAGGACTACTGCTCAGGTCGACCATGCCGCAATCATTTCAGGTCTCTTGTGCGACGCCGCCAAAAGCAAACCCGCAGATCATGCTCGTTCTGCCCGGATCTCTGGCTGTTTGGATCCCTGTCAGCCCCCTGGCTGTCTGACTCTCTGCGAACCTGGATTTTGAATTTGTCTGGTTTGACCAGCCCGGCTGAATCGCCCGGCTGATACTGCATATCTCTGCTGCATACTACGAAAAGCAAGGGCAATCTAGCAGATATCTCGGTTTCTGTCATCAGTTTTTTGCTGGTAAATATCACATTTTGCATTGTTTAGGTCTTGTCCAGGACGTACACTGTGCAGGACTCTTTTCAAACGAGCGGTTGGTGAAGCGGGGAGGGAATAATGGCTGGTTTGCAGTTTTTGGGAGCGACGAGGACGGTGACGGGGTCAC
>CAIKMY010000130.1 GCA_903828635.1 uncultured Acidobacteriota bacterium
CGCTTGTAGACGCTCTTTACCGACTCGTTGCTCTGCTTGCGCTTCTTCTTCTGGTCATCCTGCGCCGCTGCCGGAGCTGCCGATGCGGCAAGCAGCACCACCACCAGTAACCAGGCCACTCCCCGGTGGCAGGCCACTCCCCGGTGGCACGAAGATGAAATTGAGCGGATTCTCATAGCGCTATCTCTCCCCTGAACTGTCTCTCTCGCTCGAGCGCTCCTGCCCAGTCCGGCTCTCGCCCGAGCTCTCTTTCGCCTGATGTGCAGACAAAACCAGGAATTAACAATTTCAATTTAAGCGATGCCGACAAACCGCGTCAAGGGGGGTGTTATTTGACAAGGGCGACTTCCGTCTGATAGCGTTTCCTGCCTGTTATAATATGCTCTTACTGTCAAATATCCTGTCTGTGATCTGAAACCGGGATGAGGGTCTAACACCGGCAACAAGGTCTGAGACCGGCAGGCATCAGAGTAGTGGCGACCGGATTGGAACTGATGAGAAGGCTACCATTTATAATTATCTGGAGCAACGCCGGAGCAGGGGTGATTCTTCTGCTCGGGGTGCTCTTTGGCAGCGGGTGCAGCAGCCTCGTCAAGTTCAGTGACACCTCGATTCCACGACTGGTGACTCCGATTGCCAGTGCCACTCGCGAAGAACTGACGGCGCGGCTTGCTCCCTTTGTCGAGTTTCAGTCGCTGCGCTCGTGGAGCGTCTACATTCGTTTTGACGATCTTGAATCGGCCGAGCGCTACCGTGAAGCCGAGGCGATTCTTGTGCTCAAGCGGCCCGACAAGATCCGCATGGTCATTCAGGTTCCGGTAGTCAAGACAAGGATCGCCGAGATGGCCTCCGAGGATAACCGGTTCAGGGTGGCCATCTACCCGACTGACTATCGCCGCTTTCTGATGGGCACCAACACGGCCGACTACAGCAACTGGCGCGAGCGGCTTGGTGAGAAGGCACGCAGCGCGCTGGTCTCGGCTCGCCCGTTTCACTTCACCGATGCCCTGATGATCGGCCCGCTGCGAAAAGACGATCCGCGATACGTCTACAGCCTTGAGGAGACTCTCGTCGAGGCGATCGAGACGACACCCGGAACGCGCAAGGCAGCGCGAGTGCTGCGGAGCCACTACGTTATCTCCGAAGTCGAGATGTCCGGAACGGCCAACACGGCGGCGCAGGTTCGCCGCAAATTCTGGTTTGACCGGACGGCAGGTTGCCTCTTCACCCGCCAGCAGATCTTTGATTCCCGCGGAGAACTGGCCACCGAGGTCACCTACTCCGGCTACCGCAAACTCAACCCGGCCAACCCAACGCTCTGGCCGGGAACGATACTCGTCAGTCGCCCGCACGACAATTACCAGGCACGCCTGACCTTCAGCGAAGACCGCTTCGAAACCAATATCGACCTGCCGCCAAACGCATTTCTCCTTGAGAATACTGACGGCCTTCCGGTCACGGATCTCGACAAGCCGATGGTTTCGCTGTGGCGAAACGAGCGGCTGTAAAGCGGCTGTAAAGCGGCTGTAAACATGTTGTGAGCAGGATCGTGAACAAGGTCGCTCGCCATATCGGCAACTCGGGATATCGCTGGTGCTTTCTTTAAGGTGTTTCTATTATCGTTCAACTGGTTGACCTGAATCATCGTTCCGGGTCGTCACTCCTGATATTCCGGCCTGATATTATTCTGACCTGATTTATATTTGACCTGATTTATATTTGACCTGATTTATGGACAGTCTGATCATCTCCAATTTGCAGCAGCGTCCGACGCGAACGCTGATCAGCGTCAGCGGAGTAGCGTTGGGAGTGATCCTGGTGATCCTCAACACTGGTCTGGTACGGGGCATTCTCAACGACCGGATTCGGCGTGAGCGCGGGCTTGGAGCCGAGATTCAGTTCACCCGCAAGGGATCGAGCGTCCTCTCGCCATCGTCGATCATGTCGCTCGATGTGCGCTATGGTGATCGCATTCGGCAGATCGAAGGGGTGAAGCTGGTCAGTCCGGTCGGCCGTTACGTGCAGAGCGGACAGTCAGGGCTCGGTTTCGAGCAGGTTGACGGGATCGATTTCGAGGGGTACGCAGCGATCAGCGGACTGCGCATCCTCGAAGGCCGCGTCTTCCAACATGACGATGAGGTGATCATCGACGAGCTCAAGGCACGACAGGGCAAACTCGGCATCGGCAGCAGAATCCAGGTCTTCGGCAAATCGCTGACGGTCACCGGCATCTACGGTCCCGAGTCGGGAGCGCGCATCAAGATGAATCTTGCTGCTCTCCAGCGCTACCTTGCCGCCGAAAACAAGTGCACTTTCCTCATGATCAAGGTCGCCGATCCCGGCCGACAGGAGGAGGTCCAGCAGCGAATCAACACGGAGCTTCCGCAGAATATCGTCCTGCTGACACGCGACATCTCGACGGGGTTCAGCCGTGCGATCCCGGGAATTGACGGCTTCGTCAAGGCAGTCGTCGCACTCTCGATAATCGTCAGCCTGCTGGTGATACTGCTCGCCATGTACACGACGATCACCGAGCGAACACGCGAGATCGGCATTCTCAAATCGCTCGGGGCCTCGAAGAGCTATATCGTGACGACCATTGAGAGAGAGGCGGTGACGATCAGCCTCATCGGAGTTGTCGTCGGAACAGTGCTGGCGCTGGCTGCCGGCTGGTTGATCGAGCGCTTTACCACGCTCCAACTCGAATTTCACTGGACATGGATCCTGCGAGCCGCCCTGATCGGCATCGCTGCCGGCGCTGTCGGAGCCCTCTACCCGGCGCTGCGCGCCGCCAATCAGGATCCGGTAAAGGCGCTCTCCTATGAATGATCCCTTTCGGACAAGTCTATGAATCCTATTCTGCGGACAGAAAATCTGACAATGACCTACCGTATCGGCAAAGTGGACGTTCATGCCTTGCGCGGAGTCAATCTGACGGTGGCGGCCGGAGAATTCCTCTCGATCATGGGCCCGTCAGGCTGCGGCAAATCGACACTGCTCCATATCCTTGGCGGGTTGCTCAGCCCGTCCGGCGGGCGCGTCGTCGTCGATGGTGAGGACCTGACCGCGATGAGCGATGCTGCCCGAACTGACATCCGGCGCCGCAAAATTGGTTTCGTCTTTCAGCGGTTCAATCTTTTTCCGACACTGACGGCCGAAGGCAATCTCAGGCTGGCCGAGCATATTCACGCCGGCGGGCGCGGTGGCCGACGCCAAATGATCGATCCTGAAACGCGTCGTAATGTCTTGAAGTTGCTGCGACTCGAAAATAAAATGGCACATCGCCCAATCGAGATGTCAGGTGGCGAGCAACAACGAGTCGCCATTGCCCGGGCCGTCATCAATCGCCCTGCAATCATTCTTGCAGACGAGCCCACCGGCAATCTCGACTCAGAGAACTCGGTGCTGGTGCTTGATATGCTTCGGGAGCTCAACCGGGAGTTAAATCAGACGATCGTCATGATCACACATAATCCGGAAGCCGCAGCTGTTGGCTCAAGGACGATCGAGATGCGTGATGGCGCCATCATCCGTGACAGCAGACAGGCCGATTGTGTCGTCGGGTGATGCCGGGTAAAAACGGGCCAACAATGGCCAACAATGGCCAACAATGGCCGGCAATGGCCAGCAATGGCCAACAATGGCCGGCAGCAGGCTGAGAAACAGACATCAGGCAGAGACAAAGGCAGACACAAAAGAGAGAATGAAGACGATGCTGGCAGCGTTAAAAAAGATTTTTAACTGGTCCTACCCGCGCGGTTCGTGGCAATACGATCTGCTCTGCCTGCTGATCATTGCATTGATCTTTCTGACACCGGCGAGCCTCTTCGAGGAGCAGAAAAAGTCACCAGACGGAACAGCAGTGGTCAGCGAAGTCAAGGCTTCGTCTCTCCGGGAGTTCCTTGGGCGGAAGAGTCAGTCAGAGATGCTCCGTTTTCCGCCTGAAGCGCTCAATCTTTACCTGCGCGAACAATACAACCGCCCGGTGAGACTGATCCGTTATGAAGAGATCGGTGATTCTCCTGAAAAGCTGCTCTATCGTGTCTGGATCGAGTAATCGGTCGACAGCTGCGGGAGCTGACAGTCGGCTGGATGGCATCATGGAAACGCAAATGACCAGTGAGAGGTCAGTTGAGAGGATTCAGGCAGTGAAGTTGGAGATGAGTAGTGGTTCCAGACTGGCAACCCGGGTGATCATCACGGGGTTGCTGCTCCTGATGAGCGCCGGCAGCGTTACCATCCGGCCGGTGTTGGGGAATGAGGTGGTGACGGCCGCCGGGATGGCGCAACAAACCCTGAACACGATTCTCAACCGGATGGAGAAGGCCCACCAGGAGATGAAGAGCCTCAGGGCCGAGATGGTACAGCAGAAGACTAATGCACAGATCGGCATTTCCGACAACGAGTACGGATCACTGATCTACAAGCCGTCCGCTGGCAGGAACAAGGGGCGGCTGCGCATCAATTACTCGCGACCGAGCAATGATGTCATCGCGATCGTTGGCGAGAGCGTGGTCTTCTACCAGCCGCGAATCAATCAGGTGTTCAAATCGACGCTGGCCAAGGCATCGAAGGGAAAGGTTGGCGGGTACACCCAGCTGATCGGGCTTGATGGTTCGGTGAAGTCGCTGGCGGGGAGCTACAATATCGAGCAGGTCAGGGACGAGACTATCGGTGGACAGGCAACGACGATGTTGCGGCTGACGCCGAAGAGCGGCGGGCAGTTCACCTCGATCGAGATCTGGGTCAGCCAGGCAAGCTGGATCCCGGCACAGTGGAAACTGATCGAGAAGAACGGGGACTACACTGTTATCTCCCTGCGAAGCATACAATTGAATACTGCGATCCCTGATTCCGCCTTTGTCGTCAATCTGCCGGGCGGTGTCAAGGTTGTCGACAAGATTTAGGTTAGGCTGAAGCAATGAAAGATCTGACCAGCAGCAAAGCGAGCCGGATGGCAAGAGAGGCGGCGTTTGTCGCCAAAGGGCTGCTTTCGACAAAGCACCCGATCCTTGCGCACGTCATCCCGATGCGCCGTTGCAATCTGGCCTGTGGCTATTGTAACGAGTATGACAAGGTGTCGGAACCGGTACCATTCGAGGAGATGAAGAGAAGGCTCGACCGCCTCGCCTCATTCGGCACGACGGCGATCACCATCAGCGGAGGAGAGCCGATGCTCCATCCGCAGATCTTCGAGATCATCACTCACATCCGCTCCCACGGAATGATTGCCGGACTGATCAGTAACGGTTATTACATGACCCGGGAGAATATCCGCAAACTGAATGCGGCCGGGCTCGAGTACCTCCAGATAAGCATCGACAATGTCACACCTGACAAGGTTTCACAGAAGAGCCTCAAGGTGATCGACCGTTATTTGCGTTATCTTTCCGAGGATGCCGCCTTTCACATAAACATCAATTCGGTGATTGGCGGCGGAGTGAAGAATCCGGAAGATGCGCTGGTGGTGGCTCACCGTGCGGTTGA
>CAIKMY010000131.1 GCA_903828635.1 uncultured Acidobacteriota bacterium
CATTGTCAATATTGTCCATAAGGTCCATATTGTCCATAGTCCATAGTCCATAGTCCATATTAAATCCTTGTGAAAGGGACAACCAATGATCACGGACGAGCAGCGAGTCAGAGCCATGGCGAATGAGAGTCTGGGAGCGAAGCGCGACTTTTTCTCTCATTCGGCGGAGGCGGTGGCGCGGGCAGCGGGGATGATCGTCAGGGCGATGCGGGGCGGAGGAAAGCTGCTGATCTGCGGGAATGGCGGATCGGCGGCTGATGCGCAGCACATGGCGGCGGAGCTGGCCTTCAGGATGGGGCGGGAGAGGCGTGCGCTCCCGGCGCTGGCGCTGACGACCGACAGTTCATTGCTGACAGCAATCAGCAATGACCGATCGTTCGATCATGTCTTTGCGCGGCAGTTGCAGGCACTGGGGAATGCGGGAGATGCTGCATTGCTGATTTCGACGAGCGGAAACTCGGCAAACATCATTGAGGCGGCAAACGAGGCGCGTTCGCTCGGGATCACGACGATCGGGCTGCTGGGATCGGGTGGAGGGCAGGTGGCGCCGCTGGTCGACCTTGCCCTGATCGTCGCTCACCGTGAGACACCGCGCATTCAGGAGGTTCATCTGACCATCGAGCATATCATCTGCCAACTGGTCGAGGATGAACTCTGTCCGACAGGAGAGTGAGGCGTAATGTCGATTTATGACCAGGAGCCAATCACACTTGACGGACTCGAGACCTATCCACTGGCCTCGCGGCCGAGCAAGGTGACAGTGCGCGACTTTGCGCGTCCGCTCGATGACGAGAGCGCGCGACGGATGCTGACCTTCTTCGAGTCGCTGCCGCGCATTCTCGCTGCCGATTCACTCCGAGCGGTGGCGGCGGCAATCATCGAGGCTCGGGAGCGGCAGCGGGCAATCATCTGGGGGATCGGCGGTCACGTTATCAAGACTGGTCTGGCGCCCCTCCTCATCGACCTCATGCGGCGCGGACTGGTGACGGCCATTGCCACCAATGGATCCGGCATCATTCACGACTTCGAGATCGCGATTGCCGGCTGGACCTCGGAGGATGTTGACAGCGCCCTTGGCTCAGGGGAGTTTGGCATGGCAGATGAGACCGGGCGGCTGATCAATCAGGCCATTCGTCGCGGTCTTGACGAATCATGCGGCGTTGGCGAAGCCGTAGGGCGGTTGCTGGTCGAAAGTCGACCACCTTACGGTCAATTTTCGTACCTGCATGAGGCCTACCGCCAGCGCATCCCGGTGACTGCCCACCTGACGATCGGTGCCGACATCGTCCACCTCCACCGCGAGGTCGATGGTGCCGCTCTCGGTGAGGCCTCCCATCGCGATTTCAGGCTCTTTACTTCGCTCGTTCGCCAGCTCGATGATGGTGGCGTCTACCTCAATGTCGGATCAGCCGTGACCATGCCCGAGATTTTCCTCAAGGCTGTGACCGTCGTGCGCAACCTTGGCTATCGGCTGCGTGACTTTACCACCGTCAATTTCGATTTTATCCAGCATTACCGGCCACAGACCAATGTCGTTCGCCGTCCGGTGGCCAATGGGGCAGGGAAGGGCTACTCGATCACCGGCCATCACGAGCTGACTGTACCGCTGCTGGCCGCACTGCTCATCGCTGGTGAGCCGTCATAGTCGTTAGCGTCGCGCGATACCAACATAATAATTGCCAGCCTGATCGGCGACCAGATCGGCCCGTTCCCGATCACTGAGGACGGCGGTGAAGTCGTGGCGGAGGAGAGTCACACGGTAGCTTTTGGCGAGGTCGAGAACGATGCGGTCGAAGGTCTCTTTGTCCCAGCCCTCAGAGCGAAGCGAATGCCAGAGTTCGGGGAGGGGCAGGGAAGCGCCGCGGGCAGCAGCCAGCTTGACCTGGAGCATGCGCTCAAGCAGCTTCTCATCGAGGCTGGTATTCCCGTTTGGCGCGGCCGTGCCTGTCACTGCGTGTGACGAGAAACCATTGGTCATCGGGAGCAGTTCGTCGGGCGCTCTTCCAAGACGCTTCGCGATCTTGCGAAGCGCGTCTTCAACATAGGTTCGTGGATCGGGCGGCTGGGCACCGTAGATCTTCGCCCGCTTCCCGAGCAGTGGTGGCCATTCGTAAAGATGTCCCTCGGCGAGCATCTCCTGGATCAGTTTGCGCAGGAGCAGTCGCCGGGCGGTTTCGCTCATTCCGTGCAGCACGACCTTCATGCGACCCCGTATCTCCATCAGGCTCAGCGGGTGTGAGCTCGTCATCCCGAGGATTGCCTCGCGGGCAACCGGTCCCGGACCACGCGTGGAGTAACGTGGCTGACCACCACGACCAATTGCCGGATATTTGAAGGCTCTTCCCGTCTCTGTCTCGCTGCCGAGGATCTGCTCGATCTTTTCAAGGGGCAGCTTGAGAGGCCCGGTCAGCCGCTGGCGCAGCTGGCTGACGGTCAGCGGCCTTGTCGCCTGCTCGAGGAAGCGCAGCACTACCTCGCTCTCGATCGATTGCCGGCTGTCAGCCGAATCATTAGTCAGGGTTTCGCTGGTCGGTGTGTCGGTTGGAGTATCGGTCATTCTTTCTGAGCCTCTTGGGTGATGAGAATAGCATTGACGCCGGGGCGAGGCAAACTTATAGTTCAACCGGTTTGCGTGAAGCCCGGGGTCAGTCTGTAAGATGGGAGTTGTTAATGACGATTATTGATTTGGCGATCAGGACGGCCCGCGAAGCGGGTGAGATACTGCGTGACTACGCTGCACGCGGCTTTCAGATAGAGTCAAAGGGAAGGAACAACCTTGTCACCGAGGCCGATCTGGCCAGCGAGAGGCATATTACCGCGGCAATTCGCGGCACCTTCCCGGCTCACCATATTCTTGCTGAGGAGTCCGGTGGCACCTTGCACAGCGACCTTGCCGATGACTATTACTGGATCGTCGATCCGCTTGACGGCACGACCAACTTTGCCCACGGATTCCCCTGCTATGCGGTCTCGATCGGTGTCGAGCACAAGGGCAGGCCGGTGGTCGGGGTGATTTACGATCCGTCGCGTGATGAACTCTATGCCGCTGAGAGTGGCTCCGGAGCCACCCGTAATGGCCAACCGATTCAGGTGTCGACAATCGGGAGTCTCGACAAGTCGCTGCTCGTCTCGGGTTTCCCCTATGATGTGCGTGAGCGTATGGATCAGTACATGCCGGCGTGGTGTGAGTTTCTTCGCCATTCGCAGGGAGTGCGCCGGCTCGGCTCGGCCGCGATCGACATGGCCTGTGTGGCCTCCGGGCAGATGGATGGGTTCTGGGAGCAGGGCCTTCACGCCTGGGATACCGCCGCCGGGTGGATCCTCATCGAGGAGGCTGGCGGGCGGGTGACAAAGCTCGACGGTTCGTCATTCGACAATTTCTCGGCCAGCCTGCTCTGCTCAAACGGCCTGATACACGACGAGATGCTCGCGGTTCTGCGCCGACTCACCGCATCCTGAACCGATAAATCATCAACCATCCGCCATCCACGGAGTGAAATCGCGATGAAAGCCCGACTGTTATCTCTGCTCATGCTTGCTCTCACGATGCCGGCGGCAGGCGCAACCTGTGAGAGCCTGAAAGAACTGAAGCTGCCGGACACGAAGATCCTGACGGCACAGACGGTGCCGGCGGGCGGGTTCACTCAGGGCGGTTCAGCCAGCTTTGCCAGTCTCCCGGCCTTTTGTCGGGTCACCGGATCGATCAGCCCGACACCCGACTCCGATATCAGGTTCGAGGTCTGGATGCCGAGTGACGGGTGGAATGGCCGCTTCCATGGTGTTGGCAATGGCGGTTTTGCCGGATCGATCAGCTATCCCGGACTTGCCGGAGCGCTGGCACGGGGCTATGCCACCGCCTCGACCGACACCGGCCACTCCGGCGGCAATGCGATGTTTGCTCCCGGCCATCCGGAGAAGGTCGTCGATTACGGCCATCGCGCCATTCACGAGATGACCGGGAAGGCCAAGGCGGTTATTCGCGCATTCTATGGCGACGGACCAAAGTATTCATACTTCAGCAGTTGTTCGAATGGAGGCCGACAGGCGCTGATGGAGGCGCAGCGCTATCCCGGAGATTACGATGGAATTATCGCCGGTGCGCCGGCCAATTATTTTACTCGTATCCTCTCGGGTTTCGCCTGGAACATGCAGGCGACGATGGCCGATCCCGAAAGTTACATTTCGGCGGCAAAGCTCAAGGTGATCGAGTCGGCCGTGGTCGCTGCCTGTGACGCGAAGGATGGCGTCGCTGATGGCGTCCTCGATGATCCGCGCCAGTGCAAATTCGATCCGGAGGTCCTCCGCTGCAGGGAGGCAGCCAATGATGACTGTCTCACTGACAAGCAGATCACCGCACTGAAGAAGATCTATGCCGGCCCACGTGACTCGAAGGGAAGGCAGATCACCGCCGGCTTCGAACCGGGTGGCGAGACCGGTCCCGGTGGATGGGGCGGCTGGATCACCGGAACCGCGCCCGGCAAGAGCCAGCAGCACTTCTTCTCGACCCAGGCCTTCTCCAACATGGTCTATAACAATCCGGCCTGGGATGTGAAGAGCTTCCGCGTTGACGAGGAGAGCCGGCTTGCTGATGAGCGGCTTGCCGGCGTGCTTAATGCCACCGATCCCGATCTCAGTGCCTTCAGGGCCCGTGGTGGCAGGCTGATTCTTTACCACGGCTGGAATGATGCCGCGCTGCCGGCACGCAACACCATCGATTATTACAACAGCGTCATTGCCAGGCTCGGCGCACGCCATGCCGGTTCATTCATGCGTCTGTTCATGGTGCCGGGAATGCAGCACTGCGCCGGCGGTCCGGGGCCCAACTCCTTCGGAGTGATGGTCATGGGGCCAAAGACTGATCCCGAGCACGACCTCACCCTCGCTCTGGAGCGCTGGGTCGAGGGCGGTCCCGCTCCCGAGCAGATCATCGCCAGTCGCCCGCTCCCCAACGGAGCAAAGCGAACCCGCCCGCTTTGCAGTTATCCGAAGGTCGCCCGTTACAAGGGAACCGGCAGCACTGATGATGCGGCTAACTTTACATGCCAGAGGTGAGGGCAACATATGTTGCCACCGTGGCGACAAGCGTAAATTGATGGCTGTTATTGCATAAGTCCTGTTGATGTTGATGCCGTGAGCATTGATGCCGTGAGCATCGACAACCCGATCCTGCGACCAGCCACCCGGCCGGCAGTGATTTCACGGATATCCGGCAAGAGAGGGTCGATCATGTCATTTGCCCGCAAGCTGACACTTTTTGACGCGACGATGATCGTGATCAGCGGAATCATCGGTTCCGGTATCTTCATCAACCCCTACATTGTGGCACAGACGGTGAAGACGCCGTTTCTGATACTGGCGGTCTGGGTGGCCGGCGGAGCGCTGGCGCTGGCCGGCGCCTTCGTCTTTGCGGAATTGAGCACGGTGATGCCGAGGGTTGGCGGGCAGTATGCCTTTTTTCGTGAGGCCTTTCATCCACTGGTCGCCTTTCTGCATGGCTGGTCACTGTTGCTGATCATTCAATCCGGGGCGACGGCCGGGGTCGCGGTGGCTTTTGCAAGCTACCTGCGGCCGCTGCTGGGAGTATCGGAGGCGGCGGTGACACCGATGGCGGTGGCGATTCTGCTGGGGCTGGCAATATTTCACGCGCTCGGGATCAAGCCGGGAGCGGTGTTGATCGATGTCGTCACCTTTGGCAAGACGCTGGCGATCGTTCTGCTGACGATCGGAGCCTTTCTGCTGACGAAGGGCTCGGGGATTACATTTGACCCGCCACTGCCGCCGGATTTGCGTGGCGGTGCGCTGCTCTCGGCCTTCCTTGCAGGGCTGGTACCGGTGATGTTCTCGTATGGTGGCTGGCAGAATGTCAATTTCGTTGCTGAAGAGGTACTCGACCCGCTGCGCAATCTGCCGCGGGCGATCCTCATCGGGGTGGTCTGCGTGATTGCCGTTTATGTCACGGCCAATGTCGCCTACGTGCACGTGCTGACGGCACCGGTGCTGGCGGCAAGCCGGACACCGGCGGCCGATATGGCCTCCATCTTCCTTGGAGAGTTTGGAGCGAAGGCGATCGGGCTGCTGATTGTCATCTCGACCTTTGGCTTCATTAATCTGGCAATGCTCAGCGCGCCGCGAGTCTATTATGCGATGGGTGCCGATGGTGTCTTCTTTCGGTCGCTGGGAAGGCTTAGTCCGCGCTTTCACACGCCGGTGGCAGCGATTCTGCTGCAGGGAGTGCTGGCCTCGCTTTTTGCGCTCTCAAACCGTTACGACGAGCTGGTGCGCTATGCCGTCTTTGCCGATTGGATCTTCTTTGCGCTTGCAGGGTTGGCGCTGATCGTCTTTCGGCGCAAGATGCCGGAGGCCCCGCGACCGCACCCGGTTCCGCTTTATCCGCTGACGCCGATACTCTTTGCGCTGGTCGGGTTCGGGATCGTCGCCAACACCTTTGTCACCGACTGGAAGAATGCGCGCATGGGCGCGATCATTATTATGCTTGGCGTTCCGGTCTATTATGGCTGGCGCGCACGCAGCAGGGGAGGGAAGACGGGAGATGTCTGAAGTGGTGAGAATCAACAAAGGCAGCGTCTACATGGCGTGGGCGAAGCATCACGCCGGGGCGCGATACAACCTGGCCAACAGCGGCATCATCGGCTGTGAGACGGCTGATCTGCCGCTTAGTCTCGACGATGTCATGGTTAATGGGCCGAACCACGAGGGATATCAGCCATTGAAGGAGGCGATTGGTCGCCAGTATGGAGTCAGCGCGGACAATGTGGTCACCGCGCAGGGAACCTCGATGGCCAACTTCCTCGCGATGGCAACACTGATCGAGCCCGGGGACGAGGTGCTGATCGAGCAGCCGGTCTATGATCCGATCCTCGCGGCGGCGCGCTACCTTGGGGCGGAAGTCGTTCGTTTCTCGCGCCGGATGGCTGATGGCTGGCAGATCGACCCTGAGGAGATCCGGCGACTGATCACTTCACGAACGCGACTGATCGTCATCAGCAGTCCGCACAATCCGAGCGGGGTGGCGGTTGAGCCGGCAATTCTCGCTCGAATTGGAGAGATCGCCGCCGCCGCCGGCGTCTTTGTGCTGGTTGACGAGGTCTATCGCGACATTCTCTTCGAGGATGCGCCACCGAGTGCCGTACACCTTGGGCCGCACATTCTTGCCACCAGCAGCCTGACGAAGAGTTACGGTCTGAGCGGATTGCGCTGTGGCTGGATTCTCTGTGATCCGGTGGTCGCGGAGCGGGCGCGACGTCTCAATGACATCTTTGGGTCGGTCGGCTCGATGCCGTCCGATTCACTGGCAGTGGCCGCCTTCAGGCATCTCCCGCTGCTGGCAGCCCGCACCCGCTCGATCATCGAGCCAAACATCCGGCTGGTCAGGGGCTTTCTTTCAGCTCACGAGGATTGCCTTGAATATGTCCTGCCGGCGAGGACGATGATCGTCTTCCCGCGGCTGAAATCGCAATCTGACAGTGGCCCGCTGCACGACCTGCTGCGGTGCTCGGAGACCTCGATTGTTCCGGGGAGCTTTTTTGAGATGCGCGATCATTTTCGCCTCGGCTTTGCCGTGAGGACGCCCGATGTCGAGGCGGGGCTTGGCCACCTCTCCGCCGCGTTGCGGCAACTCTCCACGGGACAATGACCGGAGGTGCTTTTGTCGCGGCGTAGCATCGAGCGAATCGGAGTACTGGTAGGCCCACGAAAGACGGAGGCCGCGCAGGTCGTTGGCGATCTGCTGGCATGGTGCCGCCAGTATCAAATCGAACTCCGATCAGGCGGAGAGGAGACTGCGGGAACGATTTGCGAGCCACTCTGCGGAGCCGATGGCCAGCTGGCGGAGCAGATCGATCTGCTGGTAGTCCTCGGAGGAGACGGGACGATGCTTGGCGCTGCACGGCTGATCGGAAAACGCCGGATCCCCGTGCTTGGTGTCAACTTCGGCTGGCTGGGCTACCTGACGGAGTTCACCGTTGACGAACTGTTCCCAACTCTGGAAGCGATACTTGATGGCCGCTTGTCGATCGACCATCGCATGATGCTCGAAGTCGAGCTTTACCGGCGCGGCGAGTCATTTCCGTCAGTGACTGCGCTCAATGAAGCGGTGGTCAATGGCACTCCGGCACAGATGATCGCCTTTGATTGCTACGTTGATGGCGCGATGGTCACCACCTTTCGTGCCGACGGGATGATTGTTGCGACGGCTACGGGCTCGACGGCTTACTCACTCTCGGCCGGCGGGCCGATAGTTCACCCGGGCGTCCCGGCAATTCTGCTGACGCCGATCTGTCCCCACATGCTCTCCAATCGCCCGGTCGTCGTGCCCGATTCAAGCCACATCGAGCTCGTCTTTAATCGTGAAACTGATCGATTGACGCTGACTCTCGACGGCCAGACAGGCTTCGATCTGCAACCTGAGGACCGACTCTTAATTCGGCGTAGTGAAGCATCATTCTGTCTGATCAGCCACGGAAGCCGTAACTATTTCCAGGTGCTTCGCACCAAACTGAAATGGGGGAGTCGCTGAATGCTCTTTCCAATTGGCGATGATAATAGCGAGCGCACCATTGTTCCACTGGTCAATTACACCCTGCTCGGCGTCAATATCCTGGTGTTCCTCAACCAAATTGACAATCCCGCCTTCACTTATGGCTACAGCGTTGTTCCCGCGGAGATCACCAGCGGGAGAGATATTATCGGCGCGGTACCCATCGGAGATCAGCGTGTACAGCTTTACCCCGGGCCGTTTTCAGTCTACATCACCCTCCTCAGCGCAATGTTCATGCACGGTGACTGGGGGCATCTGCTCGGCAACATGCTCTACCTCTGGATCTTTGGTGACAACATTGAGGATCGTCTCGGTCACGTGAAATATCTTCTGTTCTATTTGCTCTGCGGGCTGCTGGCAAGTGCGACGCACATCTGGTTCGGGCCGCGGTCGGTAGTCCCGTCGCTTGGTGCCTCAGGAGCCATTGCCGGAGTACTCGGGGCCTATCTCATTCTCTATCCGCGGAAGAATGTGCGTATCTTTCAGTTTGGCCGGATTGTCGAGATGCCGGCGCTGATGGTCATTGGTTTCTGGGGATTGCTGCAGTTCTTCAGCGGTTTCGGGTCACTTGCTGCGGGTGTTGGTGAGTCGGGGGGAGTCGCTTATATGGCCCACGTTGGCGGTTTTGTTGCCGGAGTCATTCTGATCTTCTTATTCAGAATGGGGGCCCACGGTGGGCACTCCCCCACCCTCCGGGATTGGAATGATGATGATTAGACAGACTCAGCCAGTTTAGCAATCCTGAGAAAGGTTACCGGTGATGAGTGATATCGATTACAGACTGATCGTTGACCCGGACGAGCTTCCCGCGCTTGCCGGGGAGCTGCGAGCTGAGCCGGTGATCGCGATCGACACGGAGACGACCGGGCTCGATCCATATCGCAGTCGACTGCGTCTGCTGCAACTGGCAACACCTGGCAAAATCCGGATCATCGACTGTTTTCGGGTGGGACGCGAGCATTTCGAGCCATTGCGTGCAGTTCTCTCATCACCAAAGCCCGTCAAGATCGCCCACAATGCGAGGTTCGATGGCAGGTTTCTCTGCTGTCATCTCGGGATCCGGCTCGACGGGATCTTTGATACTTACCTTGCCAGCCTGCTGTTGAGTGCTGGCAGCGAGGTGGATCGTCATGGACTTGAGCCGGTGGTGCAGCGTTACCTCGGGCGACCGCTCAGCAAGGAGGCGCAACTGAGCGACTGGTCGGGTGAATTGAGTCGGGCCCAGCTCGATTATGCTGCACGTGATGCGGCCATTCTGCTGCCATTGTACGAGGTGCTGCGTGACCGGCTCGATGAGATGGACCTGCTGGTGGCGGCTGATCTTGAGTTTGACTGCATCATGCCCGTAGCCAGTATCGAGCTGGCTGGTGTCCACCTCGATATTGCCCGGTGGCGCGAACAGATTGCCCGCAATCGCGAGGCGCACGAACGTGTCGAGCGCGAACTGCATCAGGATCTCAGCGCCGGTGCCTCACAGATGAGCCTTTTTGGCGCCCCGGAGCCGATCAACCTCGACAGCCCGGCACAGGTGAGAGAGGCACTCACCCGGCTGGGCATCGAACTCGATGACACCCGCGAGGGTCGGCTCCACAGTCTGGCCGGGCAGTATCCGGTGATCGCGAGGCTGCTTGAGCACCGCCACCTCGCCAAATGCCTCTCCTCCTTTGGCGAGAATATACTTGAATTCATCAACCCGGTGACCGGTCGGATTCATCCCGATTACCGGCAGATCGGCAGCCCGACCGGAAGGCTGACCTCATCATCGCCCAGCCTCCAGCAGATCCCCCACACGCCCGAATATCGCTCCTGCTTCAGCGCGCCAGCCGGGCGCAAGCTGATCATTGCCGACTACTCGCAGATTGAGATGCGCATCCTCGCCGAGTTCTCACGCGATGAGGCACTGCTCACCGCGCTCGATGGCGGGGCTGACCTTCATCGGCAGACCGCCGCGCGGATGTTCGGCCTGCAGGTCAACCAGATTACCGATCGTCAGCGCGAGTCGGCCAAGGGGCTCAATTACGGCCTGATCTATGGAATGGGTGCCGAAGGGCTGGCAGCCCGTCTCGATGTCAGTGTCGTCGAGGCAAGAGGACTGATCGAGCGCTATTTCGAGGCCTATCCTCGCGTCGCCCGCTGGCTGGAGGATGCCGGCGAGGAGGCCGTGCAAGTCGGCCGTGCCCGCACCGCCTCCGGTCGGCTCTGGATCTTTCGCCTCGATCCCACCGACCCCGCTCAGCAGGCAACCCTCAGACGCCTCGGCCGCAATGCCCCGATTCAGGGAACCTCGTCCGATCTCTTCAAGCGGGCGATTACTCTGCTTGACGAGGCCCTCGGAGGTCGCGACGCCTTTATTGTCAATTCGATTCACGATGAACTGGTCGTCGAGGCCGCCGAAGCTGTCGCCGGCGATATTGCTCCCATCGTCTCCCGGACGATGATCAGCGCTGCACGCGAGTTCCTTCCCTGCGTTCCTGTCGAGGTTGATCTGATTGTCGCTGATCACTGGTGATCCGGCGTCTCTCCTGCAATACCATTCAGCGATCGGCTGACTCGCCCCTGGCGATGTAGCCCTGCCTCGTTCTAATCGCCGGATCTCCAAACCTTCGTCGTGCTTCATCGGTCAGCCGAACCTCGATCCGATGGTAACGTCCGTCGATCACTTCACCTTTCGGACTATAACCAAGGCTGTAGCGGGTGCGCAGGTGATCGATCAGCGTCGCCAGCCTCCCGGCAATACTATTCTTGTCGGAATTGATCATCTCTCCACCCGATTGCCGGACGAAGGGCTCGACCGACATCCGCCGGCGATAGAGTGTTTCGCCCTCGCGATTGCGCAGAAAGATCTTTTCCGTCTTCGAGAGTGCACCCTCGACAATCAGACTACAGACCATGCTCCCCGAATCGATGATGCGCCGAGCCACCTCCTGCTCCGAGATCCCGGAAAAATTGTACTCCCAGGCGACATTGTCAGTGATTGAGACGATGACGCGCCGGCTCGTCGGGTTGCTGGCACGGTTCATGTGCCACGCCGCCTCGACCAGCGACTGGTAGAGCGATGTTCCCTGGCCGATTACCGGAGTCTTCTCGATCTGCTCCAGCCGGTCTACGACCAGGCGACGATCCCTGGTGAAATCCTGCACCAGTTGCGTCGTTGAGGAGAAGGCCATGACCGCCACCTCGTCGTCCTCCTTGAGGCGATTGAGCGCTTCGAGCGCACCCTCGCGAATCTGTCGCAGCACCGGGCTGACGCTGCCGCTGAGATCTATCAGCAAAACCACTGATAGCTTGAGCTTGTCCTGGCTGAAATGGCTGATCTCCTGACGAACGCTATCGTCATCGAGCATGAAGTCTCCGGCCTGCAAGCCGTTGATCACCTCTCCGCTTTTACGGTCGACTACCTGCGTGTCAATCACTACCAGACTGGTGTTGAGCCTGATCGTCTCCGCTCCGCGACCAGCCTCGTTTACCGGCAAAGCCGGCGTCGGCCGACTCTGCCCGACCACCGTCACCACCATCCCCATCGAGAAGAGCATCCCGGATAACAACGCAGGTAACGCCTGATGGAAAAGTTTTTTCATGACATCACACTTCGGGAGCAGCCGATGATCGCCAGCAGCATCATCAGCGACTCGGAATCTCCAAAATTATAGTTGGTCAGCGCGCTCAGCGAGAACCCGGCAAGGCAGGCCAGCGCCCCGCCACAGACCGCAGCCGCGGCAGCATCGCCACCATCTTCAGCACGGCGTCGGCCACTGAGCAGCATGCTCCACGTTGCCTGAAGCAGCCAGATGAGTGCCGCCAGCGCCGGCAGACCGCGATCCATCGCCACCTGGATTGGCGTCGAGTGCGTGTGAGTGATGTAATCACCCGGGAATCCCCACTCCCGCCAGAATTTCTTGTGCGCGTCCATCCCAACACCGAGCAGCGGATGGCGCGAAATCGTCCGCAAGCCGGCTTTCATATAGCCGAGGCGGCGCATCGTGCTGTCATCGCCAAAACGGGCAAGGCTCACTCGTCGCGTCGTTGACACCACCACCAGCCCAAGCGCCCCGATCAGTATAGCTCCGACGATTGCCGTGATCACCACTTTTCGCCCACCCAGCCGTGCCGTGGCCAGCACCATTGCCCCGACAAATGACGCAATGACGCTTCGCGTTGCCGTCAATACCAGTCCGGTCTCGAAGAGACTGAACCCGATAAACCCCGCAAGTCGCCACTTCACTGGCAGCCTTGCCAACAGCAATCCCAGCAGCAGCAGCCCGAGCATCTGCATCTGCTCGGCGTAGGTGATGAACTGGCGCGTCAGCCCCGAGATGCGAAAATGGCGCGTCGGGCCACTCACCGCGATTCCAAGCCCGCCCGGCGAAGCCTGCAAGGCCTCGGTCACCGTCAGCGCCACCGGCAACGGATCCCCGGAATGGAGTGCCTCAACCTCCAACCGCTCTCCCGGTCGATGATCCGCAAAGACACGCTGCGCCTCTTCGAGACTCCTCACCCGCTGCCGCCCGATCATCCAGATCACATCCCCGGCCACCAACCCGCTCCCCGCCAGCGGACTCCCGGGCTTGATCACCGTAATCGTCATCCCCCGGCCCGCTACCCGCTCCACCAGGCTGTACCCGAGCCCCATCAGCCCGGACATCACCAGACAACCCAGCAATACCAGCCCGCCACGCCGTGTCAGCGTCGACGAAATCAGATAGAAGATCAGAAAGAGCCCCAACCCGCGCAACTTTGCGAGGCTGATCGCCGGCGCATACGAAAATATCGACGAGATGATCGTCAACAATGCAAAGACCAGCAGCGGCCGATCCAGTGGTGATCTTCGTGGGCGGGCTCTCTTCTCGACAACATTCCGCACCATCTGACAGATCAACGCCAGCATCAACGAAATCTGTGACGCCGCAATCGAGTGCGGAACCGTCAGCCCGAAGAGAAGCAGAAAGCATAACTCTCCCCGATCGGCCCAGGCCACCCCCGACGATCCATTTTCCCGCCTGATGAGCGAATCTGCCCACCCGGAAAAGCCTGACATCATAGCCCTGCCTGCTACTAAACAGAAACAGCCGATATCACAGAAACAGCCGATATCACAGAAACAGCCGATATCGGCACACGCCCACGATTCGTGACGATTCTACCGTACCCCATCCCCATGCTGCGTGTTCCGATTCAGGTCACTCCTGACAACCTCCGCTCCATCCCTTCCTGACGCCATGCAAAATGGCGGTGGCTCCATTTCAGGAACCACCGCCATTTTGCCACTACTGTCTGATTTTAAAAACCAGATTACTTCATCTCAATGCGACTGCTGCTCGGCCTCTGCGATCAGCTTCCGCTTCTCTTCCAGCAACAGGCGCATTGCTTCAAGGTTTTCACGGTCGTCCGGTGCCGAAGAGAGCCGCTGGCGGCAGCTTTTGAGCCCCGCTTCGATCCGGGCCATCTTCTGCTCGAAGATTGCACGATACTCTGGCGCCCACTTCGCTTTCTGCTCGTTGATCGTCGCCATCTGCTTCTCGGTCTCCGGCTTCCTGACGACCTCTTCCTGCAGAACCGCCGTCTGCAGCCGCGTCAGGTCGATCCCCGAGGATGTCGCACGCCAGATACCAAAGCCGATCGTCGTCACCAGGACTGCCGCCGCCATCACTGTGGCCATCTGCGGCAGGGAAACGATGAAGGTCCGCGCCTTCAACCGCTCCCACCAGCTCTCTGGCTGCACTTGAGCGCGACCCTCGACTGTGGCCTGGTCCGCTTCGATCTCGTTAACTATTCTCGTCCAAAGCGCTTTCGGCGGAGAATGGAGCGGTAATTCACGCGCTGCCATCTTCATCTCGCTGATCTCGCTCTGCAAATTCTGACAAATGGGGCAACCTGCCAGATGCTGCTCGATCTCATTCGATTCGGCGTCGGAAAACCAGATGTGCTGACCATCAAGGTAATCCGAGATCGACTCGATAACGGTTCGGCATTCCATACTGCGATCCTCTATCCTCTCTGTGACTTCCCTTTGTTCAATAGCTCCCGAAGCCGCATTCTTGCTTTGTGTAGTTGTGATTTGGAGGTTCCAACGCTCACGCCGAGCAGCCTGGCCACCTCTTCGTGTTCAAAACCTTCCACATCGTGCAGGACAAAGACCGTCCTGTACCCCGGGGGGAGATCGGAAATGGCCTTGTCGAGTGCGATTCGGTCGATAAATCGCGGCCGTTCACTCGCCGATTGCAGGTAATCCTGAATCTCACCAATCTCACCCTCCGCCGTCGTCTGTTCCAGCTTGACCCCCTTCTTTCTGAAGTGCATCAGAACGTGGTTGACCGTCAACCGGTGCAGCCACGTGGAGAAGGCTGATTCGCCGCGGAAACTCCCGGCTTTTTTAAAGAGCTGAACGAAGACCTCCTGCGCCAGGTCCTCAGCCTCGGTAGCATTGGCAATCATTCTCAGACAGAGACTGTAGACACGACGATGATGCCGCTCATAGAGAGACTCAAAGGCAAACATATCGCCTGCCGCCGAAGCCTGCGCCAGCTCATAATCGGTGGAACCGTTGTTGCTCACACTGGATATCACTCGCTATTGCCCTTTGTCAGGGCAATTTCATTAACCCGTCAGATATCAGCTATCAGCGGCGCCTCCGTTGCTGGTCAGCGGAACAAACAACCAGCGCAACTCTTCGCCGCTTATGATGTTACCTCAGGATTAACTAGTTGCCCCTCACAGAGATTTTAAAATATTTCTTTTCACAGGCTCCTCAGCCTGTCGCCGCATCATAGAACATTGCCGGGAAAAAGGATAGCAGCTCGCTGACATCGCCCGACACAGCGGCAATCCCCAGTCGGCTGAACCCGGTTAAACCGTAATCCCACCAGCCACCTTTGACATGCTGATGTCAGCTCCGTCTCCAATATTCTCAATTCCCAATTCCCAATTCCCAATTCCCAATTC
>CAIKMY010000132.1 GCA_903828635.1 uncultured Acidobacteriota bacterium
GCCAAATGCGACGCCGCCTGATCGAGCATAGTCGCCCCCGCATTTCTCGCAAGTTGGGGGAGACTATTACCGCATAGAAATTGCGGTTAGCCTTATGTTTTCAATGAGCTGACGAAATCAAAAACCGGAAACTACAGTTAAACAAAAAGCAAAGCAAAAAAGCAAAGCACAAAGCAAAAATGGTTCCGAGTCCAAAGTTGCGTCAACCCTCACTGTCGTTACCGTCCCTGGTCTGCCGTCCATATTCTGGTTGAGGATTGCTTTCGACCATCGTTCCTGCCAACTGGTCGTGCCATCCCTGACTTCGCGGGTCGCGCACTATTTTCAACACACCGAAGCCGAGGAGCATCAGCGGATAGCCAAGCAGATGGCGCTTCAATGCCGCGACATGGCTGATCGGCCCGCCATTGAGCGACCTGATCCGCAGCCCGAAAAACTGCTTGCCAAGGCTCTGCCAGCCGCGAACATAGACTTCGACCCAGTTCCAGAAGATGACCCCCGCCGTCACCAGATACCCGAGAATCGAGAGTGGCGTCACTACCATTGAGACCGTGAGCCTCGATGCCAGCGTACTGAGGAGCGCCGCTGCCGCCATCGCCACAAATCCCGGCGTCGCCAGCAATTGTGGCACCCGTGCCAGCGGCCAGTGACGCCTGATCCAGACTCCGAGAACCAGCGTCGCCGTCGGCACCAGCAGCATCAGGATGTAATCGACAAGGAATGCCGCACAGCGCTTCCGCAGCAGCTCTGACATCTCGCTCTCGTTACCGGCTACCTCGACGTCTTTCACTAATGCCACCAATTATGCGATCAATTACAGGGTCAATTACAAGATCAATTATGCGATCACTATGAGACCACGAATTTGAGCGTGGTCTCACCCAGCTTCAATTCGTCGCCGCTGCTCAGCATCTGCGGCTTCCCCTGAGCGAGCCTGGTCGAGCCGTTAAGATAAGTGCCATTGGCGCTGCCAAGGTCCTCAATAAAGTAGTGGGCACCCTGCATCACTATCCGTGCGTGCTGGCGCGAGACCCTCGCCGCCGGATCATAACGCGAGAGATCGACCTCCGGTCGGATCCCGCGATTGGGATCGATTCGTCCGATTCTGGTCTCGCCGTCGATTCTGACCTGGAATTGGGCTCCCATCTCGTTGGTTCCAAGGACGATCAGCTTCGCGGTTACCTTCTTCGCCGCCTGCCTCGTACCACAGAAGGCGCAGAAGATATCCTCAGGTGAGATGTCATGCCCGCAATTGTGACACTGGCTGAGCGGCTGGCCTGCATGCGGCGCCGGGGTGGCTGCCGCCTGCCGTGGCGATCCAACTCCCTCCGTCAGGCGCCGCAAATGGGCCTGCAGCGCCTCGCCAAAGCTGTGCGCCGTGACGAAGCGATTGCGCGGATTGTGCTCAACTGCCCGGCAGATCAGCTCCTCCATCCCGGAAGTGATTGCCGGATTGATCTGCCGCGGTCGCGGATTCTTGCTGAAGTCGAAGATCAGCAGGGGATTGTCCTGCGGATCCTGCCCCGTCAGCAGATGGAATATCGTCGCTCCGAGACTGTAGATATCCGAGCGCGCCTCGACGCTGCCCGCAAAGAGCTCCGGAGGCGCATAGCCCATCGTCCCGATAGCGGTCACCCCCTTCTGCGTCGGCGCGACGAAACGGGCAATCCCGAAATCAACCAGCATGACCCGGTTGGTCCGTCCGTCGATCATCAGATTGGCCGGCTTGAGGTCACGGTAAATGATCGGCGGCTTCTGGGAGTGGATGTAGTCGAGCACGTCGCACGCATCTATCGCCCACCTCGTCACCGTCACCTCGTCGACCTTCCCGCCGAGAACCCGCTGCCTTGCCGCAAGGTCACCGCCGTCGATGTACTTCATCACCAGGTAGTAGCGCCCCCGGCTGGCGTCAAAAAAATACTGATAGATGGTCGGGATTGATGGGTGATCGAGCCTCGCCAGCAACTCCGCTTCGCGCTTGAAGTCCTCGATCGCCTTCTGCCGCGATGATTCGTCGGCGAACATCTCGACCATCTCCTTCACCGCTACCGGTCGGTTGGCAAGATTCTGATCCTCGGCAAGGTAGACAGATCCCATGCCGCCGCCGCCAATCCGACGCACGATCCGGTAACGGTCGGCCAGCAGCGTTCCCGCAGCCAGCTGTATCCCTGATACCGGGCTGCCCGATGCGCCCGGGTTCATTCCTCCGGTTCCCGATGGCGGAACCGCGAAGCCTTGCAGGCTCCCCTGCTGTGCACCGCATTCGCCGCAGTGCTGATCTTCATCACTGATGGATGCTCCACATTCAGGACAGAAGGGCATAATCTACCAAACTGATCGAAACTGATCGAAATTGATCGACACTGATCGGTGTCGTTAGTTTACGGTGAATTTCAAAAACGTTTTGCCGACGATGATCTCATCGCCACTGTTGAGTGGCTGCCGGCTGCCCGGCGTCAGTCGGGGCCCGCGGTTGATGAAGGTTCCATTGGTGCTTCCCAGATCCTCGATCAGGTATTGATTGTTGACCAGCAGGATCCGCGCATGTCGGCGCGAGATCTTTGCCTCGGGATCATCCTGATCCAGATCGACATCGGGGAAGATCCCGCTGTCGGCGTCCCAGCGCCCGATCAGCGATTCGCTGCCCCCAATCGCAAACTCCTTGCCAAGCTTGCCACCTCGCAGAATCACCAGCACCGCCTGCGGTCCTGCCTCCGGCTCGGGATTGACAGCCCGTCGCGATCCTGCCATCTGCCCGATGCTCTCGGTGAGGTCGCTGATCGTCTGCCTCGCGTCTGTCGGCTGGCCGTTCGGTTGCCCATTCGGCTGCAGCGTCAGGCTGCCAGCACCACCGCCCTGATGCGGGCCTGGCATTGCCACCTGCTCTGGTAGCTGCATCTCCGGTCTGCCCGGAGACTGACCTCCGATTCTGATTCCGGGATAGACCGGCGGCGGGGGTGGCGGCGGAGTGTAGGGCGTTGCCGGTTTGGGAATGACCGTCTCGCTGATGAATTTCGGCGGAGGCGGCGGACCGGTACCTGATGTTAACTCCGAGGGCACGGGTGTCAACTGATTTCGCGCGGATGTCAGCCTTTTGCCACACTCGTCGCAATACTCGGAGCCGTCAAGGTTCTCTGTTCCGCATTGATAGCATCGGATCATAACTGTCTCTCTGGCCAGCTCTTTGGAAACAGTGGGGGTCGGGAAAGGGGAGGCTCCTCACCTTGTGCCAGTCTCCCCGGTTTTTTCAGAGTCTTCCGCATATAACAAGTCACATATTTTACACTCTTCGATTAACGGATGCCAGTTAGGGGAAAAAAAGTCATGGTCGATCCCCGAATTGTCGTCCGGCCATTTTCAGCTGAACATCAAAGCGTATGCCTCCCGTGAAGCTTCCGTGAAAGCATTGGAGATGATTGATGCGGTCGCAGAATACGGTAATTGCGTGAATTACAGCCTGCATTACAGCCTGATTGAACTCGATTCTGTCGACATTTCGGCCATCATTCTGAAAGCCGGAGCCCGGGGAGAAGAGGAGAAAGAAGAGAGATGAACAGAAAGATCAACAGCAGAAAGATCAACAGCAGAAAGATCAACAGATTGACCACATTCGCCAGATTGATGATCAGTATCGGCGCGATTGGCATCATCGCCGCGGCCGTGATAGTGATGCTGCCACCGGGGAGACAGGCGCGCGAGGGTGGGCGCTCGACCTGGGGACAGTGGCGCGGACCGTCGCGTGACGGGAAGGTTGCGGGCCCTGCCTGGCCGGCGCGGCTCTCCGATGGATATGTCACTCCCGTCTGGCGGACGAAGCTTGAACCTGGCTACTCCGGACCGATCGTCTCCGAGGACGCTGTCTTCGTTACTGAGACGAAGGAGAAGACAAACGAAATCGTTCGCGCCCTCGACCGTGCAACCGGGAAAGAACTCTGGGCAGTCGAGTGGCCCGGGGCAATCTCGGTCCCCTTCTACGCCAAATCGCGCGGTGACTGGATCCGCTCGACCCCGGCCTATGATGGAAAGACCCTCTACGTCGCCGGTATGCGTGATGTCCTCGTCGCCATCGATGCCAAAAGCGGAAGGGAGCGCTGGCGCGTCGACTTTTCCAAACAGTATGGCACTGCGGTTCCCGACTTCGGGCTGATCTGTTCGCCGCTGATCGATGGTGATTTCGTCTACATCCAGGCGTCAAACTCGACGATCAAGCTCAACAAGAACACCGGAGCGATCATCTGGCGTGCCTTCGAGGGGCGTTACGGGGTGATGTCCGAGGGGGCCTTCTCCTCCCCGACCATGGCGACTGTTGGTGGCGTCAAACAACTGGTCGTGCAGTCGCGCGAGGTGCTGGCCGGCATCGATCCCGCCGATGGCAAAATGCTCTGGCAGACCCCGGTCGCCTCATTCCGCGGAATGAACATTCTGACCCCGGTTGTCTTTGGCGACTCGATCTTCACCAGCAGCTACCAGAACAAGAGCTGGAGATACGATGTCACCAGGGCGGCCGGCAGCTTCAGTGTCGCCGAGGCGTGGAGCAACAACGCCTCCGGTTACATGTCGACTCCGGTGGTGATCAATGGCTACGCCTATCTCCATCTCGGCAACCAGCGCTTTACCTGCATCGATCTCAAAACCGGTGAGCGCACCTGGACCTCGACCCCCTTCGGCAAGTATGTCAGCCTTGTCGCGCAGGGTGATCGCCTTCTCGGACTCGACGAGCGAGGGATTCTCCTGCTGATTCAGGCAGATCCGAAGGAGTTCCGGCTGATCGACCAGCGTCAGGTGAGCGAGGATGAGACCTGGGCCCACCTTGCCGTTGTTGGCGATATGCTCTTCGTTCGTGAGCTCCGCGCCATGTCCACCTTCCGCTGGCGCACTCCCCGTGAAGTCGCCGTGACGAAATAGCAACCATGAGCAACCATGGTCAATAATGGTCAATCATGATCAACCAGGGCCAATGGCCATCAACGCTGACAGCCATTGGCCCTGGTTAACCTCCGATTCACTATTAACCGATGGTCCTTGTGTCAGCGGTCAGGCTGCCGGCTGAGCCCGGGGTATATTTTGGAAAAGTAGGCGCAGCCAAACTCTCCCTCGCGAACCTTGAAGCCTTCGAGCTGACCCTGGTCATCGACCCCGCGTGTCAGCGAGAGTGCCGCGGCGAGCTCCTCTTCACCGAGCGGTATGAAGTCGCGCGCGATTCGTGCCGTCTGTCGCACCTCCTCCGCTGTCCGCACCCCGCAAACCAGAGATGTCACCGGCATTGACATCGCATACCTCCGGCAGATCTCACCGTCGATGCCCAGCAGTTTCGGGATCGGCCCGCCATTGCCGCCAAGCGACTTCATCCCCAGCACTCCGATGTCACGCCGGCGACATTCTGCGAGCATCCGCTGCTGAAATCCCGGCTTGTGGGCGTCGACGAGGTTGATCGGCATCTGCACGGCAGCCCAGTCACAGGGCTCGGCCATCATCGTCAGGTGATCCTCGGGATCCATGTGACCGGTGAAGCCGAGATAGCGGAACTTGCCGGCACGCAGGGCCTCGCTCGCCACCCGGAAGCCGCCATTCTCCGGATCGAAGAGCCGCCCACTATCCCCCGGATACTGAATCGAGTGAAACTGGACGAGGTCGATGTAATCGACCCGCAGCCGTCGCAGGCAGTCATCGAGCTGCCGCCCAAAGCCCTCCGCATCGCGCGCACAGACCTTGGTCATCAGGAAGATTCGGTCGCGCAATCCTCCCTCGCGCATCGCCCGTCCCATGACCTCCTCCGAGCGCCCGTCGTGATACTCCCACGCGTTGTCCCAGAAATTGATCCCAAGATCGAAGGCCTCACGCATCAGGCGGATGGCCTCGTCGTCAGTATTGTTGAAGACGATATCCCAGCCTCCCAGCCCGACGATCGTCAGCCACTCACCGGTTCTCCCGAGCGGCCGCACCGGCAGCCCCGTCGGCCCCGGACGCTGCATTGCCGCTGCCTCTTTGCTGTAACCGATCGCCTCGGTCAATACTTCATTGAATTCTCGATTGTTCATCATGCGCGGCAGGATATTCCCGACCATCCCGGAAGTCAATTATCACTGAATACCGCCAACTCATTCAGGACATGTACAGTTTGAGATATCACTATAACCCCTTCCACACTTCAGCGATCATTACCCGCGGCTGATCTTCCGGAAACGCCGGGCGTTTCTCCCAAGCCGGGGACCATCACCCCGTTCTCCATCAGCCTGGCCACCATCTCGGCCCTTGAACCGACTCCGGCCTTGTCGAATATCCGCCGAATGTGCGTGCCAACTGTCCAGTGGCTGATGTCAAGCTCTGCCGCTATCGTTTTGTTGGGATATCCCCTCGCTACCATTTTCGCAATCTCCATCTCCCGCGGGCTCAATGAGAGGCCGGGGCCGCTTATCTTCTTTTCAATTGGTGAGCGCGACACAACCAGTTTCAAATTGTCCGATTCAATGCTCAGCACCACCTCGATGATCTTTCCTTCCGTGTTGCGCTGCTTTTCAATTGCCGGAAGCAGACGTGATCTGTTGATGATCAGAGATGCGAGTGAATCCAGTTCAAGGCTGTCGTCACCTGATATTTGATCCGAAAGTGGCTTTGGCTTGTCAGATTTTCTATCCCTGGCATTCATATTGTGAATTTCCAATTCAATAGAAGTTACATCTCATAACAAAATGCGTATTCCGGAATTGAATAGGGTCAACGGAACTCCCTCACTGGAAATCAATTGTCGGTCGATGAAAACGACTATAGCAGTGAGACATTTGACTGTCTTGTCACACAATCGGGTGACGCATTATTCAGCTACCTTCGTTGGCTTACCTCAATCGATTTACCCTCTATCAGCCACCACGAACGTGCTGCCGCAGGTGTGTCTCCCGCTAAAATGCGACTTTTTTTGATTTGCAGGTTCACGTACTTTGACGTTGGTTCTGACCGAGAGAGCGAGTCAGTCAACCTGTCGGTTTCCTGAACATTCAGTATGGAGGATTTAATATGGCGTACAGACAGCAAGAAGAAGAGTGGGAACTCGAATACGAAACCGCCGGCTCAGGCGAAATGGAATTTGAGGGTGAAACAGAGGGAGAGTTTGAGGGGGAAGAGTTTCTGGGAACGATCGTCAGGGGCGTCGGCAGCCTTCTGGGCGGTCAGGGAGAGGGAGAGTTTGAGTCTGCGGGCGAGTTCGAATACGAATTCGAATCGGAGTACGAGAGCGAAGAGTTTCTGCGGGGCCTGCGAAACATTGCGCAGGGTGTTGGCAATTTCGTTCGTCGCAACGCACCTGCATTGCGCCAGGTTGCCCGAGTCGCCGCTCCCTGGGTTGGTCGGGCGGTAGGTGCCATTGGCGGGCCGGTTGGCAGCCTGATCGGTGGGCAGATTGGCAACCTTGCTGCCCAGGCTTTGCGTGAAGGTGAATTTGAATTCGAGGGTGAATTCGAGGGCGAGCTGGAGGGTGAATTCGAGTTCGAAGCGGAAGGTCCGCTGAACGAACAGGAAGCGGTGGCAGAGTATATGGCTGCGCTTGCCTCACGTGCTCAATCCGAAGCAGAGGCCGAGGCCATGATTGGTGCGGCTACTGCCACTATCATGACCAGGGCTGATCGCCGCGCTCTTCGCCTGGCCATCCCCCACCTGACTCGCGGAGCAGCCATTCT
Organism: uncultured Acidobacteriota bacterium; assembly: GCA_903828635.1. GTDB lineage: Bacteria > Acidobacteriota > Blastocatellia > RBC074 > RBC074 > CAIOZW01. The sequence goes on from CAIKMY010000132.1 coordinate 7,671, forward strand.
CACCCGGATACTCCGTCGCCGTCGTGCGACTCGTCCCGCAGTCAGGGCAGTCCCGACGATCGTCCGTCGGACGGTATCCGCCCTCGCAAGGCGTGCTGCCTCCGGTCAGCCAGTCACTCCACGAACTGCCGCAAGGGCCATGGCTGCCCAGACTGCACGTGTCCTTGCCAGTCCCCGCACCTGCGCCTCGGCGATTACTCGCAATGTGCGTGGTGCCGCGGCCGCAGCCAGACCACGTCGCGCTGCCGCTCAGGCAGGCAATCGACCTGTTCGCGGATAGATCCTCAGAGCTGGTCAGCGAGACCTCAATCGGAACCTCCTGATTTGGTCAGACTCTCCATCTTGAACCGATCGTTGACTGAAACGCCAGAACCCCGGTTCCGACAATTCACGGCGCACTCATTGGCACCCCCGGGATTGTCGGAACCCGATGGTTCATCCGCTTTGAAGAGGGAAGTCAGCAATGTACGAGTATGAATTTGAGACAGAAACCTTGCCCGGATCCCGAGAGTTTGAGGATGAATTTGAGGGTGAATTTGAAGGGGAAGCACTGATGCGACAGGTTCGCCGGATACCTCAACATGTCCCGATGGCCCGTATCGGCCAGCTTGCCGCCCGTGCCGCGCTCAGTGCAACACCAGGACTTCAAGGCTTGCAGAACGAGTTCGAATTTGAACTTGAAGATGAATTCGAGGGCGAATTTGAAGAGGAACTCAATCCGATACGTCGCGTCTACCCGGATGCCCTGATGGATCATATGGGACACGCCGCTGCCGCAACGGAAAGTGAAGCAGAGGCAGAGGCTTTTGTCGGTGCGTTGGTGCCAATGGCCGCAAGACTGGCTGCGGGAGCGGCACCCGCTGTACGAAGACTCATTCCTCACCTCGTTCGCGCCGTTGCCAATATTGTCCGAACGCTGCGGCGAAATCCGGCAACCAGGTCGCTGGTTCGGGCTGTACCAACGATCATTCAGCGAACGATAGCCAGCCTGGCCCGAATGTACGCGCGCCGGCAGCAGATCACTGTCCGGATTGCACTGCGAGTCCTCGCCAGACACGCCGCTGATCTGCTCGGCAATCAGCAGCGCACGGCACAGGTCATTCGCCAATCGAATAACCTCGATCGACAGTATCATCAGAGGGTTGGCCCAACCGCCGCCACTGTACCAGACAGACCCACCGGGCATTGTCAATGCCGCAGACGAAGGCCTTTCAGATGCAACCTTGTCTGTCATTGATATCGATACCGGTCATCAATTGAATTATCCCTGGTTCAGACACTGGTCGGAGCAGATAATGGAATCATATCCGCGACAATCGAAATCGGCCACCGCCACCGCGGTATCGTATGTCCCGACAACACATGCCGCGCTGCCGCGCGACAATGCCGCCAACGATTCGTGGAGCATCCAGCCCTGGGTTCGCGCACAGTCGATCAATGTTAATCGACACGCCGCGGCTTTGAGGCCTTTCACTCGCGAGGAGTTTGGAGCAGGTCCGGAGGCCCCGACTGAAGGGCATGTCCGTGCTGTCAATGAATTGATGCAGTCTTTGCGGGGCCACCTGCTCAGGCTCACCAAAGGTGTGACCCGCTCGTCCGAGGCCATCGCCGGGGATTTGTCGACCACTAATTTGCAGAGAATGGTTCTCCTCAAAGAGCAGGCTCACGGTGAGGTTCGCCGGATCGAGCAGATCTGGGATTTTTACTTCGAACTCTTCGGCCAGCGCCAGTCGCGCTACGCAACCTGGTTGCTTGGTTGCGACCGGATCGCACTGGATTGCTATCAACACACCTTTCTCGGCCTTGGCAAGTCGCGGTCGATTCCAGCACCAGCACCATTTTCGTATATGCGCACCGGCTTCTCTCCAGCCACCTTTCGCCGGGGGATCCCACTGCGCAGGCTGGGACGACAGGTCAATCCGTTTCCACTCATCCAGTTGCCTTATCACCGATTGATCAATCCCTGGACGCTCGGAGCAGTGCTGCACGAGGTGAGCCATAACCTGCAGAATGAACTCGGCCTTGCCCGCACCATTCCGCGAAATATCGCTCGCCGGCTTCTTGCTGATGGGGTCAGCCAACCGGTTGCTGCCATCTGGACTCGTTGGAATCGCGAAACCTTCGCCGATCTCTCCGGCCTGCTTCTCGGCGGCCCGGCTGTCGTCGGGTCATTGCTCGATGTCATCGGCAGATCTCCGGAGACTGTGCTGACTTACAGCCCCGATGGACCGCATCCAACTCCGTACCTCCGGGCCTTCATCAGCTTTGAATGCCTTCGACGAATGGGCTTCCCTGATGATGCCCGAAGCTACCAGCGACTCTGGACCAAAACTTACCCCAACTTGCGTGGCGGTAATCTGCCCGCTCCACTGCTTCGCAATTTCCGGGAAGTCATCGCTCGTGTCGTCGATACCATCTGTTTCCAGCCTTATGCCGAACTTGGCAACAAGTCACTCTCCGAGGTTATTCGCTTTGCTCCCAAAGAGCAGCAGATGGTCGAAGAGGCCGCCCGTCGACTTGCCGCCGGTAATGATCCAGGCGTCGTCCCGGAGAGGTTTCTTATCGGAGCCTCCCGCTTCGCGCTCTATCATCGCCTGGCCAGACCAGGCGTCATCGCCGATAACTTCTTCCGCGAACTCGCACGGAGGTAACACCTTGAGTGTTCTGCAAGCTATCGAAGAGACTCAAAAGTCACTCCAATCGCTCAATGAGGAACTCCAGTCGCTTCATCTGATGATTGTCGAGGATAAACCTCTCAAAGACTGCGTCCTCCTGGTTGATCAGTTAGGCAATACCGTCGAAGACCTCACTGGCTGGTGCGAGGAGGCAATCCTCCAGACATCGCTCGCCAGAAGGGCCGCTGAGGCAGAGAGTGATTGTCACAAGGTCGGCCCCGCTTTCAGTGGGGCTCACGAAAAGTTACTTCAACTTGACCAGCGGTTCCATGGTGATCTGGCCTCTTATCAAAGGATCTCGGAATTGCTTGCTCTCGGTTATGAGAAGAAGGGTGAGTGGACCGATTGGTCAGAGACCGTCATGTCCGGCATTGAGCGCTGCCAGCCACTACTCGCCAATTGCCAGAGAGCCATTCTCCAATCCTGGCAGGAGTTGTCAGCGGGCAGCAGTGGGCACGTTTATAAAGCCGTCGCCTTGCATTGCTTAAATACATAGAAAGCCGTTGCCGGTTGTCTATTTGTTATACCGGCTGAGTGTTGATTTTTGATGAATCCATAAGGATAGAGGCAAATTAACTCTTTACAACCAAGGAGTAATGGATATGGCAGAAAACGAAAATCTAGATCAGGATGGGCAACCAATAAAGCGAGGTGAGCGAGGTGAGCGCGGTAAACGAGGTAAACGAGGTAAGCGCGGTGAACGAGGTGAGCGCGGTGAACGAGGTGAGCGCGGTGAACGAGGTGAGCGCGGTGAACGAGGTGAGCGTGGTGAGCGAGGTGAGCGTGGTGAGCGTGGTGAGCAGGGGCCACTGAGTGATTTACAGAGATACCCCTTCCTCATCTCCGGAGCATGTTGTGAGACATCGGCAGCCTCGGGCGTACCGGGATCAATTAACTCAGGATCGGGCCTCAATAGAACAATTGAGATGGCATTTCGCGAGGTTCTTGGCAGAGTGCCGTCAACCCGTGATCCAAGGTCGTTTGTAACTGCTCTCAATCAGTCATTTGACATCAGGCAGGTTGAAGGCCACGCTGAATTTACCTGGAATCCGCGTGGATATGCCGGCCAGGCAGATCTTGGAGGTGGGGTTACCGGTTATCAGGCAAGTCTCTACAAGAGAGCTACAGTGATGCTTGACAATGCCCTGCCATTGCTTGACGGGCTTTACACACTTAATACCAACACTGACAAGGAAGATTCCGAGGCTGTCAGATCAATTATCAGATCAACACTGAGGGAACTGGTCAGAGAGATTGGGCTTGAAGGAGGTCCTCGCAGGGAGAGAGTGGCTGGGTTTTTCGGTAGTTTGTTGAATCAAGGCGGCCAGCTTGATGAATTACGATCGATGTTTGCATTGTCTCAAGCAAAGGTCAACACACTTGAGGAAGAGGCAAATTACAGCAACTATGTAGCCCTCCGTGACTATGTGCAATCTTTGCGAGACGGCTGGGATAGATTTGTAAAGAATACTCAGGCAACACCTGATCTTGGCACCTCCATGGTCCAGCTCTCGCGGGCGCTTTCTGTTGCTGGAGAGGGTGTGGATGAGGTTTACTGGGCGCTCGAATCGGTCCTGATTAGCGAGGCAGAGCGTAGGGTTATCACGATTCCTGGCAGTCAGATGAAGCTTGACGACTATTTTACCTGGGCCAGCCATTTTACCAAGATAGAA
>CAIKMY010000133.1 GCA_903828635.1 uncultured Acidobacteriota bacterium
ATGGTGGTCGAGGCCGACGAAAGCGACAAGAGCTTTCTCAAGCTCTCGCCAACGATCGCCGTCGTTACCAATATCGATCTGGAGCACCTCGATTTCTACAGCGACATCGAGGAGATTCGCTCCTGCTTCGTCCAGTTTGTCAACAAGGTTCCATTCTACGGTTCGGTCGTCATCTGTCTCGACGATCCTCAGATTCAGCTGATCATTCCGCAGATCTCGCGCCGCGTGATCACCTATGGAATGCGTGCCCAGGCAGAGATCTCAGCCACAGACGTTTATCACGATCCCCGAAACTTCAGTTCGACCTTCACGGTGCGCCGGGATGGCGAGATCCTTGGTCGCATCACCCTGCAGGTTCCTGGCAATCACAACGTCTGCAACGCACTGGCCGCTGTTGCCATCGGGCTTGAACTGGAGATGCCGTTTGAGCAGATACGGAAGGGAATCGAATCCTACAACGGCACTGAGCGTCGCTTTCAGATTAAGGGGAGCATTGGTGAGGGAGAGGAGAGCATCCTCGTTATCGACGATTATGGTCACCACCCGACGGAGATACGCGCGACACTCGCCGCTGCCAAAGCCGCCGATCGTCGCCTTGTCGTTCTTTTTCAACCCCATCGCTATTCGCGAACCGCAGCGCTCTTTGACGATTTTGCGAGGTCGTTTTACGATGCCGAGCTGGTGCTGTTCACTGATATCTATGCCGCCAGTGAGGAGCCAATCCCCGATGTTTCTGCCGAACATCTCGCCCGGCAGACGGAGCGCTTCGGACATCGACATGCGCGCTATGTTGGCTCACTTGAACAGGCAACGGCTGCATTGGCGGCAGTGGTGCGTCCGGGTGACCTGGTGCTGACACTTGGGGCCGGCAGCGTCTGGCATGTCGGCGAACAACTGCTCGAAATGTTGCGCGAGGGAGGAGGTCATCGGCAATGAGCAAGGCCGACGCCGAACAACCTGCACCAAAACCTCGTCGCAAGCCGGTTGTCAGGAGGAATGACGACAAACCCTTCAGCCCCTCCCGTCGTGCGGGAGAGCATCGCGCCGCGGCGAAGAGTGCCTCTTCCCGACGGACCGGCGGCTCTTCGCGGCGTGCCAGGCAGGACAGTCTGCCATTTGATGGGGCCCCCTCGCTGATTGCGAGGCTCAGGCCACAACGCTTCATGCAGAAGATGCTGCAGCTTGGTATCGGAGTGCTGGGAATACTCCTGCTGGTGGCGGTCGTTATGGCTACTTATATGCTTTCCCACGGCATCCGCCTCTTCGCCCCGAGGGCGATAGAGATCGAGGGCGCCACCATTGTCTCGCAGGAGACGATAAAAAAGTCGATCGAACCAATGCTCGACAAGGGGGTTCTCCTTGCCGATCTGGTGAAGATGCGCGAGATGCTCCTCAAAAATGAGCTGATCAGTAATGCCGCAGTGACAAGGATGCTGCCGGACACCATCAGAGTGACCGTCATCGAGCGGATTCCGGTCGGTCTGACTCGTCGTGCCAATAATGACCTGGCCTGCGTCGATGCCGAGGGGTACCTCTTTGGCGATGAGAAACTGATCAAGAAGGGGCCGATCCCTCCGCTGATCAGCGGTCTGCGTGAAGAGGAGAGCAATGAAGCACGGGCCTTCAATCGTCAGCGGCTCGAAGCCTGCCGCACCCTGATCGCTGAACTCGACAGCAGCGAGCCACATCTCTCCGGGCGAATTGATGAGGTTTATTATGACGACGTCGAGGGCATTCGCGTCATTCTTACCGATTCGCGCATCGCTGTCTACCTTGGAAAAGAGAATTATCGTCAGCGGCTCAACTCGGCACTCGATATCCTCGACGCCGCTGAGCGGCGCGATCTGCAGTTTCTCAACCTGCTGCACGTCGAAGATGCCGCGCGGATGATTGATGGCTCGCGGGTCGCCTATCTCAACACGAGAATTCCACGGCGGGTGATTGTCGGCTTCAAATGAGTAGAGGGTCATACTATGCCAAAAACTAGCTCTCCAATTGTTGGACTCGATATCGGTACCGGCAGTGTCCGCGTGGTGATGGTTGAGCTGATCGACGGCGAGGTGGAGATAGTCGGTCTCGGCGAGGTGGAGTCGCGCGGCCTGCGCAAGGGGGTGATCAGTCGGCCCGATCTTGCCGTCGAGGCGATCAGACGCGCCGTCGAGTCGGCCGAGCGCACCTCCGGGCTCGAGGTCAGCCACGTCTGTGTCGGGCTTGCCGGTGCCCACATCCGTGGCGAGAACAACGAGGGCAGAATCGCGGTGCCCGGACGACACCGCGAGATTGCAAAGGAGGACATTGATCGCGTCATCGAGACTGCCTGCGCAATTTCACTGCAAGGCGGTCGCGAGATAGCTGATGTCCTGCCGCAGGAGTATACCGTTGACGACCAGGATGGCATCGATGATCCGCTCGGGATGCTCGGGTCGCGGCTTGCCGTCTCGGTCCATATTCTCACCAGCCCGGTAGCGGCAAAACAGAGCATTGTCTCCAGCGTCAATCGTGCCGGGCTCCACGTCGCCGATCTCTATCTTGCCCATCTCGCATCGGCTGAGGCCGTCCTCTCCGAGGATGATCGCGAATATGGGGCCGCTGCCATCAACATTGGTGCAGAGACGACCAGCCTTGCCATCTATCAGCGCGGGGCCGTCTGGCACAGTGCCATCTTCCCGATCGGTGGGAGCCATTTCACCAACGATATCGCCGTCGGCCTGCGCACTTCGATGCCCGAAGCCGAGCGTATCAAGCGCACCTCGGGATGTGCCTCTCACCTGTTGCTCAATGGATCTGCCGCTTCCGAGCCGGTCGAGGTTCCCGGTCTCGGTGGCAAGGGGCCGCGTGTCGTCTCCCGTCAGATTCTCAGCGACATCCTTGAGCCGCGCGCCGAGGAGCTTCTCTCCCACGTTCAGGAGGAGATCAGGCGATCCGGATTCGATCGTCAACTGTCGAGCGGCATCGTCCTCACCGGTGGTGGTGCGCTGCTCAGAGGAATGAATGAGGTCGCTGAACAGGTCTTCAATGCGCCTGTTCGGCTGGGCATCCCCGAACGATTTGTCGGTTTTGGCAATCAGTTCGAGCCCGCAGCCTTCTCTACTGCTGTCGGTCTCGCCATGCACAGCGCACGGCGCGAGATGAGCAGCGGCGTTGATCACCAGCAGCGGCGCTCATCTGAGGGCTCCGGCAATGCCGGTTTCGGTGATCGCCTCAAATCTTTCTTTGGAATTCGCTGAATCAGCGGTCTGTGTTACGATTGGTTATTCCAGTTGGTGGTACGGATGCGCACAGCGATGGCATTAAATCGTCAATACCAGCAAGGCCAGCTCGGCCGTAATGGTCAACATGGCACAAGCGGCCATGGCTCGTCACCTCTTCGAGGATATGCTCCCCGGCGGTGGCAATTGGAGGCACACAATGTCAGTGGAAAACAGAGCCGGGGAAAACAGATCAGGTCTCAACTTCACTTTTGATGACGAGCCTGTCGGGCTGGGAGCGAAAATCAAGGTGATCGGCGTCGGCGGAAGCGGTGGCAACGCCGTCAACCACATGATCGAGGCACGGATCGAGGGCGTCGAGTTTCTGGTCGCCAACACCGATCTCCAGGCGCTCCGACGCTCGCGTGCACCAATCAAGCTGCAACTCGGCGCCAGGCTGACCAAGGGGCTCGGCGCCGGTGCCAGTCCGAAGGTCGGTCGCGACGCCGCCCTCGAGGATACCGAAAAGATTATCGAAGTGCTCGAAGGTACCGATATGGTCTTCGTTACCGTCGGCCTCGGTGGTGGCACCGGTACCGGCGCCGCCCCGATCATCGCTTCACTGGCCTCTGAGCTGGGGGCACTAACTGTCGCTGTTGCCACCAAACCCTTCCCCTTTGAGGGACGCCATCGCATGCGGCAGGCTGAGGCCGGACTCGATGAACTCCGCTCGGTCGTCGATACGCTGATCACCATACCCAATGAGAAGCTCCTCAATGTCGCCGATCGCAATATGTCTCTTACCGATGCCTTCAAGATGGCCGACGATGTGCTCCGCCAGGCGGTGCAGGGCATTTCAGACCTGATCACTATCCCCGGTTTCATCAATGTCGATTTTGCCGATGTCAGGACCATCATGAAAGGCAAGGGGCTGGCCCTCATGGGGGTTGGCCAGGCCGTCGGCGAAACGCGGGCCATGGAGGCCACTCAGCGGGCCATCTCCAGCCCCCTTCTCGAAGAGGCCACCATCAACGGCGCCAACAGCGTCCTTGTTAATATCACCGGTGGTACTGACCTCTCACTCCACGAGGTCGATGAGGCCATGCGCGTCATTCATAATGCCGCCGACCCCGATGCCAACATCATCTTTGGCACCGTCACCGATGAGACACTCAACAACTCCATGAAGATCACTGTCATCGCCACCGGCTTCGAGCCCGTCAGAGATGATGTCGATCTTGAGCCACCCCGCCGACAGCCGCAGTACGGCTCAAGGCCCTCCGGCACAACCTCGTCCTCATCTTCAATCTCATCACGCGATGACCTCGATGTTCCGACCTTTATCCGCAAGAAGGCCGATTGACCGCGAGCCTGACCGCGAATCATCGGCCACGCGCGAGGCAGAGCTGCAACGAGACAAGAAAGCCGGAGACAACAGAGCCGGAGACAACAGAGAGGATGGAGCAGTCTCCATCCTCTCTGTTGTCTCCGGTTCATAAACCCGCTTGCTTACCATCGGCTCTTGGGGTAAGATGCCGCCATCGTCGAACAAAAGTTCTTCCTGTACATGTTTCGGTGATCAGGCAGACACCAACCGCAATTCAGGACTGTTTGCCTTCAAGCCCAAATTAGCCGGTATATTTACAGGCGATAATTGAAGATGTCAGCGTCGATCCCTGCTTCGCACCTCCACTAACCATTGGTGAGAAGCTTTCCCGATATCCATTCCCCGATATCAATGGGGCGTATTACGCCCGGATCGAGATTCAACAACCATGTTGCCATAAGGTGAAGAACCTGATCGGCGATGAGCGAATACCCTTCGCATTGCAGACTGGCATTGATTATGGGTATGTAACCCTGAGAGTCGGTTATCAGGGGAGGGGAAGCATCAGTACTTCCATTTGAAAAAGGAGAGGTCACGTGAATCGCAAGTTAATCAGGACAACACTGGCAGAGGTCAAGGAGCGCGAGATGCAGGCGCAGCACGCGAGACGGGCTCCGGAACCCCCGCCAGCGCCAGCTCCGCCCCCGAGCCAGGCGGGCCATCAGGGTGGTCATCAGGCGGGTCATCAGAGTGGTCATCAGGGGCACCATGGCCATCAGGGTGGCGGCTCCTCATCGGGGTCTTCCGGTGGAACCAAGAAGAAGATTCCGCCGGAGCAGACCAATGCCGAGAGCTTCTATTACAAGAAGCAGATGGACGCTCATACTCCGATGGTGATCGTTCTCCAGGACAATGAAACGCTCTCCGGCACGATCGAATGGTATGACAAGAACAGCATCAAGCTGCATCGCAACGATGGGCCGAACCTGCTGATTCTCAAGCACAATATCAAGTATATGTACAAGGACCAGGACCGGGATGAATAATGATTCGCCAGCCGCGATCCCGATACCAAGGATCGGGATTACGGTCGGGGATCCGGCGGGGATCGGCCCGGAGATATCGCTCAGGGCCGTGCGGCGACCGGAGGTTCTTGAGATCTGCCACCCGGTATTGATTGGCGATGCCGGGTATTTGCTGGAGTGGGCGCGACGGTTCGGGATCGATGACAAGTTTGACATTGCGGATACCGGTGCGGAATTTTCGGGGAAGAAGGGGGGCGTGACGATTGCCACGCCACCGTCGCTGGCCTCACTCGACAATGTGGGAAAGATCGAGATGGGCCGGGAACAGCCACTGGCCGGACGAGTGGCTGCGCTCCAGATCGAGGCCGCCGTCAATCTCTGCCTTCAGGGTCGCATCGAAGCGATGGCCACGGCGCCGATCAACAAGCAGTCGCTCAGGCTTGCCGGGCTTCCATTTCCCGGTCACACGGAGTATCTGGCCAGCCTCACCCACTGCCATGATTTTGCCATGGCATTCTTCTCGCCCCGACTACGAGTCGCCCTGCTGACCATTCACGTCGCCCTCCGTGAAGTGCCGGCCCTCGTGCGGCAGGCTGATCTCGAAAGGTTGATTCGTCTGGCCGATCGCGAGTTGAGGCTCTATGGGATTGCCGATCCGCGCATCGCCGTTGCCGGGCTCAACCCGCACGCCGGTGAGGGCGGTCTTTTCGGCGACGAGGAGGCGAGAGAGATCGTGCCGGCAATCGCCGCCTGTCGACAGCAATCGATTGCGGTTACCGGCCCCTGGCCCGCTGATACCATCTTTCTGCGTGCGGTTCGCGGCGAATTCGATCTTGTTATCTCCTGTTACCACGATCAGGGGCTCATTCCGATCAAGTGCTTTGCTTTTGGTGAGGCGGTTAATGTCACGCTCGGATTGCCGATCGTCAGGACATCAGTCGATCACGGAACCGCCTTCGATCTGGCTGGTCGCGGATGCGCCGATGAATCGAGCATGGCTGCCGCCATCATTCTCGCTGCTCAACTGGCAAGTGCTCGCCTGGAGGCCGGCCCCGGCAGGCAGATTTGACGATCTCCTTCGTTCGGGCTTTTCGTAATTGAAAATGGTGGTGTTATGATGTTCCCGGCGTCCGCAGTGCCCGAAATAATTGCCGGATATATCCGGAGAGATTTTATTCATCTGACAGGCTGGCTGACAGGCCGGCATTGACCTGCCGGAATTGACATGAAAGACGCAAGGATAGGAATAGGATTGGTCGGGACGGGGTTTGCTCGCAGTGCCCAGGCACCGGCCTTTCAGGTCTGTGAGGGAGCCGAACTGGTCGCGGTCTGCAGCGGACGACACGAAAACGCTGTCAGAACGGCGGAGCAGTTTGGCATTGCGCATGCCTGTGAGAGTCACGAAGAGTTGCTCAGCCTGCCTGAGGTCTCGCTGGTTGTCGTCTCGGCACCACCTGCTCACCACCGCGCCATCACGCTGGCGGCGCTTGCCGCGGGCAAGCACGTGATCTGCGAAAAGCCGATGGCAATGAATGCGGTCGAGGCTCGCGAGATGGTCGACAGCGCCGCCTCGAGGCCGGGACAACTGGCAATCATTGACCACGAATTGCGCTTTAACCCGACGTGGCGAAGGATGAAGGAACTGGTCGATGCCGGTTTCCTCGGCGAGCTGCACCACGTCAGTGTCGTCATCTCCTCGGGGTTTCGTCACTCGGCGCAGCGTCCGTGGAACTGGTGGTCCCAGCGATCAGCCGGTGGCGGGCTGCTTGGCGCACTCGGGTCACACGCCATCGACGCCGTTCGCTGGCTCTTCGGTGATATTGAGGCCGTCTGTGCCACGATCGCGACCATGGTTCCCTCGCGCAAAGATCCCGTCTCGGGAGAGCAGCGCCCAAATGAGACGGATGACTACTGCTCTTTTCTTCTGAGATTTGCCCCTCGCGACGGACGGGTCTCCCACGGCACTGTCATGCTCTCTGCGCTTCAGGCCAGCGGTGGGAAGAACCAGATCACCGCCGCCGGCACCAATGGAACCCTGGTCATGGATGGGGATGAGACTCTGATCGGTGCCATCGGCTACAACCATCAGTTCGAAGATATGTCGCTGATCGACCGTGCACGCGGAATCTCGATCGTTCCTGACAATATCTGGGCGCGATCCTTCTATCACCTCGCGCGCGAAACTGTGCAGGCCCTGCGTGAAGAACGGACCGAGATTGCCCATGCCGCCACCTTCCTTGACGGACTCCACTGTCAGCAGACGATCGATGCCGTCAGGCGCTCGCACGAGGAGGAGCGCTGGATCAAGGTCAGGAGCGTGTCTGATCCAGCCTGACAATGGCATGAGTTTAATCGCCCGGCAATGGTATCAGTGCGCCCGAGACTTCGATGTTAATTGATTTCTGCCTGTCTGATGATGTATGCTCGCCTCTTTGGTAATTTCCGTCGTTAGTACGGACAGTGCAGTGATGACAGCTGGTCAGAGGGTTCATCAGGCCGACGCATGGTCGACACATTGGGTCGACACAAGAGGTCGACACATTGGGTCGACACAAGAGGTCGACACATTGGGTCGACACATTGGGTCGACACAAGAGGCCGACAAATGGTAGCCGTTCGGGCCCTTGTTGGCGATGCACCTGTCAGGGAGTCAGACTCTTCACTCGCCTCTGTGGAACGGCCGGGATGTTAGTCATCAGCAGATCGGGAGAGATTCAAAATGGCAACCGTCAAACGCTATAACATATTCTGTCAGAAGTGTCAGCACAAGTTTCCAGTCTTCGCGTCGCTGCATCATTCAATCGATGTTGATGCCTGGGTTCAGGGAAAGGCTGAAAACCACGATTGCAAGGCCTATGCCGACCAGTTGGCCAAGGAGCGCGCACCGCGTCCGATCAACCCGCTGAAGGCTTCGAAGAAGGGTAAGTAACCCTCTCCCCTCCTTCCCGCCAGACCGGTGTTTCTATATTCACCGGTGTTTCTATATTCAATGGAATGGGTGAGTGGCCTGATTGCTGCTACAACTGGGAAGAGGGGCCTTCAGGGCCGATGCAGCGCGGCAGGAATGTAACAGAAACGTGAAAAGCAGAAACGCTGAAACAGAAACGCTGAAACAGAAACGTTAAACGAGGAGAGGTAGATTAGTATGGCTGCGAAAATCACCGTCAATCGGAACGGGTCGCTGAGAGTCGAGGGCGATTTTGAGATTTGCGATGGTGCTGGGAATGCTTATGATCTCAGCGGGCGGACAGCGATCGGGCTTTGTCGCTGCGGTGCGAGCAACAACAAACCCTTTTGTGACGGTGCGCATGCTCGCTGTGGTTTTGAATCGGAAGTGACGGCAACGACGTTGCCGCCAGTCAAGCCGAGAGCCTGACGAGCTGCGAGGATCACTGAAACATCGGGCGGGTTTGACCTATCAGGCAGGATTGAATCATCAGGCAGGATTGAATCATCAGGATTGACTCATCAGGATTGACTCATAATGACAACACCGACAACGACGACGCATGAAGGGCTGAGGGATATCGTTGCCTCACCAAGCCGCATCTGCTTTATCGACGGGGACAAGGGGATACTTGTCTATTCGGGCTATAACATTCATGATCTGGCGGAGAACTCGACATTTGAAGAGACAGTCTTTCTGCTCTGGAACGGACGGCTGCCGCGCAGGGAGGAACTGGAGAGCTTTTCGGCCGAGTTGCGGGCCTGCCGCCAGCTACCTGGCGGGGTAATCAGCCTGATTCGGACATTCCCGCGGGACATCATCCCGATGGATGCATTGCGCACGGCATTTTCAGCATTGTCGGCCTATGATCCGGAGCGGGAAGAGACCTCGGCTGAGGCTAACCGGCGAAGAGCGGTCAGGATGACGGCGCAGTGTGCGACGCTGGTGGCGGCGATCGATCGGATTCGCAATGGCAATGAGCTGCTCGAATCACGCGCTGATCTGAGCCATGCGGCCAATTTCCTTTACCTTTTGACGGGAAAGGTGCCAACATCGATTGAGGCGCGAGCGATGGACATCGCGCTGATTCTGCACGCCGATCATGAGTTCAATGCCTCGACATTTGCAGCGCGGGTGACAGCGGGAACGTTGGCCGACATGTATGCGGCGATCACCTCGGCGATTGCCGCGCTCTCAGGGCCTCTCCACGGCGGAGCGAACGAGGCAGTCATGAAGATGCTTCTCGAGATCGGTTCGATCGAGAATGTTGAATCCTACGTCGAGAAGAAGCTGGGTGCAGGTGGGAAGATCATGGGCATTGGTCATGCCGTCTATCGTACGGAGGACCCGCGAGCGACCCATCTGCGGCGGATGTCGGAGGAGGTTGGAAAGGTTAAGGGCTCGACACGGTGGTTCGACATGTCGAAGCGGATCGAGGAGCTGGTGATCGCCGAGATGAACCGGCGGAACAAAGCGATTCGTGCCAACGTCGATTTCTACTCGGCCTCGACTTACTACATGATGGGGATTCCGGTAGACCTCTACACGCCGATTTTCGCAGTCAGTCGGGTATCGGGATGGATCGGACACGTGCTGGAGCAGTACCACAATAACAAGCTGATCAGGCCACGATCCGAATATGTCGGGCCATCGGATTTGAAATGGGCGCCGGTCGATCAGCGGAGTTGAGCAGCGAGCCCGAACAGAAAGGCAGGTGAAGAATGGCCGGAGTTGTAATCTACACCAAGCCGGGATGTCCACATTGTGCGAAGGCTAAAAGCTGGTATACCTCGCAGGGGATTTCCTTTGAGGAGCGGAACGCGCAGGAGAATCCACAATGGAGGCGGGAGATGCTGGGCTATTCGGACAATGATCCGACGGTGCCGGTAATCGTTGTTGATGGTCGCCTGAAGCAGATTGGCTGGGAGGGGCGAGGCTGAACGATCCGTTGAGTCCGGCCGTGTGTCGGACAATCGTCAGTGAGGTTTGGGATTGTAATTTTTAGTCAGATCGGTTTGGGTTTGACTGGCAGGTCCGGGCGAGATTGGGCAGATGTTGTCTGATCTGGTTCGGACTTTTTGGTTATGGGAGACAGGGAAGCGAGGAGTCTGAGATGGGGATCAGGCAGCAGCGGATCAATCGTCGTGACCTGTTGGGAATGGGGCTGGCGACGATGGCTGGCGGGGTGGAGACGGGGCTGCCGGGAGAGGTGGCGGCCCGGAGTTCCGGCTTCGATCGGTCTGGGAGTGCGATTACGGATGTTGCCGGCATCAGAGTCGGCCAGGCGACACACATGCGGCGTCCGACGGGATGCACGGTTATTCTCTGCGAAGAGGGAGCAGTGGCTGGTGTCGATGTGCGCGGGGCTGCTCCGGGGACGCGGGAGACCGATCTGCTCAACCCGCTCAATCTGGTGCAGCAGGTGCACGCCATTGCTCTCGCCGGGGGCAGTGCCTTCGGGCTCGATACCGCGAGCGGGGTGATCCGTTATCTTGAAGAGCGAAGGATTGGCTTTGATACCGGTGTGGCAAAGGTGCCGATCGTGCCGGCCGCGATCCTCTTCGATCTGGCGGTTGGTGACCCGGCAATCAGACCCGACGCGACTCTCGGGTATGAGGCGTGTCGTCAGGCATCGACGAAGAGGCCGGCGATGGGTAATGTTGGTGCCGGGGCAGGAGCAACAGTCGGCAAGCTCTTCGGTATGGAGCGGGCAATGAAAGGGGGCATTGGCACGGCTTCGGTAACGCTTCCCGGTGGGCTGACGGTCGGAGCGATCATCGCGGTCAATGCTGTCGGTGATATCTTCGATCCGAACACCGGACGGGTTATCGCCGGTACGCGCACCGCTGACGGATCACGGATAGCTGGTACCATGGCCACGATTCTCAGCGGCGAGAAGCTGCCGCCATTGCTTGGCGGGACGGCGACAACAATCGGTGTGGTCGCCACCGACGCTGCGCTCACCAGGGTCGAGGCGACAAAGATCGCGCAGATGGCTCACGACGGACTGGCACGGACGATCAACCCCGTTCATACTCTCTATGATGGCGACACGATCTTTGCGCTGGCAACCGGCAAGGCAGCGACGAAGCCCAACGTCACCCTGCTTGGGGCCTTTGCCGCCGAGGTCGCCGCACAGGCGGTACTCAGGGCAGTTCATGCGGCAACCGGTCTTCCCGGACTGCCGGCAATCAGTGATCTCCGCTGATAAGATCTCTCTTCTGATTCCCGGGCAGCAATATGATCTACCTTGCCATTCTTGCCGGATATGCACTGCTGATGCTTGTGGCAGGATTTGCCTTTTCGAGGCGGGTCAGCGGGTCGAGTGATTTCTATGTCGCCGGCCATCGGCTTGGCACCGGGCTGGTCTTTTCGACGCTGCTCGCGGCCAACATCGGAGCCGGCTCGACCGTCGGAGCTGCGGGACTCGCCTTTCGCGATGGACTGCTGGCATGGTGGTGGGTCGGCTCGGCGGGCATTGGATCGCTGATTCTTGCCTTCACCGTCGGGCCGCGCATCTGGCAGGTTGCCAGGGAGAACGGCCTCTACACTGTTGGTGATTATCTCGAGTATCGTTATGACCGCCGCGTCCGGGTGGTCATTTCGCTGCTCATCCAGCTCGGTTCATTGGCGATCCTTGCCGGCCAGTTGATCGCCATCTCGTGGATACTCAATGTTACAGCCGGCATTGACAAACCAGTTGGCTGCCTGATCGGCGCCGGAGTCGCCACTCTCTACTTTACTGCCGGGGGACTGCCCGGAGCCGCACGGGTCAATGCCCTTCAACTTGTGATCAAGCTGGCAGGCTTTGGCGCCGCATTGATCTGGCTGCTTGTCGACGTATCGCAGAAGCACCTCTACGGTACCAGCGATTTCATCGGTGGCTTCATCGGCAAGTCGTCTGGTGCGACCGTTCTCGGGTACCTCGCGATGCTGGTTCCCTCGTTTATCGTCTCACCGGGCCTCCTGCAGAAGATATTTGGCGCACGCGATCAGCAGGCGGCCCGCCGCGGAGTCGCCCTCAATGCCATTGCCCTGCTTCTCTTTGCCATCGTCCCCACCCTGCTCGGCATCATCGCCCGCATCCATTTTCCCGATCTGCCCAATCGTGAACTGGCCATGCCATCCCTGCTCACCGAGGCCCTGCCTGTCTGGATTGGCGGCCTCCTCCTCGGTGCCCTCTTTGCTGCCGAGGTGAGCACAGCCGATGCTGTCATCTTCATGCTCAGCACGTCACTCAGTCGCGATCTCTACCAGATCTTCATTGCCCCGGAGGCCGATGATCGCCAGCTGGTTCGTGCCACACGCCTCGCTGCTCTTCTCAGTGGCACCCTCGGTGCCCTCCTTGCCATCCTTATCCCCACCGTCATCGATGCCATCACCATCTTTTATACCCTTCTCACTGCCGCCCTCTTTATCCCCCTGGTTGGCGGGCTCTACCTCCGAATGGCCAACTCCAGAGGCGCTCTTGCCTCCATTATCGTCTCCATTACCCTGACATTCGTCCTTGCTCGCCTCCGGTTTGCACTCCCGTTCCCCCCGCTGCTCTGCTCCCTGATCCCTGCAACGGTTGCCTTCATTACTCTCTCCCACGCCGGTAACCTCGCTAAGCTGAGAGGCCGGAGAAACAAATGAGCCTGCCACCTTTCGGTGACAGGCTCGTCAATTTCCGCCAGTAACAACTCTGTCAGTAATCGATCTGTTGGCGCACCGGGCCCCTTATCTCCTCGCTATCGGATTCTCCCCGATTGTCAGCACTACTTTCTGCCCCTTGAGCTGGATCGTCGCCACTCCCCGCGATCCGTCAGCCTCCATGCGCCAGGTTACCTTGTCCTCGGCCGCCACTTCACTCAGCGCCTGTCGGGTAAAGGCCGCCTTGATCACCCTCTTGCCCGATCTCAACTCGGCCACTCCCTGATCCGCATCCGGTACTACCAGCGTCCATGCCCCCTTCTTCACCGACTCTGTGCCAAACTTGCCGTCAATGTGCAGCGTGATCTTCTGCTCGATCGCCTGACCCATGACCATCGACGCCATGATCGCCAGCCCGGCAACCGCCGCCATCAGTCTCTGCCCCATACCCTTGTTCGTTTTCATTGCTTTCTCTCCTTTTCCTTCTCTCTGTTCTTTCTGTTTATCTTGTGTAAGTTACTTATGTAAGTTGCTTGTGTAAGTTACTTGTTCCCTGATCGAACCGTCACTTCCCTGTACCAACCCTCTTTCTTACTGCCCCTTGGGTGAGGTCGCGGTTGCATTATCTGACCGGCCGGTCAGGCATCAGTGAGAAAAGACCGGCTGAAACCTGCTCTGTCAGACGGTCAGGTAATCGAGAATGATACGCTCGCAGCGGCGACGATACTCCTCAAAGGTAATCTCCGAGGAGAAGAACCACTGCATCATCAGGCCGTCGATCAGCGCCCGGGACATTGACGAGGCATCGTCAATCGAGACTGACCGGAAGGCGCCGGTGGAGACACCAAGCTCGATGATCTCACGGTCGATGCCGCTGCAACCGTGGTAAAACCGGGCATTGAGATCGTGAAATCGCTTATTCCTCGCGCCGATGCTGACAAAGTCACTGTAGGCGAGGAAGAACTGCCGACTCTCCTGGGCATTGGCAAAGATGGAGGCAATCGCCGCCCGTACCTTCTCCACCGGATCATCGACGGCCTCGACCGCCCGTCTGATTCGCGCATGATTATGGACGACCATCCATTCCAGCGCCGCAAGGAAGAGATCCTCCTTCGAGGCAAAATAATAGAGTGTCGAGCCCTTGCTGACACCGGCACGTGTCGCAATGTCCTGAAGAGTCACCGCAGAGTAGCCCTTCTCGGCCACCTCGTGATAGGTTGCCCTGATCAGCTCGTCCCGCCGCTGCTCTTCAAGTTCCTGAATGAACTGCTTTGCCGCCATTCCCTGTTTTCTTTCCTCCCGCCTGTCTCAATGTTTGACAACATCAGCCAGGTTGGCGATTGTTTGACCGACCGTTCAGTTTATAATTCCTCACCAGCCGGTCTGTCAAGAGGAAAAATGGGAGGCCGGTGAAAACAGTAGTGAGACAGCAGGGCAGCGGCATTGACCGCGACCCTGAATTCATGCCCCTTCGTGGCCTCTTGTGAGATTTTATGGCGATACAGAAAGGGCCGGTGGTTGTCTCACACGAAGCCACGAGGTGTTGCCATTGCAGGACTGATGCATTGACAGCGATTCAGACTGCTCTCAGGCGGAGGGCATTCCATCGTGATACTCCTGAATAATTAAGTCCTGTTTGGAAGGTTCAACATGTGATTGCCATGATTGCCATGGATGACGCGGAGCGAATGAGAACGGCCAGTGATTGAGATGGTCAAGGCAGAGGGGATATATTGAGGGGGTGGGGCAGGCAATTATGAGGCAAAGTGAAGAGGCGGGTGAAAAGGCAGGTGGAGAGAGGTGGCGAGGGTGGTGGCGTGCAGGCTGGCCGTGGCTGATGATGGTGGTCGGCGCGGTGGTCGGGGGAGTTGCCTGGCCGGAGCGCCCGTCGCTGGAGGCAGGTCGGAGAGTGAGTAATGACGACCTGTCGCAGCAGTATTTGTCGCAGCAGTATCTGAAGGCGGCACGAACGATCGAGGAGAATCATTTTCAGGAGCATGATCGCCGACTACTGACGAAGCAGGCACTTGAAAGGATGCTGAGTGAGCTCGATCCGCATTCACGATTCTTCGACAACCGGGAGTTTGCCGAGATGCAGAACGAGCAGACGAGCAAGTATTTTGGAACGGGGGCGACGATTGGCCGTCGGGGTGGCCGGTTTTATGTGCTTGGGGTGGGGAAGGGAACGCCGGCGGAGCGCGCGGGTCTGCGGTATGGCGACGAACTGGCAGCGGTTGACGGAGAGTCGACGAGCGGCTGGACGCCGTCGGACATGTTAAAGAACGTCCGTGGAGAGAGGGGAACACCAATCAGGCTGACAGTTGAGCGGGCTGGAGAGGGGAGTCTGACATACGATATGTTGCGCGACGAGGTCCCCTACCGCTCGGTGCGCATAGCCTTCATTCTCAGGCCAGGGGTGGGCTATATCGGTCTGACCGGTGGATTCAGCCTTGAGACGACCAGGGAATTGCAGGAGTCGATAGCCGGGTTGAAGCGGCAGGGGATGGAGTCGCTGGTGCTCGATTTACGGGGGAATCCCGGCGGACTGCTGACGCAGGCGATGCGGGTAGCAGAGACCTTTCTGGAAAAGGGCAGGGAGATAGTCTCGGTGCGCGGCCGCGAGGGAGGTCGCGGTCAGCAGATCTACCGTTCGGAAAACAGTACACCCGAGCAGCAGCCACTGGCCCTGCTGATTGATGGGGAGACCGCCTCGGCCTCGGAGATCGTCGCCGGGGCGATGCAGGATCACGGCCGTGCGGTAATTGTCGGAGAGGAGAGCTTCGGGAAGGGGCTGGTGCAGACGGTATTTAGGCTGAACTCGGCAACCGGCCTGGCGCTGACCACTGCTCGTTACTTCACCCCATCGGGGCGCTCGATTCAGCGCGACTATCAGGGGGCGGGACGCTACCGTTACCTTCGGCGCCGGAGTCCGACTGAGAGATGGGGAGGGATCGAACCGGAGATCAGAGTCATCCGACCGGTTGAGTCACTGCGATTGCGCGATGCCTGCTTTGCCTTTGCACGGCAGTTCAGTGCTGCCATGCCTGGCGCTTCTGCTGCTGACCCTCTCAATCGGTTACGCGCACATGACTATGTGATTCCGCAAACTATGATCACCACGTTTCGCCGTTTCCTGCGCAGCTATCCCGAATGGCAGGTGAGCGATGCCGAGATCGAGCGCGGACGAAGTTATATTGCCAGTCGTCTTCGTACCGAACTGATCGCCGTGGCCAGTGGGAGTGAGGCGGCTGAGGAATCGTCACTCTCCGTCGATGTTCAGGTGCTGAGAGCGGCTGCCGCAGTCGAGAAGCTCGCCAGGAAGGGAAAGTTTGATGCCGCCGCGAAAAGTCTGGAAAAGTAGCGGGAAGTCTTGTAAATTCAAGTGGTACTCCACGATGATCGTGGCCGGTATCCGTCTGCGTGGCGTCTGTCAGTAACCTGTCGGACTCAGCTCGCGACAATTTGCACTTTGCTTTTCATACTTTGTCATACGATTGGTATCATTTTGTGGCACTGAGTCACACTTCTCTCAATGAATCCACTGATTAACGGCATCATTCAGGTTCAGGAACTGACCTTGCTGACCGGGCGTGCAGTGCGCAGCATCACGCGCCAGCCGCGGTACTGGGGGGAGATGTTTCGCCAGATGGACGTTCTTGGCGTTGGGAGTCTGGCGATAGTTCTGCTGACCGGCACCTTCACCGGCATGGTACTGGCATTGAACACCGCCAACACCCTGCAGAAATTCGGCGTACAGAACGTGACCGGGCAGTTGGTGACCACCAGTCTGATCCGCGAGTTGGGGCCGGTACTGACGTGCCTGATGCTTGCCGGGAGAGTTGGTTCGGGGATCGCGGCGGAGCTCGGATCGATGCTGGTCAGCGAGCAGATCGACGCCATGCGTGCACTGGGTACGGATCCGATCAAGAAGCTCGTCGTCCCGAGGATCGTCGCCCTCGTGACCATGGCGCCAGCGCTGACGGTGATCTGTGATTTTGTCGGCATGCTCGGAGGGCTGCTCATCTCGATCACGCTGCTCCATCAGCCTTCTTCGGTCTACCTTGCCTCGTCCCGCAATGCTGTTGACATCAATGAAATGATTGGCGGACTGCTCAAGCCGATGGTCTTTGGTTTCATCATTGCGATCGTCGGTTGTTACAAAGGGTTGAGCACAACCGGGGGGACCGTGGGAGTTGGTCGCTCGACCACGCAGTCGGTCGTCCTCGCCTCGATCCTGGTGATTGTCACCGATTTTCTGTTGTCGAAAGTGATCATCTCGCTGCTGCTGCAGCCAAACTAGCTATGGGGAGCGCTCTCAACGCCATCGAGTTTCGTGATGTCTCGCTCGCTTTTGGCGAGCGGGTCATTCTTGATCGCGTCAGTTTTGCCGTCCGCCAGGGTGAGTCAAAGATTGTCATGGGCGGGTCAGGGACAGGCAAGTCGACGATTCTGCGGCTTGCTCTCGGCCTGATCAAGCCGGATGCCGGTCGGATCTTCATCGATGGTGAGGATATCACCCATCACACCGAGGAGCAGATGATGGAGATCCGCCGCAAAATCGGCATGGTCTTTCAGGAGGGAGCGCTCTTCGACAGTCTGACGGTCTATGATAATGTGGCTTACCGCCTGCGTGAACAGCATGTTCCCGAGGAGCAGATCGAGCCGGTAGTCATGCGCATGCTGCGTTTCGTCGATCTTGAGGATGCGGTTGTCAAGATGCCCAACGAACTCTCGGGGGGGATGCGCCGCCGTGTTGGCATCGCCCGCGCCCTCGTCGGTAATCCAAAGATCATCTTCTACGACGAGCCGACGGCCGGCCTTGACCCGATTACGGCAAGAACCATCTGTGAGCTTGCCCTCAAATTGCGTGATCTGGAGGATGTCTCGTCGATCTTTGTCACTCATCGTCTGCAGGATATCGAGGTTCTTGCTCACGAATATGTGATCCGTGATGACAAGGGCAATCTCATCTTCGAGGAGGAGGGTGAGCGCCTCTGCCTGATCAATACAAAGTTTGTCATGCTCAAGGATGGCCATATCATTTTCAGCGGCACCGATGAAGAGATCCGTCAATCGGCCGATCCCTATATTCTGAAATTCTTCACCTGATCAGTTATCGAAGCACAGCAGCCGCCAGAGGGTCAGCGAAACCAGAGGGTCAGCGAAAAAGGATCATTGATCATGCCTCAGAACAAACAAACCAGTCTCTCCGAACTGCGTGTGGGAATCCTTGTAGTTGTCAGTCTGGCAATTCTGATCTTCGTCATTTTCACGGTAAGCGGCGATATCAAGCTGCCGTGGATGACCACGACGACGATTGTTCGGACGCGGATGTCGAGTGTCGACGGGTTGCGGGTTGGAGCCGAGGTCAGGCTGTCGGGACGGAAGGTCGGCAGTGTCAGGCAGATCCTCTTCGGCCGTGATATCCCGAGCGAGGTCACATCGCAGAGCAACATCGAGATTGTCATGCAGATCGATGGTCGGCTTGACGGTCGGCCGGCGATCGAGCGCATTCGCACCGATTCACTGGCCGTGCTCAAGGGAGCGGGAGTTCTTGGCGACAACGTCATCGACATCACGCCCGGTACGGCAAAGGGCTCGCCAATCAGGGATGGAGACTACATTAACAGCGTTGCGCAGAAGAGCGTCGGTGACATCATCAATGCCGCGCAGACTGCTGTTACCAATCTCAATGCCATCTCCGAGGATATCCGGACGATGACCGGCAACCTGCGTGCGGGGAAGGGAACCATGGGGAAGTTCCTCAATGATGAGGCCTTCTATCTGGATCTTGATCGCACCGTGCGTCAGGCCGAATCACTGATCAATGCCTTTCGCCAGGGAGAGGGCACGGTTGGCAAACTGCTTAATGATCCGGCGCTTTATAACGAGGCCAACCAGACAGTCATCAGGCTGCGTCGCCTCACCGACCAGATCTCTGACCAGGTTGACAATGGTAAGGGCACCATCGGCAAGCTGATCAGGGATGAAGAGATCTACAATCGCGCCAACTCGCTCCTCAAGCGACTCGATGACAGCTCGAATCGACTCGAAGGTCTGCTGGCAAGGGTCGAACGCGGCGAGGGCAACCTCGGTAAACTGCTTAAGGATGAGAAACTCTACGCCGATGCCCGTGACACCATCGACAAGCTGAAGAGTATCGCCACCGGCCTCGAACGGGGTGAGGGCACCGCCGGCAAGCTCCTCAAAGATGAAAAGCTCTACCAGAACCTCAACACGATGTCGGCAGAAATCACCAAGCTTCTCTATGATTTCCGCCAGAATCCGAAGAAGTATCTCTCAGTCAGGGTGACGATCTTCTAAATAGAAACAGCTGATAGGAACAGCCGACCAACTATGGTCTCCAGTTTTCGATGAGGCTGATGTCTCCGCGGATGAAGTTGAGAAATGTTCTGGCAATCACCGTCTCATCAGCCGAGACCGAGATCCCGGTAACCGGAGTGAACCCGTTGGCCGGCCGTGTGTCGCCAGTGGTGATCCGGCGTGTCTTCAGATCAAGCCGATAGGCGAGTTTGAACTCGTTGTTTCTCTGCGGGATATAGTAGATGGCCTGTGGCGTCAGCGCCCAATTCTGACTGACATTGATGTCCGCCAACTCGACAACGGGCGCTTCAATCCCGGTTCTGAGGTTCTTCGTCCACAGATTCCGGGTGCGAGTGAAATAGAGCAACTCTCCATCAAACGACTCCGAGGCCTCGCTGCCTTCGCCGGCAGTGATCAGTCTCTCCTCTCCACCGCTGACTGCCATGACGTATATCTGAAAGGTGCCGGAGCGATTGGAGGTGAAGTAGATAAATCTGCCGTCACGTGACCAGGACGGGAAAAAATCTGATGACGAGTTGTCGGTCAGGCGACGCAGTCCGCCACCGTCACGATTGATGATGGCGATTTCCGCTTGGCCGTCATAATACCTGGAGAAGGCGATCTTCTCTCCATCCGGGGACCATCTCGGACTGCCGAGAGAGCCCCCACTGTTTCTGGTCACCTGGAAGATTCGTGAGCAGTCTATGCTGGCGCCCCAGATCTCTATGGCACCGGTGCGCGCTGACTCAAAAACTATCGATCTTCCGTCAGGGGAAATTGCCGGTGATTCATCCTTGCGGGAGGAGTCGATGAGGCAGCGAGCAGCATTCTGCCTCCCTGCCGATGAGACCTCGATGCTGGTCTCATTGATCCACTGGCTTCCGGCGAGCCTGGCTGTCCTCGGCGAGATGTCTATCTGGTAAAATTCGCTGGTGACTGACTCGACCAGTTCCGGCTTCGCGCCGTTCGGCCTGATCCTCCAGAGATGGTTCCTGCCGTTGCGGTTGGAAATGAAATAGATTTCACTGCCGTCGGGAGACCACTTTGGAGTAAGTACTGATTTATTGTCAAAGGTGAGTTGTCGCAGTCTGCCACTACCAATCGTCGTCACAAAGAGCTCCCCCATTTGTTCGCTGATCCAGCGAACAAATGCCAACTGCCGGCCGTCGGGCGAGAAGGCGGGGTCCCTGTCAACGATATAAGTCTCAGAGCCAGGTTTACTGATCGGCTGTTTTTCCGCACCATCGACTGAGACAAGCCAGATACCGGTTGCCATTCCCTGCTGTTCTTTGTCGGATACTGCCAGCCATCGCCCATCGGGTGACCAGTCAAGCCCTCCCCAGACACGGGCTACCTGCTGCTCCATGCCTCCAAGCGCCGGAATGGTCAACAGGTGGAACTTGTCACCAGCCACTTCCGGAGCTCGCAGGAAGGCGAGCATCTCTCCATTCGGCGACCAGACGGGATGCAGATCCTCTTTGGGACTTGAGGTCAGCCGCACGATGCTGCCACTGTTGACCAGTTTGATGTAGATATCTTTGTTATTGAGACTATCACCGTCCCACGTGAAGGCCGCAAATTTTTCATCGGGTGAGAAGGCGGGGAAGCCCACGTAGCCCGTGAGCGAGGTCAGCAGTGATGTTGTCGGGAAGATGACCGGCACCGACTTTGAGTTGCGGGATCTGATCAGCAGCCCCACGGAAGTGGCCAGCAAGGAGGCTGCCAGCAGGATCACCCACATCAGGCCTCTTCTTCGCCAGATTGGCCTTGCCATCAATGCGGCAGGTGTCGGCTGACCGGCCGCTTCATCCTGCGCTTCCGGCATCCTCGCCGGTTGCTCGCCCTTTTTCGGCGGCTGGACGAGCAGTGAGGAGGGATTGATCTCCACCTTTTTCACTTCAGGAGTAAAGACATAACCCACTCCCGGTACGGTGAGGATCGCGTTGGCGGTCTCCGGGTATTCGCCGAGCACTCGTCGCAGCATGTAGATTCGCTGCGTAATGTTGCCATCCTCAAGGTTCTGATCCGGCCAGATAGCCTGAAAAATCTGCTCTTTGCTGAGCGGTTGCCCACGATTCTCGATCAGCAGGTGGAGGATCTGGAGAGTCTTCGTCTGGACGGACAGCACCTCTCCATTGCGGAGCAGTTGTCTCATCTCGAGGTTTAGCTGATATGGGCCAAATTCGTAAGTGACCATCGGCAGGATTCTCCAGAACTCTGATGACTACTCTCAGGCTTTCTGAAGTAATCATCTGATGTGCCGATGATATTTAGCGATGGCAGGCTCGTCAAGCGGCGATCTGAATCAGTCTGCACGAAGAATTGGAACACGCAACATTTGAACGCGCCTCGCCGGAATGGTTACGAATCAGAGGGCAGGTGCCGGATTTGATGTGCCGGGCTGACAGTAAGCAGCTTTGTCGAGAGATCGGCAGTCGAGGCGGCAGTCGAAAACCACCGTATTGGCCTCGTTACCAGAAAACGGTCGTCATTCTTGCGCAGAGCTCCCTGCAGTAACGCGCTGAAGGTGCACTTGGCATCACCGATCCACAAACGCCGATGATGCGCACTCCCTCGTACCAGCACCGCTGTCGGACTGTTTTCTGCTCGCTCTGTGACGGCCATTGCCTGCTTCGTTCTCTCCAGAACTTATGCATTCAAACCACCAGCACACATGTGTACAGAAGTATAACTATGGAATCCCACCCGTGTGAGATTAATCTGAAGTGCTTTGAGTGCGTAAGTCCTGCTCTCGTCTCAATTACCCTTGTGTCAGCCGACTGATAACCAAGTGGTGCTGACGGAAGAAGTATGAACGCTCACCCGATATCACCAATAGCAGGCTGACCAGTATCTACTTTGGTTCTGGAGACCGGGCCGTGGCCCATCACCTCGGGGTAAGTACGCCTCTTCCAGGCGAAGCGACTCCAGTCACCGGTGACCTCGGTCGGTTTGTTGACGACTACCGGCTCGTCCCAGGTGCGCCGCAACTCGTCAGCGTGCGCGTTCAGCCAGTCTTCATTGTAGACGGTCTGCATATATCTGATTCCGTGGTCGGGGAGGATCATCAGAATGCGACTGTCGGGATGGGCGCGTGCAACCCACTCGGCAACGGCATATACCGCGCCGGATGTCGGGCCCAGGAGCAGCCCGTAGCTGCTGTGCAGGTGGTGAATTGCCTGGATCATCTTTGCTACGGGGACCCAGTGAACCTCGTCGCATTGGACGTGATCGACATTGGGGATGACGATATCGGAGCCCATGCCAAGCAGGAAATCATAGCACTCGTGACAGAGCGGATGCACGTTTGCACTCGTCGGTCCAAAAAGAACCGAGAGGTTATGATCGACGGCGATGACCCGCAGATCGGGGCTGCTCTGGCGCAGGACACTGGTAAGGCCACAGAGCGAGCTGCCGCTGCCGACCGATCCAACGACGAAGTCGATCCTGCCGAGGCTCATTGCGGTGGCCGCGGAGATATCCTTGTAGGCCAGCGGATGGAGAGGGTTGTCGTACTGACGCGGCCAGAATGATCCGGGATTCTCTGCCATCACCTCGGCCAGCCGATTGAGCCGGGCCTGCTGGATGCCACCTGCCAGCCCGGCACCGCTCTCGATGCGGTCGATATTGGCCCCAAGGTGGCGCAGTCGCCACTCGACACTCTTCTCCAGAGGTCCGGTCACCAACGAGAGGCGCAGGCCAAGAGTGGCGCAGACGATTGCCAGGCCGAGGGCAAAGGTGCCGGAACTGCTCTCGACCACCAGTCCGCCCGGCTGCAATTCGCCGGTTTTGAGGGCCGTCTCCAGAATGAAACGCGCCGGTACGATCTTCATCAGATCAAACTGCAGGGCGAACATGTTCGGCTGTAACCTGATGAGCGCCGGCCAACAGAGTCTGTCAAGCGGTGCGACTCCCCCCGGGTTGCGAAAGTCAATAGTCTCGGGTTGCTGCATGGTCGATGTAAAAATAGTACCGGTAGCCATTATTCCAAGCCTTACAGTGCGACATCACCCCGGGGTGGCTCGTGCGGAGATCAAAGTTCAAAGGTTGATGCCGGAAAACCGCTATGGTTGAGCCTCACCAGTGGAGGTGACCAGCTTCCGCCCGGCTGGCTGATCCGCGACCTGAGGCGGGCCTCA
The DNA here is from genome assembly GCA_903828635.1 of uncultured Acidobacteriota bacterium. Taxonomy (GTDB): domain Bacteria; phylum Acidobacteriota; class Blastocatellia; order RBC074; family RBC074; genus CAIOZW01. The sequence continues at coordinate 23,583 of CAIKMY010000133.1, forward strand.
TCAGTTTACGGCTGTGCCGTCCTTGCCGCGATCCCGTTCTTCGCGTAAAGCTCCGCAAAGAGCCCTGCCCACCACATCTTCATCAGATGGATCGCCTGTCGGCCGCCACTCAGTACCTGCTGCGGCTTGAGCGTCGGGCGGTCTTCCGTACCTGCCACCACCTCCTGATCAGCATGTATCCCCCGCAGGAAGATTCCAAGTTCATCTTTGTGGCTCTGCTCAACCCCTTCGAGGTGCATCTGATGAAAACCAACCAGCGGCTTCCCCTCTTTTCCCGAGCACTTTCGCGCGATGACCTCTTCCGAGACATCCTTGAAGACCTCATGCTCGAAGATCGCTGCTGCCTCGGTAGCGAATATCGTTCCCAGCACGAATGATGGCTCGCCCTTGCACAACTCACCAACCGCATCGAGGAAGGTTGTCGTCGGTCCAAACTCCTCACGCCCCCCGACATCCACGCCGATCTTTTTCAGCGCCAGCTTGTACATCGCCGCATGTCCGTTCTCTTCCTTGTAGTTGCGGATCAACTCGTTTTTAATCGCTTCGGTGTCAAATCCCCCGGCTCTCTCAGCAGCTTTCCATAAGAACTTTGTGTTAAGAAATGAGAACTGATAATGCTCCATCATCAGCCACTCAAGACTCCCGGTGCTGTATGGACTCAAATCCCTGAGAGGCTCACGGGCATTGCTCGTAAACTCCTCATTCCAACTGTTGATCATTTGTTCAATATCCATAAGCTATTAGCCCGCATTTCCCATCTGTATCTATCTGAGCGCCAGTCGAGTGAGAATTTCACTTTCAGCACCCCGGAATCAGGCTGCTCAGATCCGTTTGCCCCGAAGGGGCAGCGCATAGCAGCCCGGTGCAGCGCTCCGGGTATGCCCCCACCCCGTATCCCCGCGTTCCTTAATCACTTGTCGGGCTCCACAGGGTTGAAATTCGAGTTTCTCTCTCTTACACTCTGTTCTCATAAGAAGGCTCCTGTTTCTTTAGATAAGTCTTTGTAGCTAAACTCTTTATCTCATGAAAAGGAGCCTTTTTCCATAATCTGCTGAGAAATGCGGGTTAGAACCCTTTCGACTGCTGGTTCAAGCACCATGTCGATTACCTCTGAATTTAACTGTTATATTCAGGGAGAGCCGAAGATGTCATCCGATCGTTGGAGAGCCTTGCAGCCAAACTACTCAGTCCGGTTCCGGTGTCGGTTCCGGTTCAGTGGCTCGCAATTCCTGGCGATGATCCAGCAGGGGTTTCAGGGCAATGCTCAATCCGCCGAACAGTGACAGCGAATATAAGATCTCGGTCGCGGTAAAGGTAAAGCCGGCTAGCAGAATCCCGGAGAGAGCCACCAGACTGATTCCGGATGTATAGCGCAAGTTGAGCTTCAGATTAAGCTCAAACTCGCTGGCGAGATCAAAGAGGCGGGGCAATTGATCGAGATTGCCCTCCATCAGCACAATGTGGGCGGTGTCAGTGGCGACGGTCGTCGCCCCACGCAGCGAGATGGAGACCTCAGCCTGTCGCATGGCAATCGCGTCATTGATCCCGTCACCAATAAAGCAGACCTTACGTCCGCCGGCCTGAAGCTGCTCCACCAGTGTCGCCTTGGCTTCGGGCAGCGTGTTGGCAAAATATCCGGTCATGCGCAGGTCGTTTGCCAGCTTGCGTGTCGGCGCTTCCTGATCACCCGAGATGATGTAGAGATCAAGCCCGCGATCTTGCAGCTCGCGCACGACCGTCATTGCTTCGGGGCGCACCGTCGGTTGCAACTCCAGACAGCCAACCAGCGAATCGTCGATGGCAACCATCACCAGCGAGTGGCCTTCCACCTTCGTCCTCTCCGTCAGTCTGGCGACCTCTTCCGATATCTCCACGCCCTCCATGGTCATGAAGCGGCTGCTGCCAACCCTGATCAGCGGCTGTGCCATCGAGGAGTCCTTCAGCCTCACCTTGATTCCGTAACCAACTTCGTAATGCGCATGGTCGATTGCCGGCAACTGCAGCCCCAGCTCCCTCGCCGCCGCGAGGATCGCCCGTGCGATCGGATGGCTCTGCCGAGACTCTGCCGCCGCTGCCAGCATCAGGACACCTGCCTCATTAAGCCAGGACGCAGTCTCAAACCATGGCGATGATCGCGCACCCGAGATCAGGTGGATCCGCGCCAGGCTCGGCTGCTCGACCGTCAGCGTCCCCGTCTTGTCAAAGACTATCGTGTCAACCCTGCTCAGCTTCTCCAGTGCCGGTGGCTCCTTGATCAGCATCCGTTGCCGTGCCGCCAGATTGAGGAAATTGAGCATTGCCAGAGAACTGGAGAGGTATGAAGCCGTCGTCGAATTGGCGCCGATCAGACTGACTGCACCATCGAGCCCGATGAATGGCCAGCTTGCAAGACTCAGCGTCAGTGTTGGAATTGCCAGCTTGTCAGCCGCCGCCATCGCACTTACCAGTTGTGGCCTGGTGTTTTGCGCTGTCCGGTTGAGGATTGCCGCGATCTGCCCCGCTGTCGTCTCAACGCTCGTCTTTTCGACCATCACGTCGAGCCGTCCCGAAATGACCATCGTCGAGGCCAGCACCGGATCACCAGTCGTCTTCTCCACCGGCTGGGCTTCTCCCGTGAGCATGTGCTGGTCGAGTGTCGCTTCCCCCGCGATTACCATACCATCTACGGGCGCAATCTGCCCGGCATGCAGCACCAGCGTGTCGCCAATTTGCAGCTGTGTGAACGGGATCTCGACCTCGACCCCCTTGCTCCGAATCCAGACAGTCTCCGGCTGCAACTGGAAGAGGTTGATCAGGTTGTCCCGTGACTTATTCTCGCTCACTGCCTTTGCCTTGAGCATCAGACCGTAAAGCACTGCCCCCAGTGATCCAACCGTCGCGTACCCTCCCAGCCAGAGATAGAGGCTGTAAATGCACATCAGGTGCAGTGCCCCGATCTTGCCAGTCTCCTTCCATTGACGGTAGGCGTAGGGGTATTTCGAACTTGATGCAAGGATGCCGGTGGCAATCGCCAGCGGCATCAGTGGAGCCACAAAGTTGCTCGCCAGCGCCAGCGCCAGCGCACCCAGCCCCATCCCCAGCCGTCGATTGGCGGTTTTCTCCTCAGGGCGCAGGCCGATCTCGCCGCCGTTGAGTATCGCCTGCAACTGTGAACGGTGTGAATTGCCGAGCAGCGGATCGATTCGCTCCCTGACAAATACCTGATAGCTCTCGTCAAATGCCTCCAGCCGTGGCCTGATACTCTCCTCATACTTTTGAAGCCACGGCTGGAGAAATTGCTCAAGTGCTGCGAGCCAGGGCAGTGACCGCTGCTTCAGCAGCTCCGTCTTCGGCTGGACACGCTCGTCGAGCGCCTCCATTGCCGATCTCACGTCTTCCCGCACCTCATCGCGCAGCGGCCGCGTCTTCTTATCGATCACTGCTGCCTGGCCACGCACCTCACTCGCCACCTCTTTTCCAATCTCGCGCAGCTCCGGGCCATACTTCTCATCGAGTGCCGCTGCCTGGCCACGCACCTCACTCGCTATCTCTTTTCCAATCTCGCGCAGCTCCGGGCCATACTGCTCATCAAGCGCTGCCGCCTGCTCGCGCACCTCCAGTGTAATCCTTTGCGCCACCCCCCGGATCTCCGGAAGCACATTATTCTCAAATTCCTTCAACTGCTTCCGCAGCTCACTGCTCAACCCTCGGATACCCGCCCAGCCCTTGCCGTTACTGTTGCTATTACTGTTCCCGTTTCTCGCCTCACTTTTTCGGGACTCTCCCTCTGCCGACCCATCAGACTGTCTGCCGTCGCCATTCTGCCGCAATCGGTCAATCAGCTCGTCTCGTGTGCTGTTGTTGCTGTTGATCACCGTCGACAATGGGAACATCTCTCTCAATCGGAGCACACAGGATTGGAACACACCCCGCTGCAATCGCCACGAATCAGGGTTGTGCTCCAATGTGTGACGATGTCGGCTGTTTCTGTTTAGTTGAAATCGCTCTCCTGCAGGTTAAAAGCCTCCCGCAGTGCCTCAAGTCGTGCACTGAATGGTTCGAGGTCAGTCTTGCTGGCGAGGAAGATATCCAGCCGGTGGCTCACCATTGCCAGCTCGGGAAAACCCTCTGTTCGCCCAAGTTCCACTCGCAGCCGTACACCTTCCGTCAACTCAATCAATCTCTGCGTGCGCGACATGTCGCTTCTCAGTTGCTCGACTGCGCCTTCGTGTACCGCCAGTACCATCGGACTGTTCCAGTGACGTCCTTCGAGCGATGCCAGGATCTCACGCCGCTTGGCCTGTATTTTTACCAGATCATTTGTGTATGACTCGAATCGCTTCCTGAAATCATCCAGTGGCAGCTTGGCCAGTTCGTCGAGAACCACCCTCAGTTCACGCGCCAGCTTGTGCTCACTCAGCGCCACATTGCGCGCCTCCGGTGTGAGCGATTTCAGTTGTTTCCCCAGTGCTTTTGCTTCCTCGCGCTGGCTCCCGTAGGGCATGGGCACAAGGTGCACACACCCGCCGGCCAGCACTCCGATCAACAGCAGACTAAATAAACTCCATCGGGTCGTCAGTGACACTTCATTTCTCCGGTGTCGTTCCAAAGAGGAGTGGCAATTCTCCCTTGCTTCCCACCACGACAATCTTGGCGTTTGGCGATTTTGCCAAATCCTGTGTTGCCTCAATCCCCTTCCAGATCAGCACACTTTTGGGGATATTGGGAACCAGTCGCGCGTACTCTCTCAGCCCCTGGGCCTCAACCTGCTTCTGCAGCGACTGCTGCCTCTCCTCTTCCACTTTGAATACCGCCGCCATCGATCTCTGCTCAGCCTCAACCTTTTGCTGGATCGCCTGCTGTACCATCTCAGGTAGTTTGATGTTGAAGAGGGCGACATCCTCGATCGCAAGAAATTCACCACCAATCAGCTGCTTGGTACTCTCAAGGATTCGACTCACCGAGACCCCTGTCTCTGACCCGTAGACCTCCTCAGCAAGGAATTGACCAATCACCCGCTGCACTGACCCCTTCAATTGCGGGGTCACGAAAGTGTTGACATAATCGGGCCCGAACCGCCGATGCAACTGTGGCACCATGTCCGGGATCGGGTGAAACCGGATCTGCGCGTCAAGATTGACCTCAAGGCCATTGCGCGAGAGCACCTCCAATGACTGGATCATCGTCTGACTTCTGACCGAGTAGAGGTAGTACTTGTCCCATGGTGCGACGATGTGCAGACCTTCGCGGGAGATCCGGTTATGCTGCGTTCCGCCAAAGAGGCTGTAGTAGACAACAAGCACCTGACCCGTATCGACCCGAACAAATATTCGCTCACGCAGTACATAGAGCAGCGATACGACAAGAATCAGGTATATACCCCATTTGACAAATTTGTAGAGTCGCCGCAGCTTCGGAAACCTCGTCTTTGTTGCTCCCTTACCGACACTGGCGTCATTGCTGGCGGGATCAATAGTTCCTGACCCGGTACCCGGACTACTCGCCCCGGCTTTTGCATCGCTCGTTAAATCGTTATTCAATCATCCCTCCGGAGGAGTTGCCTGGCCAGTTCTGCGGTAGCACGCAGGCAGACCTGTAAACTTTCAGGCACTCGAAAGGCAGTAAGCCATTCCGAGTGCCTGAATATTGTCGTCATTGTAACTGATGATATGCGGGGCCGCGAAGCCCGGGCTCAGGCCCCCGTGTTCAGGCTGTGGCCGCGGCCGTTTCTGCAGAAGTCTGGGCTGACTCGTGGATTGTGCCACCCGCCTTCTTAAATTCGTTGACGAAGTGCTCCGTGAAGGCCTTCGGATCGAAGGTCAGCAGGGTTCCGCCACTCTCAAAGTGCATGATAAAAACACTGCCGACCGCTTTCGTCAGCGCGTAGGCGAGTACCGGCGTCGCAATGAATATTGCCAGCGCTCCAAAGAGCAGACCAGCCCCCTGTCCCGCCAGCACAGGAATCACCGACGTCAACAGCGAGATCAGCACACCACGTACCTGCTCTTTGGTCACGTTGTGTCCGAATGCGCGCGAAATCCGCCAGACCATCGATACCTGAGCCGAGAGCACTCCAACGAGGCTGCCCACCGGACCCGGCACCAGGCCGAGACCTGCGGCGACCTTCGAGTGCAGGCTGACAATGCGTATCGATTCCGCCAGCGGATCAGCCGGGGCCGTCTCCGCCTCGGTCGTCGTCTCGGTCGCATTGTCACTTGCCGCCGCACTTTTGGCCCTGCCCGGCAGCAGTGACCTTACCGACCCGATTATATTCTTCGTGCGCTTCAGCACACCGGTTGCTTTCTTTTCCAGCTCATCGGCTCGTGCCAGCGCCTGCTGCGCCTGCTCCATCTCGCCATCGTTGATCAGCTCAAGCGCCTTTTCGCGCTCCGCCCGCGCTTCCGCCAGCCATTGCTCTTTTTGATTCTCTTTCCGAATCCCCTCGGCCTCTTTCAGGACGCGTCGTGCCTCCGCATGGCGCCCCTCACGCAGCAGTTGTGCCGTCTTCTCCTGAATAGACTTCAGGCGTGCCTGCCGCTCGGCAGCGGAATCGACAGATCCTGCAGTTTCCTGCTCCGCCGTTGCTGCTGCGTTGTTGGTGTCAGTATTGAACCCGTTCGAATCGCTCATGCTATCTCCTTTATGCTGCAGCGGATATTGCTGTGCCTGCAGCTCCTCCTTGTCTGTCCGGCTTCCATCCTGGCCATGTCCATCCTGGCCATGTCCATCCTGGCCATGTCCATCTTGGCCATGGTCGTTGCTCCTGTTATTGGTCGCGGCCGGGCCTGCCGTTGCCTGCCTTTCGCCAACCCCCGTTTTTTTTGACCTGGCCACGCTTCGAGGCTCTCCAATTACTCGATTGTACTTCGTAAGACTAATCTGATCCTGAAGCTGATTCGGCGTTACTCAGCACACAATCAGACTTCGCAGTCTTCGCAGTCTTCTCATCAGTCTTCAAGGATGAAGATGAGATAGGTCGCCGCTGCCATTAGTGTCTGCAGTCGATTAAACATCAACTTTTGATGTCGTGCACTATACAGCAGTTATTACCAAAGTCACAGTATTTATACCATTATTGTCTCATCGATCTCTTTCAATTTTTGATTAATTTTACGATCATCACCATCAAATGTTCTGAATTTTGCATTGATCGACTCGTTAATGTTAGCGGGCCATGCACGCAATGTATATATATCAATGCTTTAGTAGATTTAGTGGGAATGAGCGGTAAAGCCTTATCCCTGATCGGCATCGAGATCATAGCCAAGTTCACGCCAGGCGCGGATGCCACCCGCCATTGAGAGGACCTGGCGATAACCCATCTTCTGGAGATTGTCAGCGGCAAGGGCAGAGCGATAACCACCACCACAGTAGAGGACAATTTCAGCATCACGGTCAGGGATGAGATTCTCGATGTCTCGCTCGATGATACCGCGCCCGAGGTGTGCGGAGCCGGGTATCCGCCCCTTTGCCCATTCATGATCCTCGCGAACATCGAGCAGGTGGAAACTCTCTCCCACTGCCAGTTTTTGGCGTACTGCTTCAATGCCAATTTCCCTGATTCGTGAGCGGACCTCTTCACAGAGCGCCTCGAATGCTGCTGAATGCTTCATTTTCTCTCCCTGCTTTCATTGTTGTTAGTGGACGACTCGCTCTGAGGCTCCTCACGGACGAGGAGGGCGAGCGAGGCCCCCGGTCGAAGATTGTAGGCGGTCGGACTGACACGGTAGCCCGGCAACCCGATTATTGGATCCATCTGGTCGAGGTTGACAATGATCAGTGGCTGATTGGTAACCAGCTTTCCGTCTTCGTTGACAGCCGGCAGTGTGCCACTCCAGGCGATATTGGGGAACTGGCGCAAGTACCACGGTAGCGGCCAGTAGTCGGGGGAGGTCACGAGGATACCAGTCTCCCGCCCCTCTGCACGAGCCGCCACCTCACTCACGATCAGACCGACGAGTGTCATTATCTCACGACTGGTCTGGACATAGACGTAACCATACTGGCTGTCGCGATAGGCCGCCAGTCTCAGCCGCTCTCCAATGCTCTTCAGGTATCCGCTGGCATTATTGTTGTCGTCATATTTCCTGAAGTTGAGCTCAAAGGCAAGTTGTGCCGGGAACCAGAGGCTCGACACGAGGAGCAGGAGGACTGCTGTCCGCAGGATGTTGCCTGAGACCAGCGTAAAGAGCCGTGCGGCCGCCTCGCCGGCGAGGAGTGATGCCGGGAGCAGTATATTGATGACCAGCCATGGCGTCTTGTAGCCGATCAGCGAATAGGCAAGGAATATACCCAGTGTCCAGGCCCCGATAAAGAGTTGAAAGCGAGTAGCACGTCTGATAATGAATGCCCCGGCAACCAGCGATCCGACCAGCAGCGGCAACTCCATTCTGAGCATCAGGCCGGTGTAATACCAGAAGCTCTTGACGTGTTCTGAACCGGTCCTTTGCGTCCAGAGCCGGAGCGACCTGAACGCATCCGCCACCCCCTGCCAGTTGACGAAGAGCGAGGAGTAAAAGAGGAGGTTGATGAAGACGAAGATCGTCAGTGCCGCAAGCCCGAAGTCGAGTGAGGGCAGGGAAGCCCGCATCTCTTGCAAGACGCTGCCGGCGATGCCGGCCAGCGTCTCGTCCTGCCTCTGGATGATTCTGTCGTAGAGTGTCGCCAGAAGGAGTGCAAGGGCGATTACCAACACGGTGATGATCGCCGTCTCTTTGGTGGCAAAGAGCAGACCCGCCGCCGTTGCGCCGAAGGCGAGCCAGCGGAACTTTCCGCTGTCACGAAATCGCAGCAGGCCGACGACCATTGCCAGGGTGAAGCAGGTGAAACTGGTTTCGTGAATAAAGTCCCTTGAAAAGAAGACCAGCCCCGGGGAGAGTGCGAGCATCAAGGCCGCCGCCGGCAAGCCGATCGGGCCAAGTCTCGCTCTCAACGGCCAGAGCAGCAGGATCGTCAGCACCCCGAAGGCTGCCGGCATCAGGCGCAGCGCAAAGTCGGTCTCACCAAAGATCCGCAGTGCCGGCAGTGCCAGATAGTAGAGGGTCGGCCCGTGATAATTTGTCGGATCGTAGCGGTAATGGCCATCGCGCGCCAGATTGAGCAGAAAGAAGCTGTTGACTCCCTCGTCGTGATGCAGTGGTTTCAGGGAGAGATGGTCGAAACGGAGCCATCCGCCGATGACTGTCGCGATGACGAAGACGAGAATACTCAGTCGCTGCACTCGCATATGTGATTGAGAGATTCCCCGGCAGGATTTGTTCAATGCCCGGCGGAGTCGTGGAGGCACAAAAAAGGCAGGCGACCCGTGGATCGCCTGCCCTGATCAGTTGCCATTCGGCATCCCTGACTAGCGGCGACCTCGCCGCGGCTTCTTCGTTGCTTTCACCGGTCCGACATCGACCGTTGCCGGGCCGGCCGGATCGTCAGCACCAGTCGGTACCAGCCAGAGCTTGACCTGGTCACCACCCTCCGAGATCCCTCCCGGACGAACGGCAATGCGGTTGGCATCGATCGCCGTGCCAAGGTCGGTGTTCGGATCGGCCAGTGCGTTGCGGACATTCCTTCCGCGGTCGATATCGAGGTTCTTCGCCTTCTCCTTCGCACCGCGATAGGAATCGATCACCAGCCTGGCACCCGGATCCGCCTGGAGGGCAGAAATGACCTGGCTGCGCAGCACATCCTTGCAGGCATTGTCGACACGCGACTTGTTCTTCTTGAACGTCGTGCAGACGCCAATCTGGCTCGCCCGCGGCTTCGGCTTCGGTGGCGGCGGCGTGTTGAGCGTGACTCGTGTCGAGCCGCTCGCCGAGCAGCTGCCCGCCTCGGAGGTTGCCTTGACCGTGATCTCGATCGTCGTTCCGGGAGTGACCCCCGTAGTGTCGAGCGTGGCGCTCTGGCCATTGACGCTGATCGTTCCCGCCGAAGTCGACCATCGATAATCGACCGCACCGAAGTTGCGCCCACCACTGACACCAGTAGTCGTCAGCCTGAATTTCTCGCCTGCGTCAGCCTTCGCCTTGTCGGCCGAAACACTGAGGTTTGAACCGAAGCAGACCGTCAGCGGCGGACATGACGTTACCCTGATCGTCTTCGAATCGAAGGCCACACACCCGCAGCCATCATCGACCTGAACGGTGATCGTGTACTCGCCAGGAGCCAGACCCGTGGTGTCAAATGAAGTGTTCGCCCCCTCACCACGGATTTTCCCGCCAGTCGTCGACCACGAATAAAGGAGCGTGTCCCCATCCGGATCCGAGGCCGAGGTGCTCAACGCTACGGAATCGCCAGTGCAGATCGTCGTTGCCGATTCACGCAGGACATCGGTCGCGACCTTGGTCACCTCGCCAACCGTCAGCGTCACCGTCGGCGGCTGGTTTGGCAGCACCGGCTCCTTCCGCTCGTTCGCCCGGCCGAGCGCGACCCCGGCAATGAAACCATTCGATCCGAAACGACGGTTGAGAACCGAAAGTGCGTTGAGATGGCGCTGGTATGCCGCACTCACCGAAAGCCACCGCGTCGGGAAGACCCTCGCGCCGCCAACGAAGTCGATCGGACTGTTCGTCATCAGCGATGGTGTCCGCGACCCGACATAATGTGTTGAACTCACCTCGGCAATGAACTGCAGATACTGGCTCAGCGGGAAGTCGACGCCAATGCCCGCCCGCACTTCGTTCGGCAGGTCAAGCGCGTTGTCGCTCCGGCCAAACCCCTGAATCACCGCGCAGCCAACGCAGAGCGGGCCGAGATTCATCGATGATGCCTTCGGATCACCCTTGTGGATGAATCCGATGTTCGTGCTGAGGTTGATATATTTGCTGAGCCGTCCGTCAAACGCCGCAATCATTCCGTAATCAAAGGCGCCAGTGCCCCTTCCGCGCTCGAGTCCGGGGAAGAGATCCCCAACCGTCGGAACCTTGATCACCGGAATCAGCGCAAACCCAAACGGGTTCTTTGCCTCTGTCAGCCGCACCTTTGCTCCAACCCAGACATCACCCATGCCACTGCCGGCGTAACGGGAGATGAAGGGCGCTCCCGGGTAATAGCCCGGATTAACATTCGGCAGCAACGCCGGCAGAATGCCGCCAACCGGAGCACCAAGACCTACATAGAGCGCCGTGTTGTTTCCCGTCGGCCGCGCCGTGAACGGCCCGAGGTTTCGTGATCCCGCCACTGTGCACGGTCCCGGAAATCCTCCGTTGCCGCAGGGATCGCCACTCAGCACCGAAGCCGCATTCTGCCCGGGAACGACCACCAGCCTCCCAACCCTCATCAGTGGCTGCGTCCGCACGTCCGGCATATAAAAACCACTCAGCAGTGCCGGTGTTCCTACCGCTACCTGCCGGTTCGCCTCAAAGTTGACGAATAATTCAAGCCGGTCATTGAAGCCAACCTGGAAGTTGATCGGAAATACCTCCCAACGCAGGTCACCCGGATCACGGTGATAATGGTTCGCGAAGAAGCCAACGCTGAACTCGCCCTTGCGCAAAGTCTGCGCATCGTAGACCGTGAACAGGCCGGTGCCGCCGTTGACGGTCGGGGCCTGATTGCGAGTGTCGTCGGTCGAACGCAGGGTCTGCGCCGCAGCTCCAAAGACAATGAGCAGCATCATCAGCATCAGACCCGGTAAGCGTCTCGCAAAACTCATAATTCTCCTCCTGGTGTTGGATGACTTGGTTCCAATCTCACTCTCTGGTTCAATCATCGGTTACTTGTTCTCTTATATGCCTTTTATCAACCTGTCAAACTATCAACATCAACCTGTCAACCCTCTTCCTGCATCCTGTTACTGCATCCTGCTCTCTCTTTTTTGCCGTTCCCGGTTTTGAGTGCCACCTGAATAACTCTCAGTTTGTCTGATAGTTGCGTCTCACGGCCTCTCTCGTAAAGCGGAAGAATCTGCAGGGAGGGTAGGAATCTCATAACCGGTCTGTTGCTGGTTTCGCCCGGCTTTGTATTCCAATAGTTATCCTGCCCGCGCCGAATAAAACTACCTGGATTTTGTGACCTGATAATCTGATCGACGCCTCAAATCGGCAATTTATACGATCGGTGGGCCATGTGTCAACTAATGGAGAATGGAGAATGGAGAATGGAGAATGGAGAATTGAGAATTGAGAATTGAGAATTGAGAATTGAGAATTGAGAATTGAGAATTAGGAATGAACAAAACAATTTGAATTTCC
>CAIKMY010000134.1 GCA_903828635.1 uncultured Acidobacteriota bacterium
CTGCCAGACCACACATATCATCGACCCTGATTATCGATAACCCGATCTGTCGTTTTCACTGCCACCTGCCCTGATGATCGACTCGGCTCTTTCCCAGTCCTCAGGCGAGTCGATATTGACCGATCTCTCGGGCGGGACGGGAAAGCCGATCAGCCTTTCACCGTAAAGGCTGCCGCCATCGAGCAGAACATCGCGCCGCGTCAGGTAGATGCTTCCCTCGCGATGAAAGGCTGGCGGGAGATCCTGGCGGCGTGAAATCGGCAGCTTCTCTCCGGTACTCAGAATCATTCTTCCATCCGGCTGGCGGAAATAGACCCAGCGCGGATTATATTTTTCCGGCACCGGCAGCACGGTCACCAGCGTCTCTGCGCCCGAGGCGATAAAAGCCTCGATGCAATCATCAATCAACTCTGCCGTGCGCAGCGGATTGGTTGGCTGCAGCAGGCAGATCGCCTCGAACTGCTCACCGCGGGACTCGATCTGGCTAACGGCGTGAGTCACCACTGGCAGCATCGGGGTGTCGTCAGCCGCCAACTCCACCGGGCGCATGAACGGCACCTCCGCACCCCAGTCCCGGGCAATCCCCGCAATCTCCGCATCGTCGGTCGAGACGATCGTCCTCGTCAGCAACCGCGACCCGCGCGCCGCCTCGATCGTCCACCCAATCAGCGGTCTCCCCGCCAGCAGCCGCACATTCTTTCGCCGCACTCCTTTGGAGCCGCCTCGTGCCGGAATCAAACCCAGTATTCTCATCACCTGCTGAAGATGTATCGGTTCTCGCCGACGCCGTATTTGACCTCGGCGTATGGCTCACCCTGATAAATGTGCTCGACCCGATCGAAATCGGCCCCGCGCCGCAGCCTCATGATTGATGACGCGCCACTCTCGCGCAGCACTTCTTCGATCTCCTCCGGTCGCAGCCTTATATTGATTGGTGCCATGACGTGGTCGAGCATATAGAAAATCCGGTTGGCCGGGATCCCCATCAGACGGAGTACCTCCCTGGCAAAGCTTCGCTCCTCGCCAGTCATCACCACCCGCATGATTTCGATCAATTCCCAGAAAAGCCCCCCGGGTTCCTCAATCAGGTAGAGCCACCCGAGCCCCCCGGGCCGAAGCACGCGCAGCAATTCGCCGATGCCTCTTCGCCAGTCTACCGTGTGGTGGAGCACACCATTCGAGAAGACGATATCGAAATTGGCGTCAGGGAAGGGAAGTGCGAGGACATTACCCTCGATGAATTCGACATTGGTGGCTCCCGCGTCACCGAGGTGACTCCGGGCAGTGGCGATGTTGGTCGGCGAGATGTCGATACCCACTACCTCCCCGGCTCCAAGTCGACGCCAGGCAATCGCATAGCGCCCGCCGCCACAACCCGCGTCGAGCAGCCGTGAACTGCATGGATTGGGCAGTTCAATCCCGTTTCGCCGCAGCCTTTCGCTCAGCAGCTGCCACGGTTCGTCACGGTAGGAGGTCGTCGAAAACCCCTCGAAAAGCCCTCCATAATGGGCCCCGGTTGCTGCTTCCGGATCTCTCTCCGCCTCGTCCCTGCCGCCATGGATTGCCGGCAATTGCTCCAGTCCGTGCCTTGCCGTGAATCGAAAAAAGCCACTGACCTCCTGCAACAGCTCGCCACAGGCGATGATCGGCTCGGCTCCCGAGGCAAAGATCTTCTCCATCCCGTGGAAGATTGCCGGCACGCTCATCGCTCGTGCCATAGAGGCCGCCTGCCCTCGACCCATTTCTGCTGCCGCTCTGATCAGATCTGCACCGTCAAGCATCCTTGCCATCGTCTGCTCCTCTCACCAGGTTGCCTTCGCCACTATCGGGTAGCGCCGTTGCCGCTCGTCTGCTTCCCGCTGATACTCCTCCATCATCCCGGTGTCGAAATGGCGCCACATTGTTCTCAGTGCCGCAGCGTTGAAGTCACGCTGCCGAAAGACCCTGCCGATCGACTCGTCCTGTGCTTGCGGTGTCACCCGCCCATCGGCCACTGCCGTGACAACCGATGGCAGTGCGTCAAGCCCGGCCATGATCGTCCTCACCCCGAGATCGTGCGCCCGATCGGTTGCTCGCGCCTCCGGCCGCACCTGAGCCAGAATCGCTCCACCATCGACCTTCAGCGTTGCAAGGTGAAGCGTCGCGCCAACCAGCTCCGGTTGCCTGTTGACCAGCGGCCAGAAATTGGTTCCTGATCCGCGGTAATATGGCGAAAGACCGAGATGCAGGTTGATCATTCGCCCATCCCAGGCGGCCAGCAGCGGTGGTTTGATGATACTTGAGCCGTAAAGCACGATCAGATCCGGTGCAAGCTGACTCACCTTGTCGAATGTCTCCCTGCTGTTAACCTCTCCGGCCCCGACCTGTAATAACCAGACATCCGGCCAGACATCCGAGAGGCCGACATCGAGGCGAAAAACTGAATCCTCGACCGCGTCCCGCTCGGCGAAATGGCGTCTGATGTCTGCCAGGTCCTGCTCGCTCATCTCATCCCGGTTAACATCGCCCCCTCCGGTCGCCGGCTGTCCCGGCTTATCCTCACTGACAATGCCAACCAGATTCAGCTGACTTGCCAGCCTGGCGGCTGCGTACCGGTGGCGCCGGCTTGCGGCCGTGATCATCAGGATTCGTGGCTGATCACCCCTCCACATCGATCTCACCAGCCTTTCATCAGGCGACGTGCTCGTCGAGATACCACTCTCTTCGTGGTATCTCCTCAAAGAGACGATCCGCTTCCCAGCACGCCGCTTTGCCTCCCGGCAGGTCATTGCAATCGCACCGTGCCAGATGCAACGGTGCCCGCAGGTCTGGATTCCCCGCGCGTTCAACCGTAAACGCAAACCTGATACCCAGATCCGTCGCAATCCCGGAGACAGGTGGCGCGCAGGCTTCAGCCGATCCATACGGATAGCTCAGCGCCTCGGGCCGCCTCCCCGTCCACGCCTCGATTCGTTCCACTGAACGCTCGATCTCTCTCTGCACCTCCACCGGTGTCAGCAATCCCAATGGCAGATGGTCATCACCATGGCTTCCAAGGCAGCCCATATCACTCAGAATGCGCAGCTCCTCACCCGACATGTAAAGTCGCTGACTGATCTCCGACTCCGCCCCCGGATTCATCTCCTCGAAGCACTCCGTGATCAGCCGGTCACGCACCGCCGGTTCCAGCACAAAGTTCAGCAGATACTTGAGGCAGGCTGTCTCCGGATCATCATAATTGTAGTGTGCCGCCGCCCGCCGGCGAATCGACTCGATCAGGCTGACATCGGAGAGTGCGCCCATTTGTCCACCATTTCCGGACCGGCCGGATTGTCCAAGTCGTTCAAGCAGTTTCTCCGGCGGCTGCCAGGCACGCACCAGATGAATCTTGTGAACTCCGAGCACCCGCCTCTCGGCAATCGCCGCCGTGTTGACGAAAAAGATTGCCGGAACACCCAGCCGACGCAGAATCGGCCACGCATGTTCGTATTGCTCCCGCAGTCCGTCATCGAGCGTCACGACGAATGCACGATCCGGCAGTGGCCTTACTCCGGCCAGCGCTTCGCCAATCTCTGCTGCTCCGACAAAATGCCCCACCCTCCCAAGCAGCTTCAGTTGATGTTCAAACACCTCAGGCGTGATTCCGTGAATACCGGGATAGGGCTCGTCATACCACGGTCGGATGTAATGATAGTTGACCCCGATCAGCACTCAGCAGCTCTCCGTCGATTCATCCCGTCGATTCGTCTTTGATGTAATGTAATCTTTTCTGCGTGTAGAGGGTCAGTCGTGAGAGGGCCTCGGCGATTCGTGGCGCTACCTTGCCATCACCATACAGAGTGCTCGGCTCGTAGCGCCCGTGCCCGAACTGCGAAAGTGTCGCCGCCTCGATTCGTGCAGCCACCGGCTCGCTCCTGACGACGTGGCTGTCAGTCTCACGCCCCTCCTGCCGCTTCCCGACCAGGACCACCGGCGTCCCGAAATAGCCCGCATCACGCACGAAACTGCTTGAATTGCCAATGGCACAGGCCGCATTGGCCAGTACCCTGAGGTAATCCTCCGGTGAGAGGTTGGTCAGAGTTCTCAGCCAGCCCGGCCGATGGCTTACCCTGAAGACACGAATCGATTTGCTGATGCGATCCGAGCCGGCATCGATATTCGGCCAGAGCAGGATGGTCTGTCGCGCTAACCGCCCCAAGGCGACGAGCAACTCCTCCATCTGCTGCCGCTCTCCGCCAAACTCCGTCGTCGTCGGATGGAAGACCACCAGCAGGTAAGGCTGCCGGGTATCGATCACCGCACCGGCTCCGGTGTCATTGACCATCCCGTCCGTCAGCCTGCGATCCATCCCCTTCGCGATATCGCTCGATGGACAGCCTACCGCCAGTATCGTCTCCGGAGCCTCTCCCATTCGTCGCAGATAATCCGCCGCACGCATCGTGCTCGGGAAATGGTAATGCGCGAATTTGCTGATCGCGTGACGCGCGCTCTCATCGATCGATCCCGAGACTTCTCCTCCCTGCAGGTGCGCGATGCAAATGTTCATATATGCCGCTGCAATCGCCGCCGCCAGCGCCTCGTAACGGTCACCGATCAGCAGCACCACGTCCGGCCTCAGTCGCTGAAACTCACTGGCAAACTCGACCACTCCGAAGCCTACCGATTTGGCCATGGTCGCCGGTGTCGAACCTTCAAGCTCGATGTAAATCTCACCTGCAATCCCGAATCCATCCCGCCGCACCACCTTCGTCGGCTGGTCGAACCTCTCCAGCACCATTGTCCCCGCTGCCAGCACCTGCAACTCCAGCCCGGGATGGCGGGCAATCTCCTCCATCACTGGTTTCAAGCGTCCGTAGTTGGCACGATCGACCAGCACAACACAGATTTTTCGCCGATTACTCAAAATCCTCCTCGCTGAGCATTGCTCCACCGGCAACCGCCTGCTTCAGCCTTCGACCAACGATCTCATCAAACCTTGCCACCGGAATGCCACTCCCCGGCTTACGGCAGACAAGATCATCCGCCGTCAACACCTCTCCCGCCAGCAGATCCCGTTTCGCTACCAGGCTCTTGCCAAAGATCCCGCGCAACTCACCCAGCTCCGTCGCCATCTCCTCCTTGTTGACCGGATTGGCCAGTGCCAGCTCGATCACCCGCACACCGGTTACCAGTTGCGCCAGCTCAGCCGTCGTCAGCGATGACTGCACATCCGGCCCGAAACACTCCTTCGAGAAGACGACATGCGCCTCGATGATTTGTGCCCCGAGCGCCGCTGCCGCCAATCCGGCATAGATCGCTCCCGAATGATCCGAGAGTCCGACCACACATCCATAACGCTCGCGCAACTCCGCCAGAAGGTTGAGTCCGATCTTCTCCGGAGGGCAGGGATAGGCAGTCGTGCACTGCAATACTGCCACCGGACTGCCAGCTTCCCGCACCGTTCTGACCGCAGTGTCCATCTCCGCCCACGTCGCCATCCCGCTTGAGAGGATTACCGGCTTTCCTGTTCTCGCCATCGCCCGCAACATCGGCAGATTGGTGATCTCGCCGGCCCCGACCTTCCACGCCGGTACTCCGATTCGGTCGAGCATCTCCACCGCTTCCAGCGAAAACGGCGATGAGAGAAACCAGATCCCGCAATCACCCGCATGCTCCGCGAGCCCCGCCCACTGCGTCTCACTAAACTCCATCCGCTTCCAGTAATCGTAACGAGTCGCATCCTGCCGGCTGAACTTTACCCGCCACGGCTCGTCCCGCGTACTCTCCGCCGCTGCAATGTGTGTCTGAAACTTGACGGCGTCGACTCCTGCCCGCGCCACCGCATCGATATAGGCGTGCGCCATCCCCAGGCTCCCGTCATGTGCCTGTCCCACCTCGCCAATCACCAGGCACCCGCCCCTGCCACTCTCGATCTTCTCTCTCAGCCTCATCTCGCTCGTCACACTCATCGGATTTATCCGGCATCAAACTCAATTGCCTGACGGCCTCAGACATTGTCGGCAAAGGTCCGCTCCATTCGGCGAAAATAGAATGCTCCACTGATCAGCAGTAATACCGCAGCCCCTGCCGAGGCCACCACCAGCGGACCCGGTGATGATCGTGATCCCAGCAGCGCCCAGCGAAACCCCTCGACCACGCCGGCCATCGGATTCAATCCGTAAATTATTCGCCAGCCTCCACTGAGCAGGCTGCTTGGATAGGCGATCGGCGTTGCCAGCATCCAGAACTGCACGATGAAGGGGACTACGTATTTCACGTCCCGAAACTGCACGTTGAGCGCTGACAGCCAAAGCCCGGCCCCCAGTGCCGTCACCAGCGCAAGCATCAGCAACAATGGCAGCCAGATCACCTCACGACCTGGCCAGGTCCCGTAATGCCACATCATCCCCAGCAATACCAGAAAAGCCAGCCCGAAGTCGATCAGCCCCGAGGCCACCGAGGCCAGCGGTATCGTCAGTCGCGGGAAATAGACCTTGGTGATCAGGTTCGCGCTGCCGACGAGGCTGTTTGACGACTGCGCCAGCCCGTTGGCAAAGAATGACCACGGAGCCATCGCCGCATAACAGAAGATTGGATAGGGGATACCGTCAGATGGCATCTTCGCCAGACGGCCAAAGAAGACGCTGAAGAGCACCATTGTCAGCAGTGGCTGCAGGATCGCCCAGGCCGCACCCAGAACCGTTTGCTTATAACGGACCCTGATGTCTCGCATCGTCAGGAACCAGAGCAGTTCACGGTACTCCCAGACCTCGCTCAGCCGCAATGATACCCAGCCGCGCGATGGCTCGATACGGTGGGTAGTCACTACCACATCAGTCGCGACAACCCGCTGATCACTCGCCGCTTCGTCTCTTTGCAAACAATACACTCCTCTGGCGCGCGCGAAGCTGTCTCCCGGCACGTCAGCCATGGCGCTTTGACCTTGAAGGAAACCTCTTGTCGAGGCAGCAGTTGTTTGATGGAGAACCAACCCGGTGGCTCTTGGTGTCTGGATGCCCGGGTAGTCAGTGATCGAGCTTCAATCAGGACAGGGAAGCAACAAGCCCGATCCGGAACCAGTAATCCTTACCGGCTCACAATCTCAGGATTATACCTTACCGTTCGCAGTCGGGAAATATGGAAAAGAGGCCAAAGCCGTTAAATTAAGCAGCCAGTCTCCGGCCCGGGAGGATTAACCGGCATTTACCTCGTGGTGCCGCGGGGAAAATGGCTCTTCCCCCCGGCACCACGAGCTTTGGTAACGTCAGGCGCGGTCAGCCTCACTGCGAAACATAGTTGCTGCGCATCAGACGGATGATGACACCACCGGCCCCGGTGACATAAAGATCACGATTGCCAACCGGCGTCTTGGAGGTCGTTCTTGCTGACAGCCTGATCCTGTCCTCCTCGACGCTCGTCAGCGTCACCGTCACCTGTGAGCCGCCGATGCACGTCCCTGAGCAGTCGAACCTGACCGTTGTCGCCGCATCAAAGCCGGTGCCGGTGATCGTCATCTCCGTCGTGCTGTTGAAGGCAATCTTCGGCGGTGTGATCCCGGCGACGGTCAACTGTCGGGGGGCCACCTCGACGATTACCGGTTCTGATGTGCTCACACCGCCCTTTCCGTCATCGACCGTCAGCGTCACCGAGTTCCTGCCAACCCCGAGAACGGCGCTGACGATCGCTCCCTCAGCGATGACCCGGTCATTGTTCTTCCAGGTGTAGGTCAGCGGATCGCTGTCCGGGTCACTCGACGGTGAGGCGTCGAGCTGCACCGTCGCTCCCTTGTTGGTGTTGGCCTGAATCGTGGCCGGCAGCGGAGCCATCCTTGCTGTCGGTGGCTTGTTGGTCGGTGTGGGATCTCCTCCCCCGCCGCCAGTGTCGCCACCACCTCCACCACCTCCACCACCTCCACCCCCGCCGCTGCCACTGTCGCCGGTCGTGCTCTCGCTGTTCTCGACATCACTGATCTGGATGCGGAATGGCAGTGTGCTGAAGATGCCGCCATTGTAATCCCTGACCACCACCCGGACTGACGAGAATGCCCGGTCACCCTCACGCGGCGACATCACCAGGGTGACCTTGCGACCGACCGGATCAACCTTCTCGAGTCTGACAAAGCTCGGCGCATTGACCAGCTCAAACGTCACCGGCTCGTTGTCCTCTTCGGCTGCCTGCAGCGTCATCGACCGTACCTTGCCGACCAGCAGATACTGATCGCCGGGATTGGGAAGCGTCGGAATGCGGTTGCCGGTTGCCCCCCCAACAGTTGGGAAGTTCTGACTGCCCTTCGAGACCGTCACTGTGATCGACGCACTCGCCGTGTTGCCTGACGAATCCCTCGCCGTATAGGTCACTGTCGTCTTGCCAATCCGGAAGAGACTGTTCGACTGCGGTGATGATGTCAGCGTCGTCCACCCATCAACCATGTCATAGGCATAGGCTGTCGGGATCTGGAGCGTCGCCCCCAGTGAACTGTTGGTGATCTTGGTGATGTTCGTCGGCAGCCCGCTGATCACCGGCGGAGTCGTGTCGCGAACCTCGAGGATGTGGATCTTCGGCTCGCTGCTGACTCCGTTGCCGTCGGTCACCACCAGCTTGATGATGTGCAACCCTTTCGCAAAGGTATAGTCAACCAGCGGAACCGAGGCGATCACCGCGTCATTGTCATACCATTTGTAAGTCAGTGGATCTTCGGCATTCGGATCACTCGATAACCGGCCATCCAGCCTTACCGTCGTGCCCTTGGCCGAACGTGCCTCGACAAAAGGCTCAATTGCTTCGAAGTCGGCCGTTGGTGCTTCGTTGTTCGGATTGAGCGCAATTGTCTTCGTCAGAAATGTTGCCGTCACCGTCAGGAAATGAGGATTGGTCCATCCTCCGAGTCCGCCCTGGTAGTCGGCAAACGTCCCCGGGCTGACGAAGGGCAGGTTGGCCACGTTGTTGGCCCAGGCAAAGATCGGATTGTTCGGCACCATCTTCAGCCAGCCGCGCTGCCCCACGGTGATCGTTCGTGTCACCGGCGTCGGAGGATTTGATGATGCCGTGTTTATCGCGCCAACACGGCTTTCAAGCAGCGCAAAGACTGCCGCGAACTGACTCATGAGGTGATCCGTCAGCGAGGATTGTACCAGCCCGCGCATGACCGGAGCGGCCGTCAGGTCGTTCGAGGCGCGTGCGTAACCAATCGTTGAGGTGTTATCTGTCTGACTCGGCACACCATTGAAGGCGAGGACGTTTGGCAGGCGGTCGTACTCGACATCATTGAAGACCAGATCGGCCGTCTCGACATCGCTGTTTCGCTGCACCGATCCCGCCGCGTTGCGGGCAATCGCCACTGCCGCATAGCCGTTCCTCACCCCATCCCTTTCACGCACCTGCGTGCTTCCGATCAGGAAGTTGAAACTGGTCGGTTGCGCTCGTGAATCGATCGCCACCGCCATTACCCAACCCCTCTGGTTTGGTGCATACTGCTCCGGATTGATCGAGAGCGTCTGATTTGGCAGTACCGTCAGAATTGTTTCGGTTGTCGCCGGCGTATCCGCAAGACCATTGAAGAAGATGCGGACTCTGGCCCTTTGCGTCGGATGAGTATTAGTCAGCGCCAGTCGCGAACTCCCCTGCTGGCCGGTGGTAAATCGTGGATAGACGAGGACGCTTCCGGCCTTCATCTCGCTTGCACCGAGAGCATTCCCCTCTGCCTCCGGCTGATTGAAGGTCGCCGACGGTGCCGCCGC
Source organism: uncultured Acidobacteriota bacterium (assembly GCA_903828635.1). Lineage (GTDB taxonomy): Bacteria > Acidobacteriota > Blastocatellia > RBC074 > RBC074 > CAIOZW01. The sequence continues at coordinate 9,696 of CAIKMY010000134.1, forward strand.
TGAATC
>CAIKMY010000135.1 GCA_903828635.1 uncultured Acidobacteriota bacterium
ATGAAGACCGCACGATTGAAACCGACACGCGCCTCGTTGATGATCGTCGGCGTAATGGTACGCGTCCAGTTGAGCGCGATGTTCTGCGGACGATTGAAGCTCTTACTCGTTGGATTGGTCCTGAGCACACCGCGATCGCCACGCTCGTTGAAGTTGGCGAACGAATAGCGCGCCGAGAAGTTATCGGCATCCGAGAGCCGGGCATCGATCTTGACGTCAAACTGATGACCGTCAAGCTTGTTGAGCGTCCGGGTATTGTAGATCCCGACCAGCGACTGCGGATCGATACGCTCCGGCAGCGGATAAAGGCTGGTATCGGCAAAGAGCGCCCTTGCCGCCGGGTTGACGATGCGCGAAGTGGGAATGATATTGCCCGGGAAGCAGGCAGTCTGATCGGTCGCGTTGCAGGCTCCGGTCTTCTGTGGATCGCGAATGAAGATGTTGCGCGTCAGCAGACTTGAAAGGTCACCGGTACGCCATGCCGCCGGCGCCACCGCCGCAGTTGCACCACCACCGGTGCGGCGAATCGTTCCCTGGTAGTCGGTGAAGAAGAAGAGCTTCTCTTTGATGATCGGCCCGCCGAGGGTGCCACCAAAGACGTTCTGACGCAGCTTCTGCTTGGTCGCACGCACGCGATTGAGCGCCCAATCGGTGGCATCGAGCGCGTCGTTACGCAGGAACTCGAAGACGTTGCCGTGAAACTCGTTGGTTCCCGACTTGAGCGTCGCGTTGACAGTCGCGCCGGTGACGTTGCCGAACTCCGCTGAGGAGTTGCTCGTCTCGACACGAAACTCGGCGATCGCGTCGACATTCGGCTTGTAGCCAATGCGGTTGTCGATCGTCTCGTCAACGCTGATACCATCGAGCAGGAAGGCATTGCCCTGCTCGCGGTTGCCGTTGACGTAGGGGCGGCCCTGGCCATTCTGCAGGCTGGCGTTGTTGAACGCTCCCGGATTGGGCGAAACCACGCCGGGGATCAGCAGCGTCAGCGCCTGGAAGTTGCGCCCGTTGAGCGGCAGATTGGTCGTCGTGTTGCCGCTGATCACCTGGCCGACGGTGACATTCTCCGTCTGCAGGATCGGGGCAATATCGGAGACCGTCACCTGCTCGGTCACCGCACCAACCTGAAGGTTCAGATTGACTCTCGCCGTCTGATTGACCTCAAGCTTGAAGTCGGAGGAGATGGTCTTCTTGAAACCGCTTGCCTCGACCGAGATTACGTAATTGCCGATCGGCAGGAAGGGCAGCGTGTAGACTCCTGAAGCATTGGTCTGTGCCGCATACTCAAGCTTGGTGCCCTGGTTGATCGCCACCACCTTCGCGCCGGCGATCGCTGAACCCTGCGGGTCACTGATCGTTCCCGTCACCGTGGCGGTATATGTCTGGCCGAGCGCCGTCGAAAGCATGATCATAAGCATGCCTCCGGCAAGCATCACGGTCCGGAACCGCTTGGCAAGGTAACTCATATCTGGTTCTCCTTTGCTGATTGTCCAATATCAAGATGAACCGGGCATCAGGCACCGATCCATTGTGAATACCAGAAGGTTAAATTATTGGAAGGATGACATTCCGAAGATGCCTGGCCGGGAGTGACGCTGCCTCATGCCAACAAACTTGTCATCGCTCCGGCAAACATTTGGAAGTCACCTTCAATTCACCGCAGCAATTAGCAAAGCCCTTGCCGGCAAATATTCTTGAAAGTCCCCTCATCGACGCCGGCTGTCGTGAGGTTAAGAGTACTGACAATGACAGAAAGATTAGTATAGACACTTCCGCAACTAAAAAGCAACAGTGATGCCGAGGCCGTCGACACAATGGCACGTAAAGGCAAATGTGGTATCAGAGTGAAATCTCGCCCTGCATGACCCTGACAGCCGATCCGCCAACGCGAACGGAAGTGATGGTGCCGGCCGCTTTGGTGACCTCGACATCGAGGCGGCTGGGCCGGCCCATCTCAATCCCCTGCTCGACACTCCAGGAGAAGAGACCATTCGCCTGCGGCAGGTTGTCGGCAAGGAGGGCCCCGAGTCCGGCAACGGCTGAGCCGGTGGCCGGATCCTCTTCGATGCCGAGGCCAGGCGCGAAGAGCCGGGCATGAACCTGCGTGTCGACCGAACGGGTTTCAAGACAAAAGAGGAAGACCTCGTTTGAGGGAGCCCCGCGCAGCAGATCGCGCCACGCGGCGCGATCGACGATCGCGCGCCCGACGGCATCGAGTCCGCGCAATGGCAGATAAAGAAATGGCACGCCGCAGGAGACAAAACGCGGGCGCAGGCTGTCGGTGACGATGTCGTCGCTGGCCAGATTGAGCGCACGCGCGAGGTGCGGCAGCGGTGGGAGATCATCGATGAAGACCGGCAGTCTCGGTGCCGTCAGCCAGGCGTGGAACGGCCCGGCAGAGCTGCCGCGAATCTCGACGGGAACCGGGCCGGCCTCCTCTTCGAGAAGGATGCGCGTCCCGGCCTCATCGTGGGCAACCTGCCCGGTCAGTGTCAGAATAAATGCAGCACCAATGGTCGGATGGCCGGCAAATGGCAGCTCGCCGCCCGGAGTAAATATCCGCAGCCGAAAATCACACTCGGGGTTTCGGGGCGGCAACACAAAGACCGTCTCGGAGTAGTTGAATTCGCGGGCGATCGCCTGCATCGTCTCGTCGCCCAGCCCATCTGCCTCGGGAAAGACGGCCAGCTGATTGCCGCCAAAGAGTCGGTTGGTGAAGACATCGGCGGTCAGGTAGTGGTAGATCATTCTTCGAGTGACAGGCCACAGGCACGAAGGACGTCGTGATCAACGATCGTCTCGCTACGCTCCGGCCCGGTCGAGATGAAGGCAAAGGGGGCACCGGAGAGTTCGGAGAGTCGTCGCAGATAATCCTGTGCGCGGGAAGGGAGATCGTTAAAGCGGCGGATGCCGCGAGTCGGGCTCTTCCAGCCGGGGAGCGTCTCGCAGACAGGTTCAGCGGCGGAGAGACTCTCGGCATCAAACGGGACACGATCGGTCACCTGACCGTTAATCCGGTAACCGGTGCAGACGCGGATCTCATCAAGTTCATCGAGGACATCGAGCTTGGTCAGTGCCAGTGCGCCAAGGCCGTTGATCATCACCGAATAGCGAGCAATGACCGCATCGAACCAGCCGGTGCGGCGCGGCCGTCCGGTCGAAGCGCCAAACTCCTGCCCGCGCGCACGGATCGCCTCTCCAGTCTCGTCATTCAGCTCCGTCGGAAACGGCCCGCCACCGACCCGTGTCGTGTAGGCCTTGATCACTCCGATCACCAGACCGACCGCTGATGGCGGCAGCCCGGTTCCGGTGCAGGCACCGCCAACCGACGAACTCGATGAGGTCACGAAAGGGTAAGTTCCGTGATCAATGTCGAGCATCGTCGCCTGTGCCCCTTCGATCAGGATTCGCTGCCCGTCGCGCATCGCCTGATTGAGGTAATATGTCGTATCTTCGATGTGGGGGGCCAGCAGCTGACACCACTGACTTCCCTCTTCAACCAGCCGATCCTCGTCAATCGGCTCGCCGCCAAGCATCGCCAGCAGGCGATTGGCCTGGCGCGTGTTGGCACGCAGCCTCTCCGACAGCCTCGCCGGATCGGTCAGCTCCCCAACCATCAGTCCGCGCCGGGCCATCTTGTCCTCATAAGCAGGTCCGATGCCGCGCATCGTCGTCCCCACCGCATTCCCTCCACGCCCCGCTTCAATCGCCCGATCGAGCGCAACATGGTATGGCAAAATCAGGTGCGCACGGTTGCTGACCTTGAGGTTTCGCGGCGTGACCTCGACTCCTTTGCCGCGCAATTCGGCCATCTCCGCAATCAGCGCACGCGGATCGACCACCACGCCGTTCCCGATCACACAAGTCTTCGCCGCATGCGTGATCCCTGAGGGGATGAGATGGAGCACAAATTTCTGATCAGCTCCACCCTGACGAATGATCACGGTGTGGCCCGCATTGTGACCACCCTGATAACGCGTGACGACATCAAAATGCGGCGCCAGCATGTCGACGATCTTACCCTTGCCCTCGTCGCCCCACTGCGCGCCAATGATTGCCAGGTTCATCTCTTTTTCTTTCAGATTCTTGCGGCAGATTCTTCCGGTTACTCCGGTTTCTCCGGTTTCTTCCGGTTTCAATTCTTTCAAATGGAGGTCTCTTTCAATGACGGGATTGTCCGGAACTCTCAAGGTATTTCTCAACCGAGACGGCCGCCTGCACTCCGTCAGCAACGACATTGGCCAGCTGATAGATCGGGCGCACACAGAGATCACCCGCACCATAAAGACCGGGAACACCCGTCTCCATCAACTCATTGACCAACACCCGCCCCTGGTCGTCGAGACGCACCAGATCCTTCACCAGAGCGGAATTGGGTATCCAGCCGATAAAGACGAAGACCGCCTTCGCCTCCAGATCTTCGGACTCGCCACTCTGCAGGTTGCGGACGCGAATCCCCTCAACCTCTTTCTCACCGTAGATCTCTTCGACCACCGAGTTCCAGACCGGCTGAACCTTGGGGTTTCCCAGATACTCCTCGATCAGGATCTTCTGCGCGGTGAAATGATCGCGGCGATGGATCGAGCGGATCTCCGAGGCATAGCGCGTCAGAAAGAAGCCCTCCTCAACCGCTGAGTTCCCGCCGCCGACCACGGCTACCGGGACGTTGCGGAAGAAGGCCCCGTCACATGTCGCACAGACACTGACACCCGAACCAAACAGCCGGTCGTACCCCGGAATGTCCAGCTTGCGCGGATGCCGCCCCATCGCCAGAATGACCGCCCGCGCAATCACCTCACCCCCATCGCTCAGCCCAACCGTGAAGGTTCCATCATCGTTGCGCACTACTGATGTCGCCCCGGTTCCGATTCGCACCTCAGCCCCGAAGCGCTGCGCATGCTTCAGAAATGATTGCGCAAAATCGTAACCTGAAATGCCATCGGCAAAGCCCGGGTAGTTGTCGATTGCTGCCGATAGAACAATCTGCCCTCCGGGCATGCTCTGCTCCAGCACCAGCGTCTTCAACAACGAACGCCCGGTATAAACGGCGGCCGCCAGTCCGGTCGGGCCGCCCCCAATGATCACCACGTCATATTGATTTGCCATGAATCCTGATTGGTCAACTCTCCTGATTGGTTTTGAATCAGGAAATGTATGATTTTAGAGATGCTGATCGATCAGCGACGAGATCGCCTGGTGCGGATTCTGCGGAACACCTACCTGGCGCTCAACCTCCTGCCCGTCCTTGAAGAGAATCAGCGTCGGAATACCGCGAATCCCATATTTTGCCGGGCTCAGCGGATTCTCATCAACGTTGAGCTTGTAAACCCGCGCCTTCCCCTGATACTTCTCGGCCACCGAATCGACCGTCGGCGCAAGGTTGCGACACGGCCCGCACCACGCTGCCCAGAAATCGACCAGCACCGGCCCCTTTGCTTGCAGGACCTCGTTCTCCCACTTATCGTCAGTCAGATCCGCCACATATTCACTCATGATACTCTCCTTCTTACCCTGTCTTAATGTGTAATAATCAGCCTTTATTTCCTGCTACCCTCAGAATCTCCTGCTTACCAGTGTCGTGTCGGTCAGCAGTCTCAACAGCCATTATCGTGAAGGCTATTGAATCAGCAGCCGGTGTGAATCAGCAGCCGATGTGAATCAGCAGCCGATGTGAATCAGCAGCCGATGTGAATCAGCAGCCGATGTGAATCAGCAGCCGATGTGAATCAGCAGCCGGCCGACACAAACTTAGATAGTATATCAGACGACATGGGCTGACGCACAACCAGCCGGGGCGTTCGGCAAATTTCGCGGCACGGGTGAATCTTCATTTCCGCGACTTTCTGCAAGGATTGCGCAGGACCAGACTGCAGTCAGGATGGTTTAGCGGCGGCGGCGGGCAATGATACGGCGATAGGCATCGAGATAGACTTTGGCGGCGCGCTTCCAGGAGAAATCCTCTCGCATGCCGTTTACCTGGAGTGTGCGCCAGAGGTCGTGGTCGTAGAAGGCCATCATCGCCTCATAGATCTTTTCGAGCATCCGCTCTTCGGAATACTCGTAAAACTTGAAGCCATTTCCCTCGCGGGTCACAGCATCGAAATCACGGATGGTGTCATCGAGACCTCCGACTCCGCGAACGATCGGGACGGTTCCATACCGGAGGCTGTACATCTGGTTAAGGCCGCAGGGTTCATAGGCGGAGGGCATGAGGAACATGTCCGCGCCGGCCTCGACCTGATGGGAAAGTGCCTGATTGAATCCGAAATAGACGCCGACCTGATCGGGTCGGCTGTCACGAACGTGCTGGAAGAAGCCCTCGTCGCTCTCGCTGCCGGCGCCGAGGAGGACAAAGCGGGCTCCGGTATCGAGCATTCTCCAGATGGCACGGGCGATGAGGTCGATGCCCTTCTGCACCGTCAGCCGGGCAACGACAGCGATCAGCGGGCGTTCAAGGTCAATTGGCAGGTGGTAGCGGTCGAGCAGATCGCGCTTGCAGGCGAGCTTGGCATCGAGGCTGTCGATCGAGTAGTTGGCGGCAATGTGGCGATCGGTGGCCGGATCCCACTCGCCATAATCGACACCATTGAGAATACCGATAAGATCGCCGCTTCGCCAGCGCAGCAGCCCCTCCATGCGGTTGCCATACTCGGCGGTCTGGATCTCCTCGGCATAACGCGGGCTGACGGTCGAGACGGCGGTGCTCAGACTGATCCCGGCCTTCATTGCATTGGCCGCCTGGTGAAACTCCATCCCCTGTTCGTAGATGCTCCAGCCAAGGCCGAACCGGTCAAGGAGGCCCGGCGAGAACCATCCCTGGTAGGCAAGATTATGAATGGTGAAGAGGGTCGCGGTGCCGGCAAAGAACGGATCCTGCGCGAAGACTGAGGCAAGGTAGGCAGGGATAAATCCTGCCTGCCAATCGTGGCAATGAAGCAGATCGGGAGGCGAACCAAGCCGCTTCGTCAGCTCAAGAACGGCACGGCTGAAGAAGGCGAAGCGTTCGGCATCGTCATCCCCTGAACCATAGATGTAACCACCGCCGAAGTATTCCGGATAGTCGATGAACCAGATCGGGACGCCGTCGCGGTGATCGCGCCAGACGGAGGCATAGCGCAGTCCGCCGGCGAAGGGCACGGCAAGATCGCTGAAGAGAAGCTCTCCGGTTGAATGGCCGACGAGGCCGCCGGGCCGGTCAGCCCACCCGGAATAGCGCGGAGTGATGACGATTACCTCACAGCCGATTGCCGCCAGCGCCTGCGGCAGCGCACCGGCGACGTCACCCAGTCCCCCAGTCTTTGAGTATGGGACTACCTCTGATGAAGCAAATATTATCCGCATCGCGCCGGCGCAATCACACACGCGCCGCTCTCCTTTATTGCTGGTTTCGCCGCAGGTGCCATTCTGATCAGGGTATCGACTGTCGTTTCCGGCCCGTTACTGACCGTTACTAACTATTTTCACAGGGGAATTACCGTGGCGAATAGTAATGGCGCGCCGGAAAGCTTGTCAAGAAGGCGGAAAAAGAGAGAATAGTGGCGGTGTGACTTGCGCCCATTTTATGTGACTAAATCGGAACAGGCAAAATTGGTAAGCAGCCCGCTGGAATTATCAATTGGTCAGTCTGTTCCGATGCCGGCTGTTTCTGTTTAGCCACTGGAGGAATTCGATGCATAAGAGGCTGACGGCGCTCCTTGCGAGCGTCATACTGGTAAGCAATTCGCTGCTGATCCCCGGGTCCGCTTTTGCCCAGGGAGGTGGAGCGGCGATCGATCCGGAGATTCAGGCAAAGATCCGCAAAGAGGGGACGGATAACTCGCAGATCATGCGAACGCTGCACTTCCTCGCGGATGTCTATGGTCCGCGCCTGACCGGATCACCATCGCTCAAGGCCGCCGGCGAATGGAGTGTCAGGCAGATGACCTCGTGGGGTCTGGAGAACGGCCACCTCGAACCGTGGGACTTCGGACATCCGGGATGGGCCAACGAGAGGCTGAGCGCCCACGTTGTCGTGCCGTTTCGTGAGCCGCTGGTTGCCGAGGTGCTCGCGTGGACGCCGAGCACACCGGGAACGGTCAGGGCCGGAGTGGTTCAGCTCATCCCGCCGGCAACACCAACGGCGGATGAACTCAACGCCTACCTCGAAAGCGAAAAGGGAAAGGTTCGTGGGAAGATCGTCCTCTTTGGCAGGCATACGGCGACGCCGGTCAACTTCAACCCGCCACCAAAGCGGCTTGACGATGCCTCGGCCAGGGCCAGATTCTCCGGCAACGGCCCTGCCGGCCCGCCGGGTGGGCCGCGCCGCACGCCCGAGCCGCAACAACAACCCGGCCAGCCAAAGAAGCTGACCATCCGTGAAGTCGACGAGCGGGTCGACGCCTTCCTTGTCGCCAATGGAGCCGCCGTCCGGGTCAACGACTCGGGCATGGAGCAGCGCCGCATTCGTGCCTTCAACAACCGCACCTTCGAGGTCACCAAAGCTGTGCCGACCGTCATCATCAGCAATGAAGATTTCGGCCGCCTCACCCGCATCCTCGCTGACGGGACAGCGGTCGAGCTCGAATTCAACATCGTCAACCAGCTCTATCCCGAGGGCAGGACCGCTTACAACGTCATTGCCGAGATCCCCGGCACTGACAAGAAGGACGAGGTAATCATGCTTGGCGGCCACCTCGACTCGTGGCATGCGGCCACCGGAGCCACCGACAACGCGATCGGCTGCGCGACGATGATGGAGGCCGCACGGATCCTCAAGGCAATCGGCCTCAAGCCGCGCCGCACCATCCGCGTCGCCCTCTGGAGCGGTGAGGAGCAGGGACTCCTCGGCTCACAGGCCTATATTCGCGAGCACTTTGGGACGGCTGAGAATCCGAAACCCGACTTTGCCAGATTCGGCGGCTACTTCAACATTGACTCGGGCACCGGCCGGGCGCGCGGAATGAGCGTCTTCGGACCACAGGAGGGGGCCGATACTCTCCGCCAGGCACTCGAAATCTTTGCCGACCTCGGCTTTGTCGGCGTTAATGCCACCAAAAGCCGCGGCCTTGGCGGCTCTGACCACACATCATTCAACCAGGCCGGTCTCCCGGGCATCGGCGTCGGCCAGGATCCGATCGAGTATGGCAACGTCACCTGGCATACCAACCTCGATACCTACGAGCGCATTGTCGAGGATGACGCCAAAAAATCGGCAATCATCATTGCCGCCGCTGTCTGCCTCCTCGCCAATCGCGACGACCTCCTCCCGAGGTTTGTCGGTGAGGCCATGCCGGCGACACGCTAACCAACAAGCAGGAAGACGGCAACCAGTCTGCAGGGGGTGTAAGCAGGGCGGGTCGATCATCCGGCCCGCCCTGCTCAGCCTCCCCCGACAAAATGAACGATCTCCAACCGGTCCCCCTGACGGAGAGTCGTCTCCGCCCAGCGGGACCTCGGCACGATGACGCGATCATTCATAGATCCGCCGTGAATGAGGTGGGACAGAGCGGGAAGGCATAACTTCTTCTTCATGGAGGCCTCCACAGCTGAGTCTTGAGTCGCTGCACGAAGGTGAGGATGTTTCCGCAGGAGGGGCAACGGGGAGGCCGTGCCTCTTCCGCTTGCTCCGGGCGAGGACGAACTTGATCGTTCTGGCACTTGGTCCAGTACAGTGCCGAGGATCAGTTGACTGGGCCGCCGCC